>NZ_JBSREH010000020.1:0-61085 GCF_055145905.1 Modicisalibacter sp. | reverse complement strand
TGGGCATGGCACTATCTGGGTGAATGGCGATATTCGCTATATTGCCATGCAGTTCAGTAGGTTAGAAGCATTCCTGGGGGCCGGTCTCACGGATTCAGGCTCTTGATTAAGAAGGAGCGCCCCATAAATGTTATTCCTTCCAAACTTGGGTATAAAAATGGGAGCAGCATAGCTCCAGTACCTTAAGTCAAGGTTGCTGTTTGGCTCAAAAGCAGCAATAGCTTCATTTGTATAGGCAGGCTTTTCGAGGAACGCGACAGACCCTACAGTCAGCTTGAAAGAAAATAGCATGCTGCCAGCCGGGACCAACTTCCCTCCTCGATCCTTTACGGCCAAGTTGCTAATTTTAGACTTGGTGTCATTCACATTTGACACATTCAAGTCCGCAATGGTGACCCACAAGTTGTCGCCATCATAGTATTCGTCTTTTCCTGATGATGGCGTCCACCCAACGGAAAACGGCACATGCCAAGCAATCTTTTGAACTTGCCAGTGTGCCGGCACCTCGCCCAGCCACTCGACGCCGGAGTCCTTGTACTCGGGGTATTGCGGAAAGCTCATGCCGACAGCTCCTCGATCATCTGCTTGATCCGGTCGGTGCAGGCCTTGAGGTCGGCGTCGATGGCCTCCAGCGGGCGCGGCGGCTCGAAGGTGTAGAAGTGCCGGTTGAACGGGATCTCGAAACCGACGATGCCGATGCGGCCGTCCAGCTCGTCGCGCTTGTCCTCGTCGATCCAGGCGTCGGGCACGTGGGGAGTCACCTCGCGCGCAAAGTAGTCGAATACCGACTCGTCCAGCGGCACGTTCTCGTTGTCACGCAGGCCGCTGTCGGGCTCCGGGTTGCCCTTCTTGTCGGTGCAGATGTCGGCTTCACTGTCGCGCTCGGACAGGGCATTGAGGACGGCCTTGAGGACCGGGGCGCCGACCTTGAGGCCGGTGGGCTTCAGCGCGGCCTTCAGGTCCTTGGTGAAGGCGTCCCGGTTGGTGTAGCGGCTCTCGGCGTTCAGGGTGGCGCAGGCGGCCTTGACTGCCTCGCGCTCGGCCTCCGGAAGCTTCTGGAGCGGCTTCTCGTCATCGAGCCGGGCCAGGCGCTCGGGGCTCGCCTGGAAGTTGAGGCGCAGCGGGCGCTCGACGGTGATGCGCCGGTAGCCGAAGGCCTCCACCGGGAAGATCTTGCTCTCCTCGGTTTCCTGGAAGGCGCCGTAGCAGCGTACGATCTCGTCGATGTCGCGGTCGGTCACGTACTGGCGCTTGCTGCCCAGCGACTTGCGCATCTTGGTGTAGCGCTCGGTGGCGTTGATCAGCTGGACCTTGCCGCGGCGCTCGGCCGGCTTGTGGTTGGAGAGCACCCACACGTAGGTGGCGATGCCGGTGTTGTAGAACATGTCCGTGGGCAGGGCGACGATCGCCTCGACCAGGTCGTGCTGCAGCAGGTAGCGGCGGATCTCGGACTCGCCGCTGCCGGCCCCGCCGGTGAACAAGGGCGAGCCGTTGAGGATGATGCCGATCCGCGAGCCGCCGTCCTTGGGGCGGCGCATCTTGCTGACCAGATGCATCAAAAACAGCAGCGAGCCGTCGGAGACGCGCGGCAGGCCCGGACCGAAGCGGCCGTCGTAGCCCTTCTGCTTGTGCTCGTCGGTGACCTGCTTCTGGACCTTCTTCCACTCGACCCCGAACGGCGGGTTGGCGAGCATGAAGTCGAAGCGCTCGGCGGGCAGCTGGTCGTCGGAGAGGGTGTTGCCGAGCTTGATCTGGGCCACGTCCTGGCCCTTGATCAGCATGTCCGCCTTGCAGATGGCGTAGGACTCCGGGTTCAGCTCCTGGCCGTGCAGCGACACCGTGACGTTCTCGCTGACCTGCTGGATGTACTCGTCGCTCTCGGAGAGGAAGCCGCCGGTGCCCGCCGTGGGGTCGTAGACGGTGGCGATGCGGTGCGGGCGCAGGGTCTCGTCCTGGCCGGTCAGCACCAGCGAGGTGGTCAGGTGCACGATGTCGCGAGGCGTGAAGTGCTCACCGGCGGTCTCGTTGGAGCTCTCGGCGAACTTGCGGATCAGCTCCTCGAAGATCACCCCCATGCCGTAGTTGCTGATCCGCGCCGGGCTCAGGTCGATGCTGGCGACCCTCTGTACCACCTGATAGAGCAGGTCGTTGGCGGCCAGCTGCTGGACGAAGTCCTCGAAGTGGAAGTGATCGAAGATCTCGCGGGCATCCTGGCTGAACGCCTGCACGTAGCTCATCAGGTCGTCGGCGGTCTGGGTATCCGAGAGGGTGCCCAACGTCAGTGGCGAGGCGTTGAAGAACTGCTGCTCGGCCGCGCGCAGCAGCAGCTTCTCGCGCACCGCCTCGGGCTTGGTCTGGTGCTCCTGGGCCGCGGCCAGCACGGCCGCCTTGGTCGGCGCCAGCACGCACTCCAGACGCCGCAGCAGGGTGAACGGCAGGATCACCCGCCCATACTGGGACTGCTTGAAATCGCCGCGCAGCAGGTCCGCGACGGACCAGATGAAGGCGGCCGTCTGAGAATGGCTTTCGATGCTCACTGACTGTTCCCCGGTATTGATGCAGATACCTTGCTGTAACGCCATGATACAGGGCCAAGGCTGCTTAACGGCAAGCCGGCTAACCGGCCTCGGGAGCCCAGGGCACCACCGCAGGTGCTGCGGTTATTCTATGAATCCAGGCTTCACGACGATCGAGCGCTTCGATTGGGAAGGGGCGCTGTACATGGAAGACACGCGACATGACTGCCCCCGAGCGGCGCTTCGTTGCCCTGGGGCTGGTTGGCCAGCGTATTCATGTGGTGTGTTTCACGCCGATAGACGGCGGGATTCGGGTCATCAGTTTTCGCAAAGCCAATGCACGAGAGGTAAGGCGCCATGAGCAAGCGACTGACGGATAAGGACGGTGAAGTCAGGGAGCTGACCGACGAGGACGTTAAGCAGATGCGTTCCATGTCTGATGTGCTGCCTGTCGATCTCCAGCGCACCATTCGGCAACGGGGGCAGCGTGGCCTACAACATGCCCCGACCAAGGTGAAGATCACTCTGCGGCTGTCGCCTGATGTGGTGGAGCACTTCAAGGCTCAGGGGCCGGGCTGGCAACGCCGGATCGACCAAGCGCTACGCGAGTACATCAGGGAGCATGGCCAGGCGTAGGGTCCCGCGAAGAAGTGGCTCGAATCCTATAGGGCGGGCCAGATAGATACAGGAAGGGCCTGCGAGCAATCGCAGGCCCTTCTTCTTTTGTCGCCTCCCCGCCGTCACCACTCTGGTAACCACACTGCGCAATCCTAAAAACCGTTGGCAGCTTCGATGCCAGTCTTTTTCAGGCTGAGCGACGCGTGCGAAACTTCTATGAAGTAAAGGTAATCAATAGCTTTAGGTAATCGGAAAATGATCCTGCCAATCGACGGTACTTGAGCGATGCGATGATCTTCGCAGCCGTCATGCAGATTCGTATATCACTGGCCAAAAGGGAGCCAGGGTCGCAATTCGCCGTGCGGGAAAGGATGTCTCGGAGGCAGGGTTGCCGGTGGGAGTATGCGATAAAGAAAGCCCGGCCCCCCTGGGCTGGGGCCGGGCTTTCCTCAAGCGCTTCGAGCGCCGCCTTCCTTGCTTACCTTTCGCAGGCTTCCAGCCCGCGCGTCCCTGGTGCTACCGCGAACATCCTGTCCGCGCATCCTTGGCTACCTGAGCCATCCTGGCCCGTTCTTCCCTGAGTTGGGCTTCCTGCCCAACGGGGCTCATCTTGCCAAAGCCAACTTGGTCTCTACATAACCTGCGTTATGCTTATTTGTAGGATATTGACTACAAAACCCTGGAAATAGCCGCATCCCGTCCGTGGCTGGTGCAAGAGGGTTTCTGGATCGTGAATCCCCTATCCTCGCCTGCGCGGTTTCCGCTTATGCCGCGCAGGCGGTGTCGCGCTCGTGCATGACGGTGGGTGTATCGACGGGGCGGGCAGCCAACGCGGGCGCCGCCCCTTCCTGCGGTTCGGCTACCGGCGTCGTGGTGAACCGCGACACGTAGTCGTCGAGCCGCTCGGACTGCTGATACAGCGCGTGGGCGGCGGTGACGGCGTGCTGGGCGAGGTCGGCGTTGTTGCGCGTGGTCTCGTCGATCTCGGCGATCGCCCGGTGGATCTCGCCGATGCCGTGGCTCTGTTCCCGCGAGCCCTGGGCGATTGCCTCGAGCCGCGAGGTGATGCGCTGGCCCACGCTCTCGACCTCTTCCATGGTGCTGCCCGCTGTCTCGATGCGCCGGGTGCCGCGGTCCACGAAGGTGTGGGTGTCCTCGATCAGGCGGCGAATGTCGCCGGCCGCCGAACCGCAGCGCTGGGCCAGGTTGCGCACCTCGCCGGCCACCACCGCGAATCCGCGGCCCCGCTCGCCGGCACGCGCCGCTTCCACCGAGGCGTTCAGTGCCAGCAGGTTGGTCTGGAAGGCGATGTCGTCGATCATCGCGATGATCGTGAAGGCCTGGTCCGAGCGCTGCGTGGCCTCGTGCATCGCGGCGATCGCCTCGCGGGTCTGCTGTCCGCCCTGTTCGATGACCTGCACGGCCTGCCGGGACAGCGCGAGCCCCTGTTCGGCATGGGCAGTGTTGCTGTCGACCGTGGTGGTCAGCGCCTGCATGCTCGCCGTGGTCTGCTGGACGGCACCGGCCTGGCGTTCGGCCCGGGTAGCGAGGGCGTCGCTGGTTTCCGCCAGGGCGCCGGCGCTGTCGCGGACGCCGTCGCTGCTCGCCGCCATCGTGGTCACCGTCTGGCGCAGCGCTGCCTGCATCCGGTCCAGCGCGTCGAACAGGCGACCGATCTCGTCGGGGCGGCCGGTCTCGACCGGGGTGGCCAGTTCGCCGTCGGCGATGCGCTCGAAGTGCTGCCGGGCCTGGGTCAGGCGGCGGAACAGGGCGCGTTGCATGGCGATGAAGCTCAGCCCGACCAGCAGCATGGCCAGGCCCAGCGTGGCGGGCATGCCCAGGCGCATCCACGTCACGCTGCGGGCCATGTCCGCCGCCGCGCGGGCTCCGTGGCCTCTGGCGTAACCGGTGAGCTGCTGCAGGGCGTCATCCAGCCGGCCGGTCAGCCGGTTGGCCGTCAGCTTGGCCTGGGTATAGGCCGCCATGTCCCAGGCGTCGAGGGCGGTGAAGGAAGGCTTGATGCCCTCGGCGATCAGCGCCTGGAAGGCCTGTTGCGTGGTCTCGAGCAGCGCCTTCTCGTCGCCGCTCGCCGCAGTGGCGTCGAAATGCGCCAGTGCCGCCTTCGCTCGGGTGAGCTCGGCCTCGGCCTTGTCCCAGGCCTGCTGCGACTGCTTGACCTTGAGGCGGTTGTAGAGGGTCTGGAAGGTGTCGAGCTGCAGGCGCGTGCTCATCAGGGCGCCGTAGGCGCGCTCGGCGGCGCCGATCTGGTGGACGTTCAGGCGGTCGAGGGTGTCGAAGGAGGTCTTGGCGCGCTCGGCGGCGCCGATCTGGTGGACGTTCAGGCGGTCGAGGGTGTCGAAGGAGGTCTTGGCGCGGCTCAGCGCGACGTAGCCGGCGCCGCCGACCAGCATGAGCAGCAGCGTGAAGAGCAGCAGCATGCCGATCATGCCGGTGCGCAACGTCATCGTTTTCATGGTGTTCCTACCCTGCGTCGGTGCGGCTCTGGTGGCCGTTTCAAGGAAGCCGGCCTCGAGCCGGCGCCGGACGGTGGCGCCGAGTATGTAAGAAACAGGTAACAGAACGATGACAGGGCGGGCCGGACGCGGCGTCCGGCCCGGTGCGGCGGTTCAGGGCGCCGTGACGGCGGGCAGCCAGAACGCCAGCGCGAGCAGGGCGGCCAGCAGTACCGGCGGGGTGATGATCAGCCCCACCTTCATGTACTGGCCCCAGCCGATGCGATAGCCCTTGCCGGCCAGCACGTGCAGCCACAGCAGGGTGGCCAGGCTGCCGATGGGCGTGAACTTGGGCCCCAGGTCGTTGCCGATGACGTTGGCGTAGACCATCAGCTCCCGGGTGGTGTCCGATACCGCCGCCTGGTCGATGGCCAACGCGCCCACCAGGGTCGAGGGCATGTTGTTCATCAGCGAGGCGAGCAGTGCCGAGAGGAAACCGGTGCCCACGGTCGCCACCAGCTCGCCCTGGCCGCCGAGCCAGCTGAGTACCCGCGATGCGCCGGCGGTGAGCCAGGCGTTGCCCAACCCGTAGACCACCAGGTACATCCCCAGCGAGAACAGCACGATCTGCCAGGGCGCGTTGCGCAGTACCCGGCCGAGGGGGATGACGTGGGCATGGCCCGGCGTGAACCAGCGTCCGGCGATGGCGATCAGCACCAGGGCCGCTGTGCCCATGATCACGGAAAATGGCAGCTGCCAGCGGGTGGTCAGGAACAGCGCGACCAGCAGCACGGCCAGCAGCGGGAAGGCCGCACGGAAGACCTGCCGGTCGCGGATCGCCTGCGCCGGGGCCTCGAGCCGTTCGACGTCGTAGGTCCGGGGGATCTCGCGGCGAAAGTACCCGCCCAGCACCAGCAGGGTGGCGGCCAGCGAGACCAGGTCGACCGGTACCATCACCTGGGCGTAGCGCGTGAAGCCGACCGCGAAGAAGTTGGCGCTGACGATGTTGACCAGGTTCGAGATGACCAGCGGCAGGCTGGTCGAGTCGGCGACGAAGCCGGTGGCGATGATGAAGGCCAGCGCGGCGCCGGTGCTGAACTCGAGCCGTGCCAGGATGGCGACGACGATCGGCGTCAGCAGCAGCGCTGTGCCGTCGTTGGCGAACACCGCCGAGATCAGCGCCCCGAGCACCACGATCAGCGGGAACAGCCGGCGCCCCCGGCCGTTGCCCCAGCGGGCGATGTGCAGCGCCGCCCAGGCGAAGAATCCGGCCTCGTCGAGGATCAGCGAGATGATGATCAGCGCCACGAAGGTGAAGGTGGCATCCCAGACGATGTGCCAGACGATGCCCACATCGGCCCAGTCGACGACCCCGGTGGCCAGGGCTACCGCGGCGCCGCCCAGTGCACTCCAGCCGATGCCCAGCCCCCGGGGCTGCCAGATGACCAGCACCAGCGTGATCAGAAAGATGGCGAAAGCCAGCATGCGTGTCTCCGGGGAATCAGGGGGCGGGAGAATGGCGCACGACCTCCCCATCCTCCTTGGTGAAAGTCGCCACGGGGCCGGGCAGCAGCTCGAGGACCGTTTCCGACGGCCGGCACAGGCGGGTTCCCTTTTCCGTCACCACGATGGGGCGGTTGATCAGGAGGGGGTGCGCCAGCATGGCGTCGATCAGCTGCTCGTCGGTCAGCGCCGGGTCATCCAGACCCAGTTCGGCGTAGAGCGTGCCCTTGCGGCGCAGCAGTTCCCGCGGGGCCATGCCCATCGCCGCGAGCAGCTCACGCAACTTCGCCCGCGAAGGTGGCGTCTTCAGGTACTCGATGACATGGGGCTCCTCGCCGGACTGGCGCATCATCGCCAGCGTATTGCGCGACGTGCCGCAGTCCGGGTTGTGGTAGATCACGCTGATCATGACGGGGTCTCCGTATCGGTGGGGCAGGCGGGTTGCAGGGCCTCGCACAGCTCGGGGCGGCCGGCGCAGCAGTCGTTGACCAGGAAGCCGAGCGTGTCGCGCATCGCGGCCAGGTCGGCGCGGTAGACGATCGATCGGCTGCGGCGCTGCGCGATCACCAGGCCGGCGCGTGACAGCACGCCCAGGTGGGTGGACAGGGTGTTGTGGGGCACGTCCAGCCGCCGGGCGATCTCGCCGGCGGGCAGGCCGTCCGGTTCATGGCGGACCAGCAGCCGGAAGGCCGCCAGCCGGGTGGGCTGGGAAAGCGCCGTGAAGGTCTTGATGAGGGTTTTATCGTCCATATGTCGAGAATTACAGACATGATGGATAGGCGCAAGGGATGGCGACCAAAGTAATCGCAGTGGGCTTTGACGAGGGCGCAGGGGCCGGCTGGAGAGGAGAGCTATCTGCACTAGCCCGGGGATGGCGGCGTCGATCCGAACCGGCGCGACATTATCGCTGAATGGTGCAAAGAGGCGCGGCCACCGTATCGACGGCGGCCGCGTGCGGAGCTGGGAGGCTAGCGCGTCACGCCGCCGAGTAGGGCACGACCTTCTGGTCGATGGCGCCGAAGAGGCTGTTGCCCTCGCGGTCGAACATCTCGATGCGTACCCGGTCGCCGAAGCGCAGGAAAGGGGTCTTCATCTCGCCGTGGAGGATTTTCTCGACCATGCGCACCTCGGCCAGGCAGCTGTAGCCGACGCCGCCCTCGGCGATCGGCTTGCCGGGGCCGCCGTCCTCGCCGGGGTTGGAGACGGTGCCCGAGCCGATGATCGCGCCGGCCTCGAGACGGCGGGTCCGCGCGGCGTGGGCGACGAGCTGGGGAAAGTTGAAGATCATGTCCGGTCCGGCCTCGGGCTCGCCGAACGTCTCGCCGTTGAGGTGCACGGTCAGCGGCCGATGGACCCGGCCGTCGCGCCAGGCGTCCCCCAGCTCGTCGGGGGTCACGGCGATCGGCGAGAAGCTCGACGCCGGCTTGGCCTGGAAGAAGCCGAAGCCCTTGGCCAGCTCGCCGGGGATCAGGCCGCGCAGGCTGACGTCGTTGACCAGCATGATCAGCTTGATGTGCCCGGCGGCCTGTTCCGGCGTCACCGCCATGGGCACGTCGTCGGTGATCACCGCGATCTCGCCTTCCAGGTCGATGCCGTGCTCCTCGCTGACCGCCTCGATGTCCTCGGTGGGCGCCAGGAAACTGTCGCCGCCGCCCTGGTACATCAGCGGGTCGGTCCAGAAGGTCTCGGGCATCTCGGCGCCACGCGCCTGGCGCACCAGCTGGACGTGATTGAGGTACGCCGAGCCATCGGCCCAGTGGTAGCTGCGCGGCAGCGGCGAATGCAGCGCGCTCATGTCCAGGTCGAAGGCCTCGTCGGCTCGGCCGGCGTTGAGCTCGGCATAGACGGCCTCGAGCCGCGGGGCCAGGGTGTCCCAGTCCTCGATGGCCTGCTGCAGGGTGGCGGCGATCTGCGGCACGCGCACGGCGCGCGTCAGGTCACGGGAGACCACCACCAGTTGGCCGTCGCGGCCATGCTTGAGCGAAGCGAGTTTCATGGGTCGATCCTTGGTTGTCGTCGGGAAGGCGAACTCAGCGTTGTTCCGGGGTGAAGTGCGAGGCCAGCCCCGCCCAGACATCGACGTAGTCGGTCTGGCGGAACGGCGCCTGTCGCGCGGCGGACGTGGTCCGGAAGACGTAGCGGCTTTCGAACATGAACGCCAGGGTATCGCCCTGGTACTGCGGCGCGAGCTCGGCGTGGCTGGCCTTCTCGAACGTCTCGGCGTCGGGCCCGTGGGGCGACATGGCGTTGTGCAGGCTGGCGCCGCCGGGCAGGAAGCCGTCCGCCTTGGCGTCGTACTCGCCGTGGACCAGGCCCATGAACTCGCTCATCAGGTTGCGATGGAAGTAGGGCGGGCGGAAGGTGTCCTCGGCGACCATCCAGCGCGGCGGGAAGATCACGAAGTCGATGTTGGCCGTCCCCGGGGTGTCCGAGGGCGAGGTCAGCACGGTGAAGATCGACGGATCCGGATGGTCGAAGCTGACCGTGTTGAGGGTGTTGAAGCGCGCGAGGTCGTACTTGCAGGGCGCGACATTGCCGTGCCAGGCCACCACGTCGAGCGGCGAGTGCGCAAGGCGCGTCGCCCACAGCCGGCCGGCGAACCGGGCGACGAGCTCGAAGTCACCGTCGATGTCCTCGTAGGCCGCCACCGGGGCCAGGAAGTCGCGCGGATTGGCCAGGCCATTGGCGCCGATCGGCCCCAGGCCGGGCAGCTCGAAGGGCGCGCCGTAGTTCTCGCAGACGTAGCCGCGCGCCGCGGTGGCGTTCTCGAGGCGAACCTGGAACTTGACGCCGCGCGGGATCAGGCCGATCTCGCCGGGCGCGACGAGCAGCTCGCCGAGTTCGGTGCGCAGCCGCAGGGTGCCCTGCTGGGGCACGATCAGCAGCTCGCCGTCGGCGTCATAGAGGAAGCGCTGTTCCATGCTGCGGTTGATGGCGTAGACGTGTACGCCGCAGCCCTGCTGGGCGCTGGCGTCGCCATTGACGGCCAGGGTCAGCAGGCCGTCGATGAAGTCGACACCGCCCTCGGGCAGCGGCCGCGGGTCCCAGCGCATCTGGTTGGGGTCGGCGGCGGCATCCGCCGAGGGCGCCGTGACCCAGTCGCTCTCGGCCAGCGGGCGGTAGGCGCCCTGCACCACCGACGGGCGAATGCGATACAGCCAGCTGCGCAGGTTGCGATGGCGCGGCGCGGTGAACGCCGAGCCCGAGAGCTGCTCGGCGTACAGGCCGTAGGGGCAGCGCTGCGGCGAATTCTGGCCCTCGGGGAGGGCGCCCGGCAGGGCCTCGCTGGCATGGTGGTTGGCGAAACCGCTCTGATAGGAAGGATGAGCAGGGCGCATCGTGGACCTCTCTCGACCGGTCGCGGTGTGACCGTGGGTGTTGTTAGTTTCATTTGAAACTAAATCGTAGAGAGAAGTGGGGGCTGCGGTCAAGGACTGCGTGTGCGAGGCGCGCAATCGAAAACCGCAGGCACCGGGGTGTCATCAAACGAACATCTAATGGTCAGGATTTTGAAACACGGCCACCTTTAAGATCGCCGTCGTCTTTCGAACGACGCATAACCGATAACAATACCTGATCGTTCGGTCAGCGAGTCGCGGTACGGATACCCCGTGTCCGACGACCCCAATCTTTACAGGAGCCTTGCATGTCTCGTTCGCTGTTGACTTCCCCCCGCGCGTGGCGCCGTCCCGCCCTGGGGCTGGCCGGTACCCTGGCCGCGACACTCTTGAGCATGGGCTCGGCCCAGGCCGAAACACAGATCGAATGGTGGCACGCCATGGGTGGCGCGCTCGGCAAGAAGGTCAACGAGATCGCCGCCGACTTCAACGCCAGCCAGGACGAGTACGTCGTCAATCCGGTCTTCAAGGGCAACTACACCGAAACCATGACCTCGGCGATTGCCGCCTTCCGCGCCGGCAAGGCCCCGCAGATCGTGCAGATCTACGAGGTGGGCACCGCGACCATGATGCATGCCAAGGGCGCCATCGTGCCGGTCTACCAGCTGATGGCGGACGCCAACGCCGACTTCGATCCGAACGCCTACCTGCCGGCGGTCGCCGGCTACTACACCACCACCGACGGCAAGATGCTCTCGCTGCCGTTCAACTCCTCCACGCCGGTGACCTACGTCAACCGCGACATCCTCGACAAGGCCGGGGTCGACGAGGTGCCGACGACCTGGCAGGGGCTCGGCAAGGCGCTCGAGAAGGTGGTCGATTCCGGCGCCGCGGAGTGCGGCCTGACCACCACCTGGCCCTCCTGGGTGATGCTCGAGAACTACTCGGCGCGCAACGACATTCCCTTCGCCAGCGAGGCCAACGGCTTCAAGGGGCTGGACGCCCGCCTGCAGTTCAACAAGACCGCGGTGGTCGACCATATCCAGCGTCTCGACCAGTGGCAGGAGGACGGGCGCTTCGTCTACGGCGGCCGCAAGGACGAGGCGGCGCCCAAGTTCTATTCCGGCGAGTGCGCGATGATGATGGGCTCCTCGGCCTCCTACGCCGGGGTGCGTGACAACGCCGACTTCAACTTCGCCGTCGCCCCGCTGCCCTACGACGCCGATGTCGTCGACACCCCCAACAACACCATCATCGGCGGCGCCTCGCTGTGGGTGCTCAACGGCGCCAGCGAGGCGCAGAAGGAAGGCGTCGCGGCGTTCTTCAAGTACCTCTCCTCGCCCGAGGTGCAGGCCGACTGGCACCAGTTCACCGGCTACCTGCCGATCACCACCGCGGCCGCCAAGCTGACCCGCGAGCAGGGGTTCTATGACAAGAACCCGGGCACCGACGTGGCGATCAAGCAGATGACCGGCTCCGCGCCCACCGAGAACTCCAAGGGGCTACGGCTGGGCAACATGGTGCAGATCCGCGACGTGATCAACGAGGCCCTGGAGAAGATCTTCTCCGGCGACGTCAGTCCCCAGGCGGGGCTCGACGAGGCCGCCGAGAAGGGCAATGCACTGCTGGCGAAGTTCCAGCGCGCCAACAGCTGATTGCCCGGCAGGACCGGCCCGCCACCGTGAGCCGGTGGCGGGCCGGCGTGCGTTGCGGAGACCCTGAATGACCCACTTTCAACGTTATCGCTTCACCCCCTGGCTGCTGATGGCGCCGCAGCTGATCATCGTAGGGGTGTTCTTCTTCTGGCCGGCGCTGCAGGCGGTCGAGCAGGCCTTCTATGTCGAGGACGCCTTCGGCCTGTCGCGGCAGTTCGCCGGGCTGGCCAACTTCATCGCCGTGCTGCAGGAGCCCGACTACTACCAGGCCCTAGGCACCACCGTGGTCTTCTCGCTGTCGGTGGCGCTGGGCGCCATGGCCATCGCCCTGCTGCTGGCGGTGCAGGCCGACCGCGTCCTCAAGGGCGCCAACGCCTACAAGACGCTGCTGATCTGGCCCTATGCCGTGGCGCCGGCGGTGGCCGGCGTGCTGTGGCTGTTCCTCTTCGACCCGACCCTGGGGCTGGTGAGTGCCGCGCTCAAGGCGCTGGGCATCGACTGGAACCACAACCTCGACGGCGGTCAGGCGCTGCTGCTGGTGATCCTGGCCTCGATCTGGAAGCAGATGAGCTACAACTTCGTGTTCTTCCTGGCCGGGCTTCAGGCCATCCCCAAGAGCCTGCTGGAGGCGGCCGCCATCGACGGCGCCGGCCCCTGGCGGCGCTTCTGGACGGTGACCTTCCCGCTGCTGTCGCCGACCAGCTTCTTCCTGCTGGTGATGAACAGCGTCTACGCCTTCTTCGAGACCTTCGGCACCATCGACACCGTCACCGGCGGCGGTCCGGGCGGTGCCACCACCACCCTGGTCTACAAGGTCTACCAGGATGGCTTCATCGGCCAGGACCTCGGGGCGAGCGCCGCCCAGTCGGTGCTGCTGATGATCCTCGTGGGTCTGCTGACGCTGATCCAGTTCCGTTTCGTCGAACGTCGAGTCCAGTACTGATGCGCTACCAACGACCCGGGCTGGATCTGGCCAGCCACCTGCTGCTGGCCGTGGGTTGCGGCCTGTTCTTCCTGCCGGTGTGGCTGGCCTTCACCGCCAGCACCCACTCCATGAGCGACCTCTACGCCAACGTCGCGCCGCTGTGGGTGGGCGACGCCGGACTGTCCAACTACGCGCGGCTGATCCACGACCCGGTGGGCGGCCTGGGCACCGACGTGCTGCGGCTGCTCGCCAACTCGATGGTGATGGCGCTGGGCATCGCCGTGGGCAAGATCGCCATCTCCTTGCTGGCCGCCTACGCCATCGTGTTCTTCCGCTTCCCGCTGCGGCGGCTGTGCTTCTGGCTGATCTTCATCACCCTGATGCTGCCGGTGGAGGTGCGCATCCTGCCCACCTACGAGGTGGTCGCCGACCTGCACCTGCTCGACAGCTATCCCGGCCTGATCCTGCCGCTGATCGCCAGCGCCACGGCGACCTTCCTGCTGCGCCAGTTCTACCTGACCATTCCGCCGGAGCTGGTCGAGGCCGCGCGCATCGACGGCGCCGGCCCCTGGCGCTTCCTGCGCGACATCCTGCTGCCGCTGTCGAAGACCAACATCGCCGCGCTGTTCGTGATCATGTTCATCTACGGCTGGAACCAGTACCTGTGGCCGCTGCTGATCACCACCAACGCCGACTACCTGACCGTGGTGGTGAGCCTCAAGCGGCTGCTGACCACCGGCGACGCCCTGGTGCCCTGGCAGGACGTCACGGCCACCGCGATGCTGGCCATGGGGCCGCCGGTGCTGGTGATCCTGCTGATGCAGCGCTACTTCGTCAAAGGCCTGGTCGAGACGGAAAAGTAAGCGGTTACTACGGGTGCGAGGTGCTTTGTACGAAAACCGGCGAGCGCAGGCCGTTTTCGTGCAACGCCCGGGCGCCCTCGAAGAATGCTGACGAGACAACTGTTATGGCAACCCTGCAACTGAGCGCCCTCCAGAAACGCTACGCCAACGGCTTCGTCGCCCTGCACGGGGTCGACCTGGCCGTCGAGGACGGCGAGCTGATCGTGATCGTCGGCCCCTCGGGCTGCGGCAAGTCGACCCTGCTGCGCACCCTGGCCGGGCTGGAATCGATCACCTCGGGCGAACTGACCATCAACGAGCGGCGTGTCAACGAGCTGGAACCCGCCGAGCGCGACATCGCCATGGTCTTCCAGAACTACGCGCTCTATCCGCACATGAGCGTGTTCGACAACATGGCCTACGGGCTCAAGAACCGCGGTGTGCCCAAGGACGACATCCGCCGCCGGGTCAATGCCACCGCCGAGCTGCTCGATCTCGGCGCGCTGCTCGACCGCCGCCCGCGCCAGCTCTCGGGCGGCCAGCGTCAGCGCGTGGCCATGGGCCGGGCGATCGTCCGCGAGCCCCAGGTGTTCCTGTTCGACGAGCCGCTGTCCAACCTCGACGCCAAGTTGCGCGTGCAGATGCGTCTGGAGATCCGGCGCCTGCAGAAGCGGCTCAAGGTCACCTCGGTCTACGTGACCCACGACCAGACCGAAGCGATGACACTGGCCGACCGGCTGGTGGTGATGAACGCCGGCCGGGTCGAGCAGTGCGGCACGCCGATGGCACTTTACGAACGCCCGGCGACCCGCTTCGTCGCCGGCTTCATCGGCTCGCCGGCGATGAACTTCCTGCCGGTGACGGTCCACGGCGAGCGCCTGCGGCTGCCCGATGGCGGAGAGCTGGCGCTGGCCACCGGGCTGGAGTCCGGCAGCGAACTGACGCTGGGGGTGCGCCCCGAGCATCTCGTCGCCCTCGACGAGGGCGACGCGACGACGGACGCGGGCGCAGTCATCCGGGCCACGGTGGAAATGATCGAGCCGCTGGGCGCCGATACCCTGGCCTATGCCCGCATGGAGGGCCTCGACGAACTGCTGGTGGTGCGCCTGCACGGCGAGCACGCCGCCGGCGAGGGCAGCGTCCTGCGGCTGTGGCTGTCGCCCGAGCGCTGCCACCTGTTCGGCGACGACGACCGCCGCATCGAGGCCCACCACGCCACGCCCGTCACCGGAGCCCGAGGATGAGCATGTCACCCCATCGCCCGACGCCGGACCTGCCGGCGATCATCGCCCATCGCGGCTATGCCGCACGAGCGCCCGAAAACACCCTGTCTGCCATCGATGCCGCCCACGCCGCGGGCTGCCGCTGGGTCGAGCTGGACGTGCAGCGCCTCGGCGACGGCATGCCGGTGATCTGGCACGACGCCGACGTGAGCCGCTGCTCCGACGGCCACGCCCGGCTGCGCGAGCTGGACTGGGTCGCCGCCCAGGGGCTCGACGTGGGGCGCTGGTTCGACGCGCGCTTCGCCGGGGAGCGCATGGCCAGCCTCGATGACGCCCTGGCGCGGCTCGCCGAGCACGGCATGGGCCTCAACCTCGAGCTCAAGCTCAGCCCCGGCCACGACGCCACCGCCCTGGCCGCGGTGGCGGGACGTGCCCTGGCGGCCCTGCCGCCCGAGCGGCTGCTGATCTCCTCGTTCGACGACACCCTGCTGGCCCAGGTCCGTCGCGACCATCCCGAGGCCGTGCTGGGCTGGCTCGCCGAGGCGCTGCCCGACGGCTGGCTGGCGCGCTGCCGCAGCCTCGACGCCTTCAGCATCAACCTCGACTGGCAGCGGCTCACCCGCGACGATGCCGCGGCGGTGAAGGCCGCGGGCCTGCATCTGGTGTGCTACACCGCCAACGACCCCGCGGCCTTCGCGCCCTGCTCGGAATGGGGCGTGGATGCCGTGATCAGCGACGACCCGGCGCGCTTCGGCGCCCATCCGGCCTGAGCGGGCTTCAGGGTTTGTACGAAAAGTCGGCGAGCGAAGGTAAGACAAGGCAAAAATTGGTGAAAAAGACGCAGTTTACGCGCTGTAAATGAGTACTTTGAGCCGATTTTTAACGCCGTATTACCGAGCGCAGGCAGTTTTCGTATTAAGCCTCAGGTACTCTCGCCGGCCATCAGCGTAAAGCCCACGTCGAGCGGGCCGTCGACGGTAGCCTCGCCGTCGAGCCGCGCCAGCACCGCCTGGGCGGCACGGCGGCCGATCAGCTCCCGGGGCGAGGCGATGCTGGTCAGCCGCGGCGTCACGTGCTGGCCGATCGCCAGGCCGTTGAAGCCGGCGATGGCGATACGCTGCGGTACCGCGATGCCGAGGCGGTTGGCGTGGAGCAGGGCGCCGGTGGCCAGGTCGTCGTTGGCGAAGTGGATGGCCTCGGTTTCGGGGTGCGTCGCGAGTACCTGATCCAGGGCCCGGGCGCCGGTCTCGAACTGCCCCAGTTGATCCATGTCCAGCAGCGGCGCCTCGAGTCCCGCCGCGGCCAGCACCTCGCAATGCCCCTCGTAGCGCAGCCGGGCGCGATAGTCGCGCGCCATCTGCGCGCCCACGTAGACCACGCGGCGATAGCCGCGCTCGCGCAGATGACCGGCCATGCAGCGCCCCGCCTTGAGGTGGTCGAGGCCGACGTTGAGGTCGATCGCCGTGCCCAGCTCCATGATCTCGACGATCGGCCCCTCCCACTGGCGCAGGCGCCGCCCGCAGACCTCGCTGTGGCGCAGGCCGGTGATGACCAGGGCAGCGGGCGACCAGCCGAGGAAGGTGCCGACCAGCTGGTCCTCGCGCTGCAGGTCGTAGTCGGTGTTGCCGAGCAGGATCTGGTAGCCGCGCGCCTCGAAGGTGGCCTGCAGCCCCTGGATCACCTCGGTGAACACGATGTTGGACAGCGACGGCACGATCACCGCGATGAAGCGCGACTGCGCCGAGGCCAGGCTGCCGGCGAGACGGTTGGGCACGTAGCCGACCGTCTCGATGGCCGCCTCGACCCGGCGGCGGGTGGTCTCGCGCACGGACTCGGGCGTGTTGAGCACGCGCGAGACGGTGATCGCCGAGACACCGGCCTCCCGGGCCACCTCGGCGATGGTGGGCTGCTTGGCGCGCCGGCGGGGGCGGCGGGACGAGGTGTCGGCCATGACCGGAGCGATCTCCTGTGCGGCAGGGGGAGGGTAGGGCGACCGTCAATGCTTAGACATTGGTCGTGCCGGGCGCAAACGCACTTGTGCCTGCGGAACGGCTCATCTAACAATGGATGTTAGCGCTAACATTGAACCGCGTCGACAGCCCCGAACCCGTTTCGCGGTGGCCGGCGCCCAGCACGAGGAGGTCGCGAGTGTCTCATCCACAACCGGTTACCGTCGGTGTCATCGGCCTGGGGGCCATGGGGCTGGGAACCGCCCTGGCCATGCAGGAAGCGGGGCTGCCGGTGATCGGCTGCGACGTCTCCGCCGCCGCCCGGGAGGCCTTCGTGACCGCCGGCGGTCGCTGCGTCGATACCCCTCGCGAGCTGGGCGAGCACTGCGACGTGGTGGTCGTGGTGGTGGTCAACGCCGATCAGGTCGAGTCGGTGCTGTTCGGCGAGGCGGGGCTGACGGCCGCGCCGGGTCGCACGGGTCTGGTGATCCAGTGCGCCAC
The DNA here is from genome assembly GCF_055145905.1 of Modicisalibacter sp. Classification (NCBI taxonomy): domain Bacteria; kingdom Pseudomonadati; phylum Pseudomonadota; class Gammaproteobacteria; order Oceanospirillales; family Halomonadaceae; genus Modicisalibacter; species Modicisalibacter sp. The sequence goes on along the minus strand of NZ_JBSREH010000020.1, from coordinate 43,562 downwards.
GGTGGCACCGAGCTATGCCGAGTCACTGGGGGCGCGGCTGGACGCGGCGGGCCTGCTCCTGCTGGACGCGCCGATCAGCGGCGGGGCCGCCAAGTCGCGCCAGGGGCGGCTGTCGGTGATGGCCTCGGGCAGCGCCGAGGCCTTCGAGCGCGCCGCGCCGGTGCTGGACGCCATGGCCGAGACGGTGCACCGCCTCGGTGACGCCGCAGGCATGGGCTCGCGGGTCAAGCTGGTCAACCAGCTGCTCGCCGGCGTGCACATCGCCGCCGCCGCCGAGGCCATGGCGCTGGGGATCCGCATGGGCATCGATCCCGAGGCACTCTACGGGGTGATCACCCGCTCGGCGGGCAACTCCTGGATGTTCGAGAATCGCGTGCCGCACATCCTCGAGGGCGACTACACGCCGCTCTCCGCCGTCGACATCTTCGTCAAGGATCTCAACCTGGTGCACCAGACCGGACGCGAGCTGACGTTCCCCACGCCGCTGGCCGCCAGCGCCCTGCAGCAGTTCACCGCCGCCAGCGGCGCGGGCTATGGCCGCGAGGACGACGCGGCGGTGATCAAGGTCTACCAGCGTCTCGCCGGGCTCGACCTGCCGACAGCCGCCAACGACGCGGAGGCGCCGTCATGAGCGTGGTGCTGGGCGCGATCGCCGACGACTTCACCGGCGCCAGCGACCTGGCCAACAACCTGGTCCGGGCCGGCATGCGCTGCGTGCAGACCATCGGCGTGCCGTGCGAGCCGCTGGATGTCGGCGATGTCGACGCCGTGGTGGTGGCGCTGAAGTCGCGCTCCTGCCCGGCGGAGCAGGCCGTCGAGACCTCGCAGGCCGCGCTCGACTGGCTGCGCGGGCTGGGTGCCCGGCAGATCTTCTTCAAGTACTGCTCGACGTTCGACTCCACGGATGCCGGCAATATCGGCCCGGTCGCCGATGCGCTGATCGAGCGTCTGGGGGCGTCGCAGACGGTGATGGTGCCGGCGTTTCCCGTCAACGCTCGCACCGTCTATCAGGGCCACCTGTTCGTCGGCGATCGCCTGCTCAACGAAAGCGGCATGGAGCACCATCCGCTCAACCCCATGACCGATGCCGACCTGGTGCGCGTGCTGGGGCGGCAGACCCCGCATCCGGTGGGGCTGCTCGCCCATGCCACCCTGTCCCGCGGGGCGGCGGCGGCCGGGGAGCGGCTGGGCGCGCTGGCCAATGAAGGCGTGCGTCACGTGATCTGCGATGCTCTCGACGAGCACGACCTGGCCGTGCTGGCCGAGGCGGTGGCCGATCATGCCCTGGTCACCGGCGGCTCGGGGCTGGGCCAGAGCCTGCCCGAGGTCTACCGCCGGCGTGGCTGGCTGGCGCCGATCGACGATGCCGGGCGCCTGGCGCCCGCCGAGGGCGCGGCGCTGGTGCTGGCCGGCAGCTGCTCGCGGGCCACGCTCGCCCAGATCGCGCATTTCCGCCACGACCACGCCGTCTTCGAGCTCGATCCGCTGGCCCTGGCCGAGGGGGATACCACCCTCGAGGCGGCGCTCGACTTCGCCCGCGAGCGCCTGAGCGCGACGCGCCCGGTGCTGATCGCCGCCTCGGCGGCGCCGGAGCAGGTGCGCGCCGCCCAGCAGTGTCTCGGCGTGGTGCGGGCCGGCGAGCTGGTCGAGCGCGCGCTGGCCGAGCTGGCGCGGCGGCTGGTGGCCGAGGGCGTGGGGCGGCTGGTGGTCGCCGGCGGCGAGACCTCCGGGGCGGTGATCTCGGCGCTGGGCGTGGAGACCCTGCGCATCGGCGAGCAGATCGACCCCGGCGTGCCCTGGATGCAGACCGCCGTCGCCGGGCGCGAGGCGCCGCTGTCCGTGGCGCTCAAGTCGGGCAACTTCGGCGGCACCGACTTCTTCACGCGAGCCTTCGAGGTGCTGTCATGAGCCGCCACGACGACAATCGCCTGCGCGAGCAGATCGCCACCCTCGGCCGCTCGCTGTTCGACCGCGGCCTGACCATGGGCTCGAGCGGCAACATCAGCGTGCGCACCGACGACGGCGGCTGGTTGATGACGCCCACCAATGCCTGCCTCGGCCGGCTCGATCCGGCCCGCATCTCGCGGCTGGACGGCGAGGGCAACTGCCTCGACGGCGACAGGCCCACCAAGGAAAGCTTCCTGCACATGGCGATGTACGCCGAGCGCCCGCAGTCCGGTGCCATCGTCCACCTGCACTCCACCCATTCGGTGGCGGTGTCGTGCCTGCCCGAGATCGATCACGACGACTGCCTGCCGCCACTGACCGCCTACTACGTGATGCGCGTGGGCCGGCTGCCGCTGGTGCCCTATCACATGCCCGGCGACGCCGCGCTGGGCGACGCGGTGAAGGGTCTGGCCGGTCGCCACAGCGCGGTGCTGCTGGCCAACCACGGCCCGGTGGTGGCGGGCAAGTCGCTGGAAGCGGCGGTGTACGCCACCGAGGAGCTCGAGGAAACCGCCAAGCTCTACCTGCTGCTGCGCGGGCACAACCCCCGCACGCTGACCCCGGACCAGGTCGCCGCCCTCGAGGCGCGCTTCCCCCGGGACTGACCCGGCCGGTTTTCGTCACGAGGAGACACGATGCTTCGTTTCGCCGCCAATCTCAGCATGCTGTTCACCGAGCGGGACTTTCTCGCGCGCTTCGCGGCCGCCGCCGAGTCCGGCTTCCGCGGGGTCGAATACCTCTTTCCCTATGCCTTCGAGCCGCGCGAGCTGCGCCGGGCGCTCGACGACCACGGCCTGACGCAGGTGCTGTTCAACCTGCCGCCGGGCGACTGGGCGGCCGGTGAGCGCGGCCTGGCCAGTTTGCCCGGGCGCGAGGCGGAGTTCCGCGACAGCGTCGACGAGGCGCTGCGCTACGCCGAGGCGCTGGACTGCCCGCGCCTGCACGCCATGGCCGGCGTGGTGCCGGCGGAGGCCGATGCGGCGACCCGCGAGGCACACCGGGCGACCTATATCGCCAACCTGCGCCATGCCGCCGCCGAACTGGCCAAGGCGGGGCGCACCCTGCTCATCGAGCCGATCAACGAGCACGACATGCCGGGCTACTTCCTGAACCGTCAGGCCCAGGCCCGCGAGATTCTCGAACAGGTCGGCGCGGCCAACCTGCGCGTCCAGTTCGACCTCTATCACTGCCAGATGAGCGAGGGGAACCTCACCGCCGCGCTGGAGGCCCAGTTCCCGCGGATCGGCCACGTGCAGATCGCCGGGGTGCCCGGTCGCCACGAGCCGGATGTCGGCGAGATCCACTATCCGGCGCTGTTCGCGCGGCTCGAGGCGCTGGGCTACGACGGCTGGATCGGCTGCGAGTACCGTCCGGCGGGCGAGACCCGCGCCGGGCTGGGCTGGGGCGCGGCCTACGGGCTGACCACCGGCGCCCCGAACGTCGACTGACGACAACGACAACACGAGGAATCGAGGTACCACGATGCACGTTCTGATCACCGGCGCCGCCGGCTTTCTGGGCCAGCGCCTGAGCGCGGCCCTGCTCGAGCAGGGGAGCCTCAACGGCCGGCCCCTGACGCGCCTGACCCTCGTCGATCAGGTCGCGCCGACCCTGGAAGCGCGCGATGGCGTGACCCTGGACTGCCGGGCGCTGGACATCGCCCGCCCCGGGGCGCTCGACGACGTGCTCGCCGACGCCCCCGCGGTGATCTATCACCTCGCCGCGGTGGTCAGCTCGGCCGCCGAGGCGGACCTCGACCTGGGCCTGCACGTCAACTTCGATGCCACCCGCGCCCTGCTGGAGGGCTGCCGGCAGGCCGGGCTGTCGAGCACCCGGCTGATCATGGCCAGCTCGGTGGCGGTCTACGGCGGCGAGCTGCCGGCGGTGCTCGACGACATGACGGCGCTGACGCCGCAGAGTTCCTACGGCGCACAGAAGGCGATGTGCGAGCTGTTGATCAACGACTACAGCCGCCGCGGGCTGGTCGACGGCTGCGTGCTGCGCCTGCCGACCATCGTCATTCGTCCCGGCCGGCCGAACGCCGCGGCCTCGAGCTTCGCCTCCAGCATCCTGCGCGAGCCGCTCAACGGCGAGGCGGCGATCTGCCCGGTGCCCACCGATCTCGAGCTGTTCGTGATGTCGCCGCGGCGGGTCATCGACGCGCTGCTGCACGGCGCGACGCTTCCCGGCGAGGCGCTGGCCCCCTATCGGGCCTTCATGCTGCCGGGCATCACGGTGAGTGTCGCCGCCATGCTCGAGGTGCTGCGCGAACGCAGTGGCGAGGCGGCGCTTGCGCGCGTGCGCCACGAGCCCGATCCGCGCATCGAGGCCATCGTCGCCAGCTGGCCGGCCCGTTTCAACAACCGTCGCGCCGAGGCCCTGGGCTTTCGGGGCGATACCGACTTCCACGAGATCGTCCAGGCCTTCCTGGACGAGCGTGGCTGACCCCCGAGCCGTTCGGGGCCACTCCTGGGGTTTGTCCGAAAAGTCGGCGAGCGCAGCCAGTTTTCAGGCAAAGCCTAGCTGTCATCACTGCCTATCGAGGAAATAACAATGAGCAAGACCCTCTCACGCCGCTCGCTGGCCGCCGCCGTGGCCGGCGTCACCGCCTCGCTGCTGTCGCTGACCGCCGTCAACGCCGAGGCCGCGCAGACCATCACCCTGGGCCACACGCTGTCCGACAGCTCCCACTACTCGGTGGGCGCCGATGCCTTCAAGGAGACCCTGGAGCGCCTGAGCGACGGCGAGTTCCAGGTCGAGGAGCATCCCTCCGGCTCGCTGGGCGGCGAACGGGCGATGATCGAAGGCCTGCAGATCGGCACCGTGGACGTGGTGATCACCTCGACCGGCCCGCTGGGCAACTTCGTGCCCCAGACCTACGTGCTCGACCTGCCGTTCCTGTTCAAGGACTACAAGCAGGCGCGCTGCGTGCTGGACGGCCCCATCGGCCAGGACCTGCTGGACAAGATGGGCGAGCACAACCTGGTGGGACTGGCGTGGTCCGAGAACGGCTTCCGTCACCTGACCAACAGCAAGCGCGCGGTCAAGACCCCGGCAGATGTCGAGGGGCTGAAGATCCGCACCATGGAGAACAAGGTGCACATGGCGGCCTTCAAGGCGATGGGCGCGCACCCCACGCCGATGGCCTTCCCGGAGCTGTTCACCGCGCTGCAGCAGGGCACCGTCGACGGGCAGGAAAACCCCATCACGGTGATCGTCGCCACCAAGTTCTGGGAGGTTCAGGACCACCTCTCGCTGACCGGTCACGTCTACTCGCCGGCGGTGGTGCTGGGGTCGCCGGTGCTGCTCGACGGGCTCTCCGAGGAGGAGCGCGGCTGGTTCAAGCAGGCCGCCGAGGCCTCGGCCAAGGCCACCCGCGACGAGGTCAGCCGCCTCGAGAAGGAAGGCGTCAAGCTGCTGCGTGACAAGGGCATGCAGGTCGAGACCGACATCGACAAGGCGCCCTTCCAGGAGGCCGTCCAGCCGGCCTACAAGATCTACACCGACGAGTACGGCAGCGAGATGCTCGATCGCATCCACGGCAGCCAGTGCTACCAGGCCAGCTGAGGTGACGGCCCGGCACCCGCGGGTGCCGGGCCTCTCGTGTCGACAAGGTGACGATTATGCTAGAGCGATTCCTGGGCCTGGAGCGCTGGACGACCCGCGTGGCGATGATCGGGGCGGTCGTCATGCTGATCGTGTCGGTGCTGCTGGGCTTCTACCAGGTGCTGACACGCTTCGTGTTCGATGCCCCCTCGACGTGGTCCGAGGTGATCTCGCGTTCGGCGATGATCTGGTGCGTGTTCCTGGGCGCGGCGGCGGGCTTCCGCGGCGGCTTCATGATGTCCGTGGAGGTCATCTACAAGCTGCTGCCGCAGCGCCGGCTGATCTGGATCGAGACGCTGATCGCGCTGTGCTGCGTGGTGGCGCTGTGGGTGCTGATCCAGTACGGCGCGGCAATGACCTGGCGCGTGCGCACCCAGATGCTCTCGGGCCTGGGCATCTCGATCGCCTGGGCCTATGCGGCCATGCCGGTGGGCTCGGCCCTGGCGCTGCTGTCGGTGCTGGCGCGCCTGGCGGCGCAGTGGAGCGGCCGCGAGGCCGTGGGCGTGACCGCCGGTGCCGAGGCGGATGATGCCACCGAGGCGACCAGCGTGCCGCCCGCTCCCACCGTCGCGGCCTCCGATGCCGCTTCCCTCCACGACAAGGAGGCGCGTCCATGAATGCGGCCATCGGTCTGTCCCTGATCCTGTTCTTCGCGCTCGGCGTGCCGATCGCCGTGTCCATCGTGCTGGCCTCGGTCATCGGCATCGAGTTCTTCTCGCGGCTGCCGCTGCTGCTGGTGCCCCAGCAGATGTTCGTGGGCATCGACAAGTTTCCGCTGATGGCGATTCCCTTCTTCATCCTGGCCGGCAACCTGATGGCCGCCGGGGGCATCTCGCGGCGCCTGGTGGACCTGGCCAAGTCGGTGGTCGGCGGGCTGCAGGGCGGCCTGGCGATGACCTGCGTGCTGACCTGCATGCTGTTCGCCGCGGTGTCGGGCTCGAGCGTGGCGACCACCTTCGCCATCGGCTCGATCCTGATTCCGGCGATGGTCAAGCACGACTACCCGCGTCCGCTGGCCGCGGCGATCCAGGCCTCCTCGGCCGAGCTGGGGGTGCTGATCCCGCCCTCGATCCCGCTGATCCTCTACGGTGTGAGCACCGACACCTCGATCGGCAAGCTGTTCATCGCCGGCATCGGGCCGGGGCTGCTGATCGGCGGCTCCCTGCTGCTGTTCCTGTACCTGTTCTGCAAGATTCGCGGCTACGGCCTGCGCGATCGCGAGGAGCGCAGCGCCTTCCCCGTCGCCCTCAGGCGCGCCTGGGTGGCGCTGCTGATGCCGATGGTGGTGATCGGCGGCATCTACGGCGGCGTGTTCACGCCCACCGAAGCCTCGGCGGTGGCGGTGGTCTACGCGCTGATCGTCGGCGGGCTGGTGTATCGCGAACTGAGCCTGGCCGAGCTCTGGCCGATCCTGCGTCACAGCGTGGTCTCCACCGCGGCGGTCATGCTGATCATCGCCGCCGCCGCGCTGTTCAGCTTCCTGATCAGCCGCACCGGGCTGCCCCGCGAGGTGGCCGGCTGGGTGACCCAGGTCTTCGACAGCCCCATCGCCTTCCTGCTGGCGGTCAACGTCATGCTGCTGGTGGTCGGCATGTTCATCGAGACCTCGGCGGCGATCCTGGTGCTGGCGCCGATCTTCACGCCGATCGCCGTGCAGTACGGCATCGACCCGGTGCACTTCGGGCTGATCATCGTCGTCAACCTGGCGCTGGGCATGTTCACGCCACCGCTGGGGGTCAACCTGTTCGCCGCCTGTGCGGTGGCCAGGCTGCCCATCGACCAGCTGCTGCCCTGGCTGCTGCGCTTCGTGCTGGTGGTGCTGGCCTGCCTGCTGGCGATCACCTATCTGCCCTGGATTTCCATGGGGCTGGTCGAGCTGCTGTATTGAGCCCGGCATGCCCCGACGAGGAGAGACGTTCATGACACTCAACGACGCCCTGCCGCCACCCAAGGCCCTGATCGGCGGCGACTGGATCACCACGCCGCAGACCCTGAGCGTGGAGGCCCCCGCCCGCGGCGAGCCCCTCGCCGCCATCGCCCGCTGCGAGGCCGAGCACGTCGACCGCGCCGTCGCCGCCGCCCGCCAGGCCTTCGACGGCGAGCTGGGTGACTGGCAGGCCTGGACGGCGCGGCGCCGCGGCGAATGGCTGGAGACCTTCGCCCGGGCCATCGAGGCCGACGCCGAGGCGCTGGCCGCGCTGGAGTGCGCCGACACCGGCAAGCCGCTGCGCCAGGCCCGCGGCGACATCGCCGCCTGTGCCCGCTACTTCCACTTCTACGCCGGGGCGGCCGACAAGCTCCACGGCGAGACGATTCCGTTCGCCGCCGACTATGCGGTGATGACCCTGCGCGAGCCGTTCGGCGTGTGCGCGCAGATCACGCCCTGGAACTACCCGGCGCAGATCTTCGGGCGCTGCGTGGCCGCCGCCCTGGCCGCGGGCAACACCGTGGTGCTCAAGCCCGCCGAGGACGCCTGCCTGAGCGTGCTGCGCCTGGCGCGTCTCGCCGTGGACTGCGGCCTGCCGCCCGGGGCGCTCAACGTGGTGACCGGCCTGGGGAGCGAGGCGGGGGCCGCGCTGGCCGCGCATCCCGGCATCCAGCACCTGTCGTTCACCGGCTCGCCGGCCACCGGCACCCGGGTCACCCAGGCGGCGGCGGTCAACCACGTGCCGGTGACCCTGGAGCTGGGCGGCAAGTCGCCCCAGGTGGTGTTCGCCGACGCCGACCTCGACAGCGCGCTGGACGCGGTGGTGCGCGGGATCATCCAGAACGCCGGGCAGACCTGCTCGGCGGGCAGCCGCCTGCTGGTCGAGGACGCCTGCCACGACGCCGTGCTGGCGCGGCTCGCCGAGCGCTTCGCCGCCCTGCGCTGCGACGCCGGGGAGCGTGATCCGGACTGCGGGCCGCTGATCAACGCCCGCCAGCGCGAGCAGCTGGAGCGCCGGCTCGACGCGGCACACGCCGACGGCATCCGCACCCTGGCACAGGGGCGGCTGGCCGAGGGCGCGCCCGCCGGCGGCCACTTCGTGGTGCCGCGGGTGCTGGTCGACATTCCCGACGACCATGCGGTGCTGCGCGAGGAGTTGTTCGGCCCGGTGCTGGCGGTGCAGCGCTTTTCCGGCGAGGCCGAGGCGGTGCGCCTGGCCAACGCCACCGAGTACGGCCTGTGCGCGGGCATCTGGACCCGCGACGGCGGGCGCCAGCTGCGCCTGGCCAAGCGCATCCGCAGCGGCCAGGTGTTCATCAACGACTACGGCGCGGCCGGCGGGGTGGAGCTGCCCTTCGGCGGCGTCGGTCGCTCCGGCCACGGCCGCGAGAAGGGCTTCGAGGGGCTCCGGAGCTTCACCCAGATCAAGACCGTGGCCATCCGCCACGGCTGACGGACATCGAGACACGAGGACGACACCATGAGCACGCCCCGCACGATCGGCATGATCGGCATCGGCCTGATGGGCCACGGCATCGCCGCCAACCTGCTGCGCCACGGCCACACGCTGCGCTTTCTCGAGCATCCCGGCAACCAGCCGGTCGACGACCTGCTGGCCGCCGGCGCCACGCCCATGGCCACCCCGCGCGAGGTGGCCCGGGGCGCCGAGGTGGTGATCCTCTGCGTCACCGGCACCCCGCAGGTGGAAAGCGTGCTGTTCGAGGCCGACGGCGTGCTCGAGGGGCTCGATGAAGGCGCCGTGGTCATCGACTGCTCCACGGCGATCCCCAGCTCCACCGAGGCGGTCGCCGAGCGGGTGGCCGCCGCGGGCGGGCGCTTCATGGACGCGGCGATGACGCGCACCCCGAAGGAGGCCGCCGAGGGGCGGCTGAACCTGATCGTCGGCGCGCCCGAGGCGCTGTTCCAGGAGGTCCGGCCGCTGCTCGAGGACTTCGCGGAGAACATCACCCACGGCGGCCCGGTGGGCTCGGGGCACACTCTCAAGCTGCTGCACAACTTCGTCTCGCTGGGCTTCAGCGCGGTGCTGGCCGAGGCGGCGGCCGCGGCCCGGGCGGGAGGCATCGACGCCGCGGCGCTGCTCGAGGTGCTGGGCAACGGCGGCGGCGCGGGCGTGGTGCTCGAGCGTCTGCGGCCGTTCATCAGCGCCGAGGATGCCTCGGGCTTCCGCTTCAGCCTCGCCAACACCTTCAAGGATATCGGCTACTACAACGCCATGGCCGCCGACCTCGGTGCCGAGCGCGAGGTGGCCGGGGCCATCGAGTCGCTGTACCGACGCATCAACGAGGCCGGCCACGGCGAGCGCCTGGTGCCCGAGCTGATCACGCTGCTTACCCCTGACTCGCCGCAATCCTGACCTCACGCCGCCTCGGCGGCGTACTTTTTCGCCACAGCGCTCTCTATCTGGACTATCTGTAAAGACCTGAGCCGGGAAGACCGGAGCCGGAAACCCCGCTCGGTCGTCCAGCCCCGGGAGAGCGCCGATGTCATCCGAACCGACCCCTGCCGCGTCCGGCCCCTGGCGACGCAACGCGTTGATCGCCGCCCTGGTGCTGGGCGCGATCGCCGTGTCGCTGGGCCTGCGTCTGGCGATCGGTGATCTCCGTCTCGCCGGGTCGCTGACCTGGCCGGCGCTGCCGCTGTGGCTGGCCCTGATCGCCGGACTGCCCCTGCTGATGGACCTGCTGGTGCGCCTGCGCGAGGGCGTGCTGGGGGCCGACGTGCTGGCGGGGCTGTCGATCGTCGTCGCCTACGTGCTGGGCGAACTGCTGGCCGGCGCCCTGGTGGTGCTGATGCTCGCCGGCGGCCAGGCGCTGGAGAGCTGGGCGGTGCGGCGTGCCTCCTTCGCCCTCGAGGCGCTGGCCCGGCGCCTGCCGGCGGTGGCCCACCGCTGCCGCGAGACGGGGACGGAGGACGTCCCGCTGGCCGCGGTCGCCGTCGGCGACCGGCTCGAGGTGCATCCCCACGAGGCCTGCCCGGTGGACGGCACGGTGCTCGAGGGCCACAGCACCATGAACGAGGCCTATCTCACCGGCGAGCCCTTCCTGCTGCCCAAGGCGCCCGGTTCGGCGGTACTGTCCGGGGCGCTCAATGGCGAGGGCGTGCTGACGATCCGCGCCGACCGGCGCGCCGCGGACTCGCGCTATGCGCAGATCATGCAGGTCATGCGCGATGCCGAGCAGCATCGCCCGCGGCTGCGCCGCCTGGGCGATCGCATAGGTGCGGTCTACACCCCGCTGGCGATCCTCGTCGCCGCCGCAGCCGGCCTGGCCAGCCAGGACCCGGTGCGCTTTTTGAGCGTGTTGGTGGTGGCGACCCCCTGCCCGCTGATCATCGCCATCCCGGTGGCGATCATCGGCGCGATCTCGCTGGCCGCCCGACGCGGCATCATCATCCGCGATCCGGCGGCGCTGGAGCGCATCGCCACCTGCCGCGTGGCGGTCTTCGACAAGACCGGCACGCTCACCTACGGCGAACCCCAACTGACTGAGATCGACACGGCACCCGGCCAGTCCCGCGAGGCGGTGCTCGGCGTCCTGGCGAGTCTCGAGCGCTACTCCCGCCACCCGCTGGCCGGGGCGGTGCTCGCCGCCGCCCGGGCGGAAGGCGTTCCCCTGCAGGAGACCCGCGAGATCCATGAAGCCCCCGGCGAGGGGCTGGAAGGACGCGTCGACGGCCGCCGCATCACGGTGACCGGCCGCCGCCAGCTGCTCGCGCGCGCTCCCGAGACCTCGCTGCCGCCGGTGCAGGGCGGCCTGGAGTGCGTGGTGTGCATCGACGGCACCTATGCGGCGACCTGCCGCTTCCGCGACGAGCCGCGCCGCGAGGGGCCGGCGTTCATCGCCCACCTGGGGCCGCGCCACGGCTTCCGGCGGGTGCTGCTGGTGTCGGGGGATCGCGAGAGCGAGGTGCGCTACCTGGCCGAGCAGGTGGGGATCGACGAGGTACGCGCGGGGCAGAGCCCGGAAACCAAGCTGGCACTGGTTCGCGAGCTCGCCACGCACGACGGCGTGCTGTTCATGGGCGACGGCATCAACGACGCCCCGGCGCTGGCGGCGGCCACCGTGGGCGTGGCGTTCGGCCAGGGCAGTGCGGTGACGTCCGAGGCGGCGAGCGTGGTGATCCTCGACAGCGCCCTGCAGCGTGCCGACGAGGTGCTGCACATCGGCGACCGGCTGCGGCGTATCGCACTGCAGAGTGCGGTCGGCGGCATGGCGCTGAGCCTGATCGCCGTCGGGGTGGCCGCGCTGGGCTACCTGCCGCCGGTGGCCGGGGCGCTGGTTCAGGAGCTGATCGACGTTGCGGCGGTGGCCAATGCGCTGCGCGTGGCCTGGGTCTCCCGCGATCTGGCGGACGATGTGGCGCCGAAACCTGCGCTCGATCAAGGCTGAGGCAGGTTGTCTCGCCGGGTCCCCGGCGCCCGGCCTATCTTCGCAGGGGAGGGCGAACGGGCCGGGGAGAGGGATCATGAAGGACGAAGCCATCCTGGCGGACGACGAGAGCGTCGAGCAGGCACTGCCCGACGACGTGTTGCTCATCGTGCCAATGCGTGGCGTGGTGTTGTTCCCGCAGCTGGTGCTGCCGATATCGGTGGGGCGGCCACGCTCGGTCGCCGCCGTGCAGGAGGCCATGAAGAGCGGGCGCTCGCTGGGGTTGCTGTTGCAGCGCGACCCGAGTGTCGAGGAGCCCGGTCCACCGGATCTCTACCGCGTGGGCACCATGGCCACGGTGTTGCGCCATGTTGCCGACGAGAGCGAGCACCGGCTGATCTGTCAGGGGCAGTCGCGCTTTCGTGTACTCGATTTCATCGGCGGCTATCCCTTCCTGCTGGCGCGAATCGAGCACCTTGCCGTGCGCGAGGTTCACGGCCCCGAGATCGAGGCCCGGATGCTGACTCTGCGCGACCGCGCCCTGGAAGCCCTGGGTCTGCTGCCCCAGTTGCCCGAGGAACTCACCCGGGCGGTGCGCGCCATCGACGAGCCGGGGCTGCTGGCGGACACCATCGCCGGCTACCTGGACCTGCCCCCCGCGGAGAAGCAGGAAGTGCTCGAGCTGACCGACCTGCGCGCCCGGCTGGAGCGTGTGCAGCGCCTGCTCGACTACCGTATCGAGGTGCTCAAGCTGTCACAGACGCTCCACCAGCGCACCCAGGCGTCCATGAGCGAGCGCCAGCGCGAGGCGCTGCTGCGCGAGCAGCTGCGCACCATCCAGCGCGAACTCGGCGAGGGCGGCGAGCGGGATGCCGAGATTCACGAGCTCGAGGCGCGTCTGGCGGCCTGCCCGATGCCCGAGGAGGCCGAGGCCCAGGCGAAAAGGGAGCTGGCGCGTCTGGCGCGGATGCCCGAAGGGGCGGCGGAATATACCATGGCGCGCACCTATCTCGACTGGCTGCTGGCGCTGCCCTGGACGCGCACCAGCGAGACCCCGATCGACCTGGCTCGGGCCCGCGAAATTCTGGACGCCGACCACTACGGGCTCGAGCGCATCAAGACGCGCATCCTCGAACACCTGGCCGTGCACCGCCTCAATCCCGAGGGCAAGAGCCCCATCCTGTGCTTCGTCGGCCCGCCCGGGGTGGGCAAGACCTCGCTGGGCCAGAGCATCGCCCGGGCGATGGATCGTGCCTTCGTGCGCGTCAGCCTCGGTGGGGTGCACGACGAGGCGGAGATCCGCGGTCATCGGCGGACCTATATCGGCGCCATGCCCGGCAACATCATCCAGGCCCTGCGCAAGGCCGGCACCCGCGACCCGGTGTTCATGCTCGACGAGATGGACAAGCTCGATGCCGGCTTTCAGGGCGACCCTGCCAGCGCCCTGCTCGAGGTACTCGACCCCGAGCAGAACGCCACCTTCCGTGACAACTACCTGGGCGTGCCCTTCGACCTCGCCCGGGTGATGTTCATCGCCACCGCCAACGTGCTCGACGCGATCCCCGGGCCGCTGCGTGACCGCATGGAGGTGATCGAGCTGCCCGGCTACACCGAGACCGAGAAGGTCGAGATCGCCCGGCGCTATCTGGTGGCGCGGCAGCGTCGGGCGACGGGGCTCGGCGAGGCACAGCTGACCCTGACCGATGCCGCGCTGCACCGGCTGGTCGGCGACTACACCCGCGAGGCCGGGGTACGCAACCTGGAGCGGTTGATCGGCGCGGTGGCTCGCCACGTGGCGGTGCATGTCGCCGAGGGTGACGACACGCCAGCGACGGTGGACGCCGACGACCTGCCGGGGATTCTCGGCGCGCCGCGCTTCGAGAACGAGGTGGCGATGCGAACCAGCGTGCCCGGCGTGGCCACCGGACTGGCCTGGACCCCGGTGGGCGGCGACATCCTGTTCATCGAGGCCAGCCGCGCCGAGGGCGGCGGGCGGCTGATCCTCACCGGCCAGCTCGGCGAGGTGATGAAGGAAAGCGCCCAGGCGGCGCTGAGCCTGATCAAGGCGCAGGCCGGCGCACTGGGACTCGACCCCGCACGACTGGCCGGTGACGACATTCACATTCACGTGCCTGCCGGGGCGATTCCCAAGGATGGACCCAGCGCCGGGGTGGCGATCTACACCGCCCTGTTGTCGCTGCTGACCGGACGCTGCGTGGCGCCGGATCTGGCGATGACCGGCGAGATCACCCTGCGCGGGCTGGTGCTGCCGGTGGGCGGCATCAAGGAGAAGGTGCTGGCCGCCCAGCGGGCCGGCATCCATACCGTGCTGCTGCCGGCCCGCAACCGGCACGACTGGGAGGAGATTCCCGCGTCGGCCCGCGAGCGGCTGACCTTTCACTGGATCGAGCGGGTCGACGAGGCGATCGACCTGGCGCTGCAGGACGGCGTTCCGCCGCCCGCGGCGGCCGCCGGCTGAGCCGCCCGCGTCGATCCCTGGATTCGAACCACCCCCCCGTTGCGAGGCCCGACCCATGACCCCCGTTTCGCGTCTACTGTGCTGTCTGTTGCTGCTCGTTGCCCCGGCCGCGCCGGCGCTGGCCTATCACGGTGCTCTGCCGGCCGGCTATGCCGGTGTCGATGCGCTGTTGTGGACGTACGATCCGGCGGGGGGCGACAGCGACTCCAGCCTGGGATTGCGTCTGCGCGGCGGCTGGCTGGCCAACGACTATCTGGGTGTCGAGGCCCAGCTGGGTGGCGGGGGGCGCGAGCACGACCGGCAATCGCGCAGCGAGCTGGACTGGCTGGCCGGCGCCTACGTCAAGCTGATGCTGCCGGTCAACGACGCCATCCACCTTTACGCCCTGGGCGGCGTGGCCCACGTCTCCGGCACCTTCGCCGGCGAGAACAGCGAAACCGGACTCTCCGGCGGGCTGGGGGCGGAAATGGGCCTCGTACCCAATCTCGCCATCGGCGCCGACTACATGCGCTACGCCGATGACAACGACACCACCTTCGATGCCGTCAGCTTCGGCCTGACCTACCACTTCTAGGGCGGAGCCGAACGCGTGACGCACCCCGAAACCGTGTCACCCCCCGCGCCGCACTCGGCCGAACCCGATGCCGTGGCGCGGCGGGCGCATGTCGAGAGTGCCGAGAGCGTGCTGCGGCGGCTCGACAGTCACCCGGCCGGGCTGAGCCCCGAGGAGGCGGCACACCGGCTGGCGACCCACGGCGCCAACGTGCTGCCGGAGACCGCGCGCACGCCGACCTGGCGGCGCCTGCTCGCCCAGTTCAACAATGCGCTGATCTACCTGCTGCTGGCCGCGGCCGTGGCGGCCGGCGGGCTCGGTTACGTCATCGATGCCACCGTCATCCTGGCCGTGGTGGTGATCAACGCGCTGGTCGGCTTCATCCAGGAAGGGCGGGCGGAGACGGCGCTGCGTGCCATCCACGACCTGGCCCCGCCGCAGGCCCGGGTGGTGCGTCAGGGGCAGCGCGGCACGGTGCCGGTGGCCGAGCTGGTGCCCGGCGATGTGGTGCTGCTCGAGCCGGGCGACCGGGTGCCCGCGGACCTGCGGCTGGTCACCGCCCAGGGGCTGCTGGTCGACGAGGCGATTCTCACCGGCGAGTCGGCCGTCGCCGAGAAGCAGACGGGGGCGGTGATGGCGGACGCGGCGCTGGGCGATCGTCACTGCATGGCCTACGCCGCGACCTGGGTGGTGGCGGGGCACGGCAGCGGGGTGGTCGTGGCCACCGGCATGGCCTCCGAGGTGGGGCGCATCAGCGCCATGCTGCGCGATGTGCGGGTCACCACCACACCGCTGCTCGACCAGCTCAACCGCTTCGCCCGACGCTTCCTGTGGGTGGCGCTGCCCAGTGCGGTGCTGGTGTTCCTGTTCGCCGTGTTCTGGCGCGGCTACGCCTGGCCGCAGGCGCTGATCGCGGTGGTCGCCATCCTGGTGGGCGCGGTGCCCGAAGGACTGCCGGCGGTGATCTCGATCACCCTGGCCATCGGCGTGCGGCGCATGGCGCGGCGGCACGCGGCGATCCGCCGCCTGCCGGCGGTGGAGACGCTCGGCGCGGTATCGGTGATTGCCTCCGACAAGACCGGTACCCTGACGCGCAACGAGATGACGGTGTGCCGGCTGGAGAGCGGTGCGGCCCGGGCCACGGTGACAGGGCGTGGCTACCGTCCCGAGGGCGCGCTGCAACCGACCCGGGACGCTGATGCCGAGGCGGACTGGTCGGCGCTGATCCGCGCCGGGGTGCTGTGCAACGATGCCGATCTGGTGGCCCGGGACGGCGACTGGCAGGTGGTCGGCGACCCCATGGAAGGCGCGCTGCTGATTCTCGCCCACAAGGCCGGGCAGGACCCCGAGACCCTGCGCGCCGCCTGGCCGCGGCTCGACGAGATCCCCTTCGGGGCCGAACACCGTTTCATGGCCACCTTCAACCAGGCGCCCGATGGCCGCCACTGGCTGTTCATCAAGGGCGCGCCGGATGCCCTGCTGACACTCTGTCAGCGAGAGGCCCGCGCGGATGGCACCGCTGCGCTCGACCAGGACGCCTGGACGGCGCGGATCGAGTCGATCGCCGGGGCGGGCGAGCGGGTACTGGGCTTCGCCGCCAAGCCGCTCGAACGACGGAGTTCGCCCTTCCGCAACCTCGGGGAGGGTCTGGGCTTCCTCGGTGTGGCCGGCTTCATCGACCCGCCCCGCGACGAGGCGGTGGCGGCGGTGGCCGAGTGCCGCCGGGCCGGCATCGACGTCAAGATGATCACCGGCGACCATGTGTCCACCGCCTTGGCCATCGCCCGGGATCTGGGGCTGGCCGAGCAGCCCCGGGCGCTGACCGGCCACGAGCTCGAGACGCTTTCGGCCGAGGCACTCGCCGGGCGGGTGGGGGCGGTCCAGGTCTTCGCGCGCACCACGCCGGCCCACAAGCTGCGCATCGTCCAGGCGCTGCAGGCCGGCGACGCCGTGGTGGCGATGACCGGCGACGGGGTCAACGACGCCCCGGCGCTGAAGCAGGCCGACATCGGCATCGGCATGGGGCACAAGGGCACCGACGCCGCCAAGGAAGCCGCCCAGATGGTGCTGCTCGACGACAACTTCGCCTCGATCGTCGCCGCGGTGCGCGAGGGGCGCGTGGTGCACGACAACATCCGCAAGGTGGTGGCCTGGACGCTGCCCACCAACGGCGGCGAGGTGATGACCGTGGTTGCCGCGCTGCTGTTCGGCTTCACCCTGCCGATGTCGGCGGTGCAGATCCTCTGGATCAACCTGGTCACGGCGGTGACGCTGGGCCTGGTGCTGGCCTTCGAGCCGGCCGAGCCCGGCGTCATGGCGCGCCCCCCGCGCCCCCGGGGACAGGGGTTGCTGACCCGGCTGCTGGTGTGGCGGGTGGTGTTCGTGTCGCTGCTGTTCACGGGGGTGGCACTGGGCGTGTTCTTCCTCGCCCTGGCACGCCATGCCGACCTGGCCCTGGCGCGCACGCTGGTGGTCAACACCCTGATCGCCCTGGAGGTGGTCTATCTCTTCTCGGTGCGCATCAGCCACTCCACCGCCCTGACCTGGCACGGCGTGATGGGCACCCGGGCGGTGCTGGCGGGGCTGACGGTGGTCGCCCTGGCGCAGCTGGCCTTCACCTACCTGCCGGTGATGCAGCGGCTGTTCGAGACCCGGCCGCTGGGCGCGGACGACCTGGCCTGGCTGACGGGTGTGGCGGTGGCGGCGCTGGGGGTGCTGGAGCTGGAGAAGTGGCTGGTGCGGCGCGTCACCGCCCGCAATGACGGCTGACCCCGCTACCGGGCCGGTGCCGTCGGGGATGAATCCCCGCCCACAAGCCCCCCCCCCTCAGGCTGACCGGTGTGGGCGCGACTTCAGTCGCGATGAAGGCGCCACCGGGCCGGCGCTTTACAGGCTAGACTTCGGGCATGGCGATGGTATTCGGGAGGGTCCGATCATGACGACGCCGCTTTCCTGTGTCCGCCAGCTGGGCCGCCGCCTCGACGAGCGCGACAGCGACTACGACGCCCTGCTCGAGGCGGTGGGCGAGCGGCCGTTCGTGTTGCTCGGCGAGGCCTCCCACGGCACGGCGGAGTTCTACGCCCTGCGCGATGCCATCACCCGACGCCTGATCGAGGAATGCGGCTTCGAGGCGGTGCTGGTCGAGGCCGACTGGCCCGATGCGTGGCGGCTCGACCGCTTCGCCCGCGGCGAGAGCGACGATACCCTGGCCAGCGCCTTCGACGACTTCCAGCGCTTTCCCCAGTGGATGTGGCGCAACGACGTCATGCTCGAGTTCATCACCTGGTTGCGCAACCACAACGCCGCCCGGCCCGAGGCCGATCGGGTCGGCTTCCACGGCCTGGATCTCTACAGCCTGCATCGCTCGGCCGAGGCGGTGATCGCCTACCTGACCCGCATCGACCCCGAGCAGGCCGAGCTCGCCCGTCGCGGCTATGCCTGCCTCGACCACCATGGTGATCCCTTCCATTACGGGCGCCAGGCGGCCTTCGGGCTGAGCCCCTCCTGCGAGGCCGATGCCGTGGCGCTGCTGACCGAGCTGGTGCGCCGGAGCGAGCAATACCTGCGCGCCGACGGTCGTCGGGCAGCGGATGCCCAGTTCCACGCCGAGCAGAATGCGCGGGTGGTGGTCAATGCCGAGGCCTACTACCGGGGCATGTTCGGCAGCCGGGTGGACACCTGGAATCTGCGCGACAGCCACATGGCCGAGACCCTGGCCGAGCTGCACGACCACCTGCGCCGTCAGGGCGGCCAGGGGCGGATCGTGGTCTGGGCGCACAACTCGCACGTCGGCGATGCGCGGGGCACCGAGATGGGCTGGGCGCGCTCGCAGCACAACGTGGGCCAGCTGGTGCGCCAGCGCTTCGGCGCGCGGCGGGTGCTGTCGGTGGGCTTCACCACCCACACCGGCTACGTCGCGGCGGCGCGGGACTGGGAGGCCCCGGTGGAGCATCGCTGGGTGCGGCCGTCGCGCCCGGACAGCTACGAGCGGCTGTTCCACGACAGCGGCCTGGACCGTTTCTACCTGCCGCTCACCGGCGAGCGGGCCGAGCCGCTGCGCTCACGGCTGCTGGAGCGGGCGATCGGCGTGATCTACCGGCCCGAGACGGAGCGCGGCAGCCACTACTTCCGAGCCTCGCTGCCGGCCCAGTTCGATGCGCTGTTCCACCTCGACGAGACCACCGCCGTCGACCCGCTCGACCGCAGCGGGCCCTGGCACCGGGAGGGCATGCCCGAGACCTACCCCTTCGGCGTGTGACGGTACGCCCTGTCAGGGACGCCCTGTCAGGGCGTGAGCCACCACCCGACGACGGCCGCGACCAGCGCGACGTAGACTACGACTACCAGAATCGCGCCACGCCGGCCCAGCGCCGCGGGTGGGCGCGCCGCCGCCTGCCGGCGGCAGTCCTGCATGACCGTATCGGGGATCAGCCGCAGGCACAGCCAGATCCCCAGTGGCAGCAGCAGCAGGTCGTCCAGATAGCCCAGCACGGGAATGAAATCGGGGATCAGGTCGATGGGCGACAGCGCGTAGGCGATCACCGCCAGGGCCAGCCAGCGGGCCGCCGCCGGGGTGCGTGGGTCGCGCGTCGCCAGGTAGAGGGCGGCGACCTCGCGCTTGAGGGCGCCGGCCCAGGCCTTCAGTTGTTGCCACATGGCGGGGCCAGGCTTGCGGGGGTGGCCAGCAGCAGCGGCGTGTCGGCGGACGGGGTTGCAAGGCGTGTGTCTGCGTCCGATGCCGAGCCCTGCAGCGCCTGCCTCAGCAGGGCCGGCGTGTCGGTGACGCCGGAGACGTCGTGTTCCACGGCCAGCAGCCCGAGCAGGTCGCGGCGCTGCTGGATCCGCAGCGAACCGACCCACAGCGGCTGGGGCGTGGCCCGGCAGGTGCCGGTCAGGGTGAAGTCCGTGGACCAGACATGCAGGACCAGGCGGCGGCCCGTCTGTCCGGCGATCGGGCGCGTGGCGCGCAGGGTGGAGGGCTGGCCGTCGTTGAGGCGCGGCAGCGTCGGCAGGCCCGCGGCGGCATGGCCGGGGCTCAGCCAGTGCAGGGTGCTGACCGGCGTCCAGGGCACGTCGACCTGCCAGCCGGCGGCGCTGAGGCGTTGTCGCAGGCTCGCCAGATCCCCTGCCCATTGCAGGACCATCGGCTCCTCGCCTTCACCGCCCAGGTCGATGCGCCGCGTCGGCAGCTGTTGATAGGCCGCCTGCGACCAGTCCTGCCAGGCCAGCTGCTGCATTGTGGGGTGGGGCACGTAACGCTCGCGATCGGCGGCCAGCTGCCCATGCAGGTGATAGGGCCAGACCACGGCCAGGGTCAGCAGGACCACCAGCGACAGCCCGCGGGCCTCGCGAAGCGGGGCGTGACGGCGCTGGTGGCTGATCGCCAGCAGGATCACCCAGGCGGTGCCGATGGCCATGCCGGCGCTGACGTCGGCCAGCCAGTGGGCACCCAGATACAGGCGCGAGACGGCGATCAGGGTCACCACCAGGGCCGCGGCACCGACCACCCAGCCGCGCCGCCGGACGGGCAGGGCACGGGCGACGAGATACGCCAGGAAGCCGTATATCACGGTATTGATGGTGGCGTGACCGCTGGGAAACGAGAAGGCCTCCCAGCCGCTGTAGAGCCCGGCGGTGGGGCGCGGCCAGTGGACCAGTGCCTTGATCAGCGGCGTGAACAGCGCCGCGCCGCCCACCGCGGCCAGCCAGTAGAGGGCGCTGGGCCAGGCACGGCGGAGCAGCAGCCAGGCGGCGACCGTGATGGTGAGGGTGGTGGTCACGATGCCGTCGCCCAGCTCGGTGATCGCCAGCATCAGGGTGTCGCCCCAGTGGGTGCGCAGGGCCTGCAGGGCATGGAAGACCGCCTGGTTGGCCTGCACCAGGGGGTCGCCGGTGAGCAGGTCCTCGAGGAGGCCCAGGAATATCCACAGGCAACCCAGAAGCACCGCAATGGCGAGGGTCAGCATCAGCCCCTCGCCCTGCACGGTGGCCAGCAGACGCGCCACGCCGCGCTGCGCCGTCGTCGCCCGGGGTGCACACCAGTCTTCCAGGCGCGTCATGCCGGCCTGCAATGCCTGAAGCCCGTGAGTCAGCACCACGCGGCGGGTCAGCCAGACGACGAGCCAGACCAGCAGCGCCACCAGCACCAGCAGCAGCACCAGGCGCCCGGCGACCTGGGCGACCACGTGAAGCGACTCGCCGAGCAGTACCCCGGCCAGCACGTGGGTGGAAGCCCAGACGATCGCCGAGGCGATGTTGACGACATAGAAGCGCCCCGGCGGCATGCCGCTCATGCCCGCCGCCAGCGGCACGAAGGCGCGGGGGCCCTGCACGAAGCGCGCCAGGAACACGCCCTTGCCGCCGTGGCGTCGGAAGAACGCCTCGGCCCGCCCCACCCATTGCGGATAGCGGCTCAGCGGCCAGACGCCGGCGATGCGCGCCTCGTAGCGGTAACCGAGCCAGAAGGAGACGCCGTCGCCGGCGATCGCGCCCGCCAGGGCGGCGAGGATCAACGGCACGGTGCCCAGCGACCCGGTGCTGACCAGGGCACTGATGCCGACGATCAGCATCGAGCCCGGCACCAGGGTGCCGGCGACCGGCAGCGCCTCCGCCATGGCGGACAGGCCCACGATGGCATAGGCGATGGCACTGTGCTGCGCCGACAGTTGCGTGATGTCGGTGACGAGGGATTCCAGCATCGGGTAGCGGCTCCGGCCGGGGAGTTTGGGGGCAGTTTACAGCAGGCGCACCAGACGGCGGTTGAGCCAGCCCTCGCGAGTATAGAGCCCCCTGACCACCAGCGCCGCCAGACTGCCCGTCACCAGCCCGCCGAGGACGTCGCTCGGGTAGTGGGTGCCGACGTAGACGCGCGAGAGCATCACCAGCAGGGCGGCCAGCGCGAAGGCGCCGCCGGCGCGGAAGCGGCGTTGCAGCAGGAAGGTCGCGGCGATGGCGGTGACGGCGGTGGCATGGTCGGAGGGAAACGACGGGTCCGCGCTCGGCGCGATCAGCAGATGCGACAGGCCCTCGGTGTAGGGGCGGGCGCGCTGCACGAACAGCAGGACCAGCTGGTTGAGCGCCAGCCCGCCGAGAAACGCCAGGCCCGCCGAGGCCGCCAGATGACGCGCCCGGTCGCGCTGCGAGCGGGCCCACCACAGCGGCACCACGGCCAGCACCATCAGCGGCACGCCGAATCGGGTGACGGCGATCATCAGGGTATCGAGGGCGGGAAACTGGCCGGCCAGGCCGTTGATGGCATGCAGCAGGGCGATATCGGGTGACACGGGCGACTCCGGTGACGGCGATGACTGTGCCGCTACGCTGACCGCAATGCCTTAAGGTCGGCTTAAGCGCCGCCTTCCTGATGCCCCGCGTCGGTTGTCAGCCCGGCGACAGCCCGGCCAGCCAGGAGTACGGATCGTGCATGACGGCCGCTCCCGCGATGTACAGGAAGACCGCCAGCGCGGCCAGCGCCGCCACGGCGCGGATGATCGGCGTGCGCCCACGGCGGATGGCCAGGCTGCCCAGCCCGATGTAGCCCGCCAGGGCGATCAGCTTGGCCGTCAGCCAGGGGGTCTCGCTCGGCCAGGTCCGCAGCGTGACCATCAGCGTGCCCCCCGAGAGCAGCAGCAGCGTGTCGATGACGTGCGGCATCACCCTGACCCAGCGCCGCTGGCGCGCCGGGGACTGGCTCGCCGACCAGGCGGCGCGCAGCAGGAACAGCGTCACGCTGAGCGTGGCCGCGGCGATGTGCAGGTGCTTGAGAAGCAGATAATCCATGAGCAGGGTTCGTTTGCCGACCGGATCGGATGATACGCCGCCCTCGGGGCGACGGCCTGCGACCCGAGCGCGCACCGCCCGCATCACGTCACCTGTTCGCTATTCGCGCTATCGCGCCGTCCACGCCGCCGGAGCGCGGCGCACTGCCATCCTGGTCGATGGCTCGTCGGCCTTCCGCGATATGCGCGTGAAGGTCATGCCCTGGAGTTTGGGCGCATGCGGCGCCGTGCCGTCGAGCGTGGCCACGACCTGCGCCGGGGAGGGCGACAGCAGCACCCGGTCGGCCCCGCCACGAGGCGCGAACTTGCGGGAGAGCGCGGTGTTGAGCACGGCGGTCACGGGCACGTCGAGCGCGACCGCCATGTGCATGGGGCCGGTGTCCGGGGTGATCAGGCGCGGCAGCTGCGCCAGGGTGGCGGCGAAGTCGCGTAGCCCCATGGCGGGCGCCACGCAGCCATGGGGGCCGCGGTGGGCTTCCAGGGCCGGGCGCATCGCGGTTTCTTCCGGGCCGATCAGCACCATGAAGCGCCGGCCGCGTGCATTGAGTTCGTCGCACAGCGCCAGCCAGAAATCCAGCGGTAGACGCTTGTCCAGGTGCCCACCCACGAACACGCCGACCTCGAACGGCTCGTCGGCCAGTTGCCGGAGCCCGGTCGTCGCCCGGGTACGCTCGGCATCCGAGATCGTCATCCAGGGTCGCGCCTCGCACGCCAGTCCCAGGGTGCGCGCGATGGCCGCCGCCACGTCGTAGACGTGATTGTGGCCGGGCGGCAGGCGGTAGACCTGATCGTAGAGCCCGGCCAGGCGCGAATCGGCGCCCAGGGTACGTCGGGCACCGGCGGCCTTCAGGCAGAGTCGCCCGGTCAGGGAGGTGTCCGCCACCTGGATGGCCAGGTCGTAGCGGCGCCGGCGCAGCGTGCGCCACAGCGCGGCGAGTTTCCAGGGTCGGGCCAGCATGTCCCGGCCGAGGGCGTGACAGTGAGTCAGTGGCATGCCCGCGAACAGGGAGACGGTGGTGTCGGTGGCCAGGTAGTCGATCTCGAGGTCGGGGCGCCCCGCGGCCAGCGCCTGGATCAGCCGGGCGCTGATCAGGGCATTGCCGATGCGGAAGTTGGGGCGCACCAGCAGCACCCGCCGGACGCCTTCCAGGGTCTGCGGCGTCGCCGGGGTCGCGTCGGACGAGGCGCTGAGCAGGCGATAGAGCCAGGCCTTGGCGCGCTTTTCCAGGCGCTTGCCCAGCTGGCGCATGGCGGTGTGACGGCGTAGGCGGGTCAGCAGGAACATGGTGAGCCACTCGCAAAACGGGATGTAGGCACTATCGAGAGAGTACCTTAACGGTTGCTTAATGATTTCGTTTTGCTGCACGGCGAAACGATGGCTTACAGACGCGAGGCGGCCAGGATTTCGGCGGGCAAGGGCCCGCCATGGTGACAATTCTGGTCTGGCGCGGCAAGTACGGGGCGTCACTCCTCGGGCGGGGTGAAGGCATCGCGGTGATAGGCCGCGGCGGCGGCGACCTCGGCGACGCCGCTGATGCCCGGCACCGGCGGCTCGCCGCCGGCGAGCACCTCGAGCACGGCATGCACGCCGCGCGGCAGCGAGACCAGGTTGTAGCCGCCTTCCAGCACGAAGGCCAGGCGCCCCTCGCAGTGGCGTCGGGCCAGCGCCTGCAGCCGGGCGGTCATGGCGCCGAAGCCCTCGTAGGTGACGTTCAGGGCCAGGTCGTTCCAGTGCGGATCGAAGCCCGCCGAGACCAGGATCAGGTCGGGCCGGAACCACTCGGCGGCGGGCGCGAGGATCTCGTCGAAGGCCTTGAGGAAGGCGGCGTCCCCGGCGCCGGCGGGCAGCGGCACGTTGACCGTGGTGCCCTCGCCGAGCCCCACGCCGACCTCCTCGAGCCGGCCGGAGCCGGGGAAGTAGGGCGGGGCGCGATGAAGATCGAAGAACAGCACGCTGGGGTCGGCCCAGAAGATCTCCTGGGTGCCGTTGCCGTGATGGGCGTCCCAGTCGACGATCATCACCCGTTCGCAGCCCAGTTCCGCCCGGGCGTGGGCGGCGGCCACCGCCACGTTGTTGAACAGGCAGAAGCCGCGGGCGCGCACCGGCTCGGCGTGATGGCCGGGCGGGCGAACCAGGGCGAAGGCGCTCGACGCGCGCCCCGCGACCACGGCCTCCACCGCGGCGATGGCGGTGCCGGCGGCCACCTCGGCGGCCTCGGCGCTGCCCGGCGAGACCGCGGTGGTGTCGACATCCAGCCAGGCGCTCTTGCCGCGCAGCTCGAGGATGTTGGCGACGTAGGAGGAGGTATGCACCCGGCAGAGCTGCTCGCGGGTGGCGCTCTGCCCGGTCTCGAACACCACCCCGGCGATCGGCTCGCTGTCCAGCAGGTGCTTGATGGCGGTCAGCCGCCCCGGGTGCTCCGGGTACTGCCAGGTGACGGCGAGGCCCGAGAGGATCTGGCGCAGGTGGCGATCCAGGCGCGAGGAGAGCAGCGGGACGTTGCCGTCGGGCTGGTGGGTGAGAACCCGTTCGTCATAGAACACGATGACTGGCATGTCTGGCGCGGTCACGAGGGCCTCCCGGGATGTCGAACGCTGTTCGTTTCGGAGTCGTCACTGACAACCATAGCCCACCCCGGCGCATCCGGGCGCCTCGTGACGCGCGGTGGCGACGGGCGAGCCCGCCGCCACCGGGTTCACGACAGGGAGGCTTCCTCGTAGTCGAGCTCGCGGATCAGCGTCTGCAGCATCGGCTCGTCGATATGGCGGCGCTTGCGCAGCCGGTAGAGCTCCTGGCGCTGCACGGCAATCGCCTGGCGGCGCAGCTCGGTCTCCAGGGCGTGGCGCTGGCGTGCCTGGTCGGCTCGCTCGTCGCGTTCCAGGGCCATCGCCTGAAGCTCCTGGCGATAGGCCTCGATGAGGTGCGCGGCGGTCGAGCGATGCAGCTCGGCCTCCTCGCCGGCGGGGCTCGCCGCACGCTGTTCCAGCCACTCGAGCGCGGAGCGGGTGGCCGCCTGGCGGGCGCGGATCAGCTCGCGCTCGTGCTGGGCCAGGTCGTCGAGCGACAGGAAGCGCATGAAGTAGGGCACGCCCAGCGCGCCGATCACCAGCGACAGGATGATCACCGCCGCGGCGAGGAAGATCATCAGGTCGCGGCCGGGGAAGGGCGCGCCGTCGATCAGCAGCGGCACCGAGAGCACGCCCGCCAGGGTGATCGCCCCGCGCACGCCGGCCACCGAACTGAGCGCCGTGACCAGCAGGCGCGGCGGGTTCTCGGCGGTCTTGCCGCGCAGCCGGAGGAGGCGCTCCTCGGCCCAGTGGTAGGCGTAGACGAAGGCGAAGCGGATCACCAGCAGCACGCCCATCAGCGCCAGGGCATAGCCGCTCAGCGTGGCGATACCCAGGTCATGCGGCCCGCCGGTGGCCCAGACGCGCTCGACGATGCCCGGGAACTGCAGGCCCAGCAGCAAAAAGACCGCGCCGTTGAAGCAGAAGTCGAGCATCTCCCAGAGGCTGCGGTTGAGGATGCGCGTGCTGGTCTTGACCGGCAGCATGTCGACGCGGCTCTGCACCATGCCCGCGGCCACCGCGGAGAGAATGCCCGACATGCCGGCGTGCTCGGCGAGGAAGAACGCCGCGAACGGCAGCAGCAGGATGGTGACCACGTAGGTCGCCGGGTCATAGAGGTGGCGCGCGGTCATCCACTGCTTGAACTTGCCCACCAGCCAGCTCAGCCCGCCACCGATCAGCAGCCCGCCCAGCGCCACCACCAGGAACTCCCCCGATACCGAGAGCAGCGAGAAGCTGCCGGTGACGGCGGCGGCGATGGCGAACTTGAACGACACCAGGCCGGTGGCGTCGTTCATCATCGCCTCGCCCTCGAGCTGGTGCGCCATGTGGCGCGGCAGGCGACCCTGGGCGATGGCGATCACCGCCAGCGCATCGGTGGGCGAGAGGATCGCCGCCAGGGCGAAGCTGGCGGCCATGGGAATCGTCGGCAGCAGCCAGTGGATGACGTAGCCGACCACGGCCACCGTGAGCAGCACCAACAGCAACGACATGGCGGCGATCTGGCCGCCGTACTCGGTGAACTCCTTCTTGGGGATCTTCCAGCCGTCGTAGAACAGCAGCGGCGGAATGAACAGCATCATGAAGATCTCCGGGTCCAGCTCCACCGTCATGCCCAGCGGCGGCAGGGCCAGTACGCTGCCCAGCAGAATCTGCAGGATCGGCAGTGGCAGGGGCATGAGATTGGCGAGCGGACGGCTGGCGGCGACCGCCAGCGTCAACAGGAAGATCAGATTGAGGATGTCCATGGCGGGGCGGAAATCCAGAAGGGCGGAAAGCGTGTGACGCGCACTCTAGGGCAGATACGGTTGCCGGAACTTGACCCGGGCAGGGGAAAGGGCGAGCCGGGGCCACGGCGATTGGCGCTGGCTTGATCTGGGTCAAGTGGGGGCGTACCCGGTAGGGGAGACGGGCGACAGCCGGTGCCCGGCGGTCGAACCGCGACGCTTCGTGATGCCAATTCCTTGATATAAACTTTGGGGCTTCGCTCAGCAAAGAATGACGAGACCGTCACAGAAGAGGCGGCCAGGAAACGGCAGGGGGCCGCATCATGGAGATCATCGACAATGTCAACCGGCTGCTCGGCGACGATCTGAAGGACACCCTGCGGCCTGGCGCCCGCCTCAAGATCGCGGCCTCCTGCTTCTCGATTTTCGCCTACGAGGCACTCAAGGACGAGCTGGAGGCGCTGGACGCTGTCGAGTTCATCTTTACCTCGCCCACCTTCGTCCCGGACCAGGCCAGCGACAAGTTCCGCAAGGAGCACCGGGAGTTTCACATCCCCAAGGTGAAGCGCGAGCGCAGCGTCCACGGCAGCGAGTTCGAGATCCAGCTCAAGAATCAGCTGACCCAGCGGGCCATTGCTCGTGAGTGCGCCGATTGGATGCGCCGTAAGGCCAGCTTCCGCTCCAACCGTGGTCAGGCCGCCATGCAGCCCTTCGCCGGCGTCGCGGCCTCAGGCGGCGATACGGTCTATATGCCGTTGCAGGGCTTCACGGCGGTGGATCTGGGCTACCAGCAGGGCAACGCGGTCTCCAATTTCGTCACCCGCTTCAGCGAGCCGGGCCACACCTCTCGGTTCATGGCCCTCTTCGACCAGCTGTGGCAGGACGAAGAGAAGCTCGAGGATGTGACCGAACGGCTGCGCGAGCATATCGCCTCGGTCTACCGGGAGAACCCGCCGGAGCGGATCTACTTCCTGATGCTCTACCACATCTTCCACGAGTTCCTGGAAGACATCAGCGAGGATGTGCTGCCCAACGACCGCACCGGCTACCAGGACAGCGTCATCTGGCAGAAGCTGTTCAACTTCCAGCGCGACGCGGCCACTGGCGTGATCAACAAGCTGGAGACCTATAACGGTTGCATCCTGGCCGACAGCGTGGGCCTCGGGAAGACGTTCACCGCCCTGGCGGTCATCAAGTACTACGAGCTGCGCAACCGCTCCGTGCTGGTACTGTGCCCCAAGAAGCTCGCCGACAACTGGTTGACCTACAACCGCAACCTGACCACCAACGTGCTGGCCCAGGACCGCCTGAATTACGACGTGCTCTGCCATACCGACCTGCAGCGCACCCGTGGGGAATCCTTCGGCATGCCGCTGGATCGCGTCAACTGGGGCAACTACGACCTGGTGGTGATCGACGAGTCGCACAATTTCCGCAACAACGACGTCTACAAGGACCGCGAGACGCGCTACCAGAAGCTGATGAACCAGGTGATCCGGGCGGGCGTGAAGACCAAGGTGCTGATGCTCTCGGCCACGCCGGTCAACAACCGCTTCACCGACCTGAAGAACCAGCTGGCGCTGGCCTACGAGGGCGAGGCCGAGAACCTGACACGCCATCTCAGCGGCGCCCAGGACATCGAGGGCATCTTCCGGCGCGCCCAGGCCACCTTCAACGAGTGGTCGGCGCTTCCGCCCGAGAAGCGCACCACGGGGGCCATCCTGCAGGCGCTGGACTTCGACTTCTTCGAGCTGCTGGACAGCGTCACCATCGCCCGTTCACGTCGGCATATCGAAACCTTCTACGATACCCGCGATATCGGCAGCTTCCCGGAGCGCCGCAAGCCGCTGTCGTTTCACTGTCCGCTCACTCACCGAACCGATGTGATCGGCTTCAACGAGATCTTCCAGCAGCTCTCCCAGCTCAAGCTCTCCGTCTACGCCCCGATCAGCTACATCCTGCCCAGTCGCCTCAAGAAGTACGAGGCGATGTACGACACCGAGGTGTACAGCGGGAGGTCCAGCTTCAAGCAGGTGGACCGGGAGAGGAGCCTGCAGGCCTTGATGACCACCAACCTGCTCAAGCGTCTGGAGAGCTCGGTGGCGGCGTTTCGCCTGACCCTGGAGGGGCTGCAGGATAGCTACCAGACCATCCTGGACAAGATCGCGGCCTTCAAGCGGACCGGGCGCGCCGAGAGCTTCGCGGACATCGCCGCGTCCTTCGAGGATTCCGGACCCGACGACGACAGCATCCCCATGCCGGGCGATGCCACGGTGGGCAAGAAGGTCCAGATCAGCCTGGCGGACATGGACCTGCCGTCCTGGGAGCATGACCTGGGCAATGACCTGGTGTGGATCGAGCTGCTGCTGGAGGAAATGGACAAGGTCACCCCGGCCGACGATGCCAAGCTGCAGCACCTGAAGACCCAGATCGCCGGCAAGCTGGCCTCGCCGATCAACCCCGGTAACCGCAAGGTGCTGATCTTCACCGCCTTCGCGGATACCGCCAAGTACCTCTACGACAACCTGGCACCAAACCTGCTGGAGAACCAGGGCGTATACACCGGCCTGGTAACCGGCAGCGACACCCCGAAATCCACCCTCGGCGCCATGCCCAATAGTCGCCAGCACTACGACTTCCAGGGCCTGTTGACGCTGTTCGCCCCACAGGCCAAGAGCAAGGCCATGGTGTACCCCGGTGAACCCCGTGAGCTGGATATCCTGATCGGGACCGACTGCATCTCGGAAGGCCAGAACCTGCAGGACTGCGACACCCTGATCAACTACGACATCCACTGGAACCCGGTGCGCATCATCCAGCGTTTCGGGCGTATCGACCGCATCGGCTCGCCCAACGCCAGCATCCAGCTGGTCAACTACTGGCCGGATATCAGCCTGGACGAGTACATCAACCTCAAGGAGCGCGTCGAGAACCGCATGGTGATTGCCGACGTCACCGCCACCGGCGACGACAACGTGCTCAATGCCCAGTCCAACGACGTCGCCTACCGGCGCGAGCAACTGCGCCGGCTGCAGGATGAAGTGGTGGAGATGGAAGACCTCAAGTCCGGCGTGTCGATCACCGACCTGGGCCTTAATGAATTCCGCATGGACCTGCTGGGCTATATGAAGGAGAACGGCGACCTGAGCCGTATTCCCAATGGGCTGCATACCGTGGTGCCAGCCCGCCCCGAGAGGGGCCTGCAGCCCGGGGTCATCTTCACCCTGCGCAATCTCAATCAGCAGGTAGGGCACCAAGGGAGTGGCCTGCAGCAGCAGAACCGCCTGCACCCTTTCTACCTGGTCTACATAAGCCACACCGGCGAAGTAATCAGCGACTACACCGAGGTCAAGCGCTTGCTGGATCTGGCCCGCACCGCATGCAAGGGGCTGGGCGAGCCTGTCGAAGCCGTCTATCGGCACTTCAACGAGGAGACCCAGGATGGCCGGGAGATGCACGCCTACTCGGCGCTACTGGATCAGGCCATCCGCTCGATGATCGAGGTGAAGGAAGACAGGGATATCGACAGCCTGTTCAGCGGCGGCGAGACCACGGCACTTGTCGATACCATCGAAGGGTTAAACGACTTCGAACTGATCACCTTTATCGTCATTCGTGACGCGGGCTCGACCATAGACACAGGTACGGAGCGCCATGTGGCCAGCAGGGATAGCGAGAGTAAAGCACCATGACGGTACCGCTCTACCAGTACCCCGCCAAGACAATGCTCGGTCGAGTGGTGGCCAAGCAGCGCATCCTGGCGCATGTGCGGGCCACCGCCACCCTCAGGGAGCGTCTGCGGGATGACGTCGCCCAGATCACCTGGCATGCCAAGCTGGCCCATAGCACGCTCAATCTGCCTGGCACCGATGACGTACCGGAGCTGCAGGTCTTCGTGATCACCCTCAAGGGCGATGATCTGCACCGAGACGTGCTGCGGGCCATCGACCGCGCCATTCCCTTTCCGATCCTGTTCGAGCTCCACGGCACCCGCGGCATCCGTGTCACCGCCGCCTACAAGCGGCCCAGCCAGGCCGACCCCAGCAAATGGGTGCTGGATGACCATTACGCCAGCAGTGACTGGTTGCCAGCCGAGACGCCTCGGCAGCAGCTGCCCACGGCCATCGACCTGAAGCAGCTCTACCAGCAGCTGCTGCGCAGCCTGCTTCCCGAACCGGCGGGGCAGGGCGAAGCCCTGCCGGAGCAGTTGGAGCGCTTGAGGGCCCTGGAAGCTCTCAGGAAGGACGCGGCTACCCTCGAAAAGCGCCTGCGCAGCACGAAACAGTTCAACCGCAAGGTCGAGATCAACGCCGAGCTGCGCTCGATCCGCCAGAGGTTGGCTGATTATGCAATTGCCGACTACGACACCTGATCACGACCCGTTGGGAGCCCTTGGAAAACGTGGCGAGCGACGTTCAGTTCGTGTTTCGCCGGCGCACAGAAAGCGGAATGTACTTCAGTACATGAGTATTTCGAGCACCGCCGGGACGCGAAATGACGAGCGCAGTCGTTTTGCAAAGGTTCCCACAGAGGTCTGGAGACACGCGACATGATGGACAAGCTGAAGATGCACTCGCCCAACCTGACCGAGGCCAACATTGCCAAGCTGGCCGAGCTGTTCCCCAGCTGCGTCACCGAAGCGCGCGATGAGCAGGGGCGGGTAAAACAAGCCATCGACTTCGATCAGCTGCGCCAGGAGCTCTCCGACCATATCGTCGAGGGGCCTCAGGAACGGTATCGACTGGACTGGCCCGGGAAGCGAGAAGCCCTGCTGGCGGCCAATGCGCCGATATCCAAGGCGCTTCGCCCATCCAGAGAACGAAGCGTTGATTTCGAGTCGACCGGGAATGTCTTTATCGAGGGCGACAACCTGGATGCTTTGAAGCTACTCCAGGAAAGTCACCTGAACAAGGTAAAGGTCATCTTTATCGACCCGCCTTATAATACCGGGAGCGATTTTGTTTACCGGGACGAGTTTTTCGAAGACCTGGCATCGTATCAGGCGAGGTCCAGCCAGTCTTCGAGCGATGGCAGCCGGCTGGTTGTCAATGCCGAATCCAATGGCCGGTTTCACTCCGACTGGCTGAGCATGATGTATTCCCGGCTTCGCCTGGCAAGGAATCTCCTCAAGGAGAATGGCTGCATTTTCATCGCCATCAATGACTGCGAGTACGAGAATTTGAAGAAGGTGGCTGCCGAGGTATTCGGGGAAGCCAACTTTATCGCCACCATCGTGTGGGAGAAGGTCCATACAAGGAAAAATTCGAGCAAGTACTTCTCGGTGAGCCATGACTATATCGTCTGCTTTGCGAAGGAAAAGGCGAAGTGGGACAGGAAGCTTGTTCCCAGGGACAATACCGATGCTTACCGGAACCCGGATGATGACCCGAAGGGGCCCTGGAAGCCCGATCCAATAACGGCACATAACTACTATTCTGCTGATTATTTCATCGAAAAGCCGGATGGCACTTTGATCAGGCGGCCATGCGATAGATACTGGGCATTCAGTGAGGACAGCTGGAAGCAGAAGGTCAGGAACAACGAGGTCATCTGGGGCGAGGGCGACGCCATGCCCATGGTGAAGCGATACTTGTCGGATGTTCAGGATGGTCTTGTGCCGATCACGCTCTTCAGCAGAACGTTTGCTGGGGACTCCGCACTGGCAAAGAAGGAGCTTTCATCGCTGCTGGGTGTTGGTGCCCTTTTTGACTACCCTAAGCCCTCCCTGCTCGTGAAAAGGTTGCTGCAGATATCGACGCGAGACAATGATATTGTCCTTGATTTTTTCGCGGGCTCATCAACCACAGCACACGCCGTCATGGATCTGAATCGTGAGGATGGTGGTTCCAGAAGGTTCATTATGGTCCAGATCCCGGAAAGGATTGATGAGTCGGAAGAAGCCTTTGGGCAGGGCTACCGGAATATCGCGGAAGTCAGCAGGCAACGTATCATGGCCGCTGGCAGGAAAGTGGGCGAAGGCGAAACCCGTCTCGATGTCGGTTTCCGGTATTTCCATGTTGATACGGCGAACCTGGAAGATGTTTTTTATTCACCCGACGCCGTGAGCCAGCCTGGGTTGACAGGGCTTGTGGATAACATCAAGAAGGACCGCACGCCAGAAGATCTACTCTTCCAGGTCCTGCTTGACTGGGGCGTAGACCTTTCCCTGCCCATCTCCCGCCAGGAGCTTGATGGAAAAACCGTCTTCTTCGTCGATGGAGCCGAGAAGCATATGGCCCTGGCCGCCTGCTTCGACCTCGATATCGACGAGGCATTCGTCAAACAGCTCGCCGAGTACGAGCCGCTGCGTGTGGTGTTCCGCGATGCCGGCTTTGCCAGCGACAGCGTCAAGATCAACGTCGAGCAGATCTTCGCCCAGAAGTCGCCCAATACCGACGTCAAGGTGATCTAGGCCCATGAGCATGGACGAGCAGGCGCTGAAGCAGTTGCTGCACTCCCTTATCGAGCGCTGGGAGAGCGAGGTGGTCGAGTTCAAACGCGGTGGCAAGGGCTTCTCCACCTCGGATCTCGGCAAGTACCTCTCGGCGCTGGCCAACGAGGCGAATCTGCGTGCCTGCGAAAGCGCCTGGCTGGTCTTTGGCATCGATGACAAGACCCGGCGCATCCTGGGCTCCGAGTACCGCCAAGCCCCTGGCGAACTCGACAAGCTCAAGATGCAGATCGCCGACGGCACCGAGCCCAGCATCACCTTCCGTGACATTCACGAGCTGGAAACGCCGGAGGGCCGAGTGCTGCTGTTCGAGATTCCGCCCGCGCCGATGGGCATGCCCATCGCCTGGCTGGGGCATTACTACGCCCGCGCCGGGGAGAGTCTGACCGGCTTGGGCCTGGACAAGCAGGATGCGATCCGGCGACAGACCGACGCCACCGACTGGTCCGTGCAACTGGTGACGAATGCCACGCTCGACCATCTCGACCCCGAGGCGGTCAGCAAGGCCCGCGAGTCCTTCGCCAAGAAGTACGCCAACCGCTTCGAGCCCGGCGAGGTGATGGGGTGGCCGCTGGCCACATTCCTGGACCGCGCCAAGCTGACCCTGGACGGCAAGGTGACCCGTGCGGCCCTCCTGCTGCTCGGCAAGGAGGAGGCGGCGCCGCTGCTATCCCCGCATCCCGCTCAACTGACCTGGAAGCTGGAGGGGCCGGAGCGGGCCTACCAGCACTTCGGCCCGCCGTTTCTGCTGGCCACGACGCAGTTGTACCAGCGTATCCGCAATATCCAGTTGCGGCTGCTGCCTCAGGACGAGCTATTACCTATCGAAGTCTCCAAGTACGACCAGAAAATCGTGCTGGAAGCGTTGCATAATTGCATCGCTCATCAGGACTACAGCCGCAATGCGCGTGTGGTGGTGGTCGAGCAATCCGACCGGCTGGTCTTCGACAATGAAGGCAGCTTTTTCGAGGGTGAGCCCGGTGATTACCTGGAAGGGCACCGGGTCCCGAAACGCTACCGTAACCCCTTTCTGACCCAGGCCATGGCCGAGCTCAACATGATCGATACCATGGGCTACGGCATTCACGACATGTATTCCCGCCAGGCCCGGCGTTATCTCCCCCTGCCTGACTATGATCTGAGCGAGCCAGGCGCCGTCAGACTTGGTATCTACGGTGGCGTGGTCGACTCCGCGTACAGTCGCCTGTTGATTCAGAAGACGGACTTGTCTCTTGTCGATGTGCTGGCATTGGATCGCATCCAGAAGAAGCTGCCGATCGCCGATGATGCGGTGGCTCGCCTCAAACGGGCCGGCCTGATCGAAGGGCGCAAGCCTAACTACCACGTCTCCGCCAGCGTGGCGGGAGCCACGGCCAGCAAAGCCGAATATATCCGCACCCGTGCTCAGGACGATGAGTTCTATGCAAAATTGCTGAAGGATTATCTCGAAAAGTTCGGTCAGGCGAACCGCTCGGATATCAACGCGCTGTTGCTGGACAAGCTGAGTGATGCCCTTACATACAAACAAAAATACAATAAAATCAGCAATTTGCTGACAAAGCTCCGGCGCCAGGGCGTCATCGTCAACAAGGGCTCTGACACGGCTCCCCGCTGGCGTCTTGCAGAGACCGTGCAAGGTGATCAGCAGAGACGTGCAGAGAGAAAATGACGTTATTTTTTGAAAATCAAAGGTTTATATTTCCCTGCGGTTGCTTTCTTGCAGAGAGCGTGCAGAGAGAAGGTCACAGAGGGTTGCTATGAAGCTCAAGTTCAAGACCCAGGAATACCAGACGCGGGCCGTCGAGGCACTGGCGGACTGCTTTGCCGGCCAGCCCTTCAGTAGTGGTATCCGCTATCGCATCGATCCGGGCGAGGCAGCCCCCCTGGCGCAGCCGCTGCAGCGTGACCTCTACGCCTCGCCAGACCCCGACGACGCCGGCTTCAAGAACGCCGCGCTGGAGCTGACGGAGCTGGATCTGCTGAACAATATCCGGACCGTGCAGCGCCGCCAGAACCTGCCGCTCTCCGACGGCCTGAAGAAGGATGACAAGACCGGCTGCCCCTACAACCTGGACGTGGAGATGGAGACCGGCACCGGCAAGACCTACGTCTATCTGAAGAGCATGTTCGAGCTGAAGCAGCGCTACGGCTGGAGCAAGTTCATCGTGGTGGTGCCCAGCATTGCCATCCGCGAGGGGGTCTACAAGTCGCTGCAGATCACCGCCGACCATTTCCTGGAGAGCTACGGGGAGAAGGCGCGCTTCTTCATCTACAACTCGAAGCAGCTGCACAACCTGGAAAGCTTCTCCTCGGATGCCGGCATCAGCGTGATGGTCATCAACGTGCAGGCCTTCAACTCCCGTGGTGCCGACAACCGCCGCATCTACGATGAGCTGGACGATTTCCAGTCGCGCCGCCCCATCGACGTCATCAAGGCCAACCGGCCGATCCTGTTCCTCGATGAGCCGCAGAAGATGGAAGGGGGCAAGACGCTCAGCTCACTGAGCGAGTTCAACCCGCTGTTCATCGTGCGCTATTCGGCGACCCACAAGACGACCTACAACAAGATTCACCGCCTGGATGCCCTGGACGCCTACAACCAGAAGCTGGTGAAGAAGATCTCGGTGCATGGTGTCACCACCAAGGGCCTCACCGGCACCGATGCCTACCTCTACCTGGAAAATATCGAGACAGCCAGGAACAAGCCCCCGGTGGCCTGGATCGAGTACGAAGTGAAGTCGGCCGGCGGCGTGAAGCGCAAGCGCCGCAAGCTCGGCAAGGGCGACAACCTGTATGAGCTCTCGGATGGGCTGGATCAGTACAAGGGGTTCGTCGTCTCGGAGATCGACGCGCGGGTCGATCAGCTCAGCTTCACCAACGGTGTCGAGCTCACTGCCGGGGAGGTGACCGTCGATGTCACCGAGCAGGCGCTGCGCCGGATCCAGATTCGCGAGGCGGTCAAGGCGCACTTCAAGAAGGAACAGCGGCTGTTCTCCCAGGGGGTCAAGGTGCTCACGCTGTTCTTCATCGACGAGGTGGCCAAGTACCGCCAGTACGATGAGGGTGGTGAGGTGCTGGGCGAATACGCCCGGATCTTCGAGGAAGAGTACAACCACCAGCTCAACCAGGTGCTGACCCTGGAAGACAGCGCGTACAACCGTTACCTGAAGGGCATCGACGTCTCGGACACTCACAACGGCTACTTCTCCATCGACAAGAAGTCCAAGCGCCTCGTCGACCCCAAGACCAAGGCACGCTCGACCGAGACGGACGATGTCGATGCCTACGATCTGATCCTGAAGGACAAGGAGCGCCTGCTTTCCTTCGAGGAGCCCACGCGCTTCATCTTCTCCCACTCCGCCCTGCGGGAGGGCTGGGACAACCCCAACGTGTTCGTCATCTGCACGCTGAAGCACAGCGACAACACCATCTCCCGGCGCCAGGAGGTGGGGCGCGGCCTGCGCCTGGCGGTCAACCAGCTCGGCGAGCGCATGGACGACCCGCTGACGGTGCACGACATCAACGAGCTGACGGTGGTTGCCAGCGAGAGCTACAAGGACTTTGTCACCGCCTTGCAGCGCGACATCAGCAACGAGCTCTCCGAGCGTCCGCGGGTCGCCGACGAGGCCTACTTCACCGGCAAGCTCCTTGTGTCGGATGAGGGGGAAGTAGAGGTCACGCCCGCCATGGCCAAGGAGATCTACCGTTACCTGCTCAAGAACGACTACACGGATAGCGCCGACCACATCACCGAGGCTTACCACCAGGCCAAGGAGGACGGCACCCTTGCCGAGCTGCCGGAGACGCTGCAGCCCCATGCACAGCAGGTCTTCCAGCTGATCGACAGCGTCTTCAGCAACGCCCAGCTGCCGCACATTGATGACGGCCGCAAGGCCAAGCGGAACCCGCTCAACGACAACTTCCACAAGAAGGAATTTCAGGAGCTCTGGGAGCGCATCAACCGCAAGGCGGCGTACTCGGTCAGCTTCGATTCCAATGAGCTGATCGAGAAATGCGTGGGCTACCTGGATCTGAAGCTCAGCGTTAAGCGCCTGGAATACCAGGTGGAACGTGGCACCCAGAAGGCGGAAGCCAGCTACCAGGACCTGACCAGCGGGCAGGCCTTCACCGTCAACGAGAGCGAGCGGGTCAAGCATGACGGCTCGCTGCATTCGGCGGTCCAGTACGATCTGATCGGCCGTCTGGCCGAGGCCACACAGCTGACGCGGCGTACCATCGCGGCGATTCTCTCCAAGATCCAGCCCAGAACCTTCAAGCAGTATCAGATGAATCCCGAGGACTTCATGGCCCAGGCCGCCAGGCTGATCAACGAGCAGAAGGCCACCATGGTGGTTAAGCACATCAGCTACGACCCCATCAACGAGCAGCACAGCCAGGAAATCTTCACCATCGAGAAGTCGGAGAACCAGCTGGATCGGGCCTACAAGGCCAAGCGCCATGTCTTCGACTACGTGGTGACAGACTCCAGGATCGAACGGGACTTCGTCGAAGAACTCGATACCGGCAAGGAAGTGGTCGTCTACGCCAAGCTGCCGAAAAGCTTCTTCATCCCGACCCCGGTGGGCAACTACAACCCCGACTGGGCCATCGCTTTCAACGAGAATGCCGTCAAGCACGTCTACTTCGTGGCCGAGACCAAGGGCAGCATGTCATCGCTGGAGCTGCGTGAAATCGAGCAGGCCAAGATCAAGTGTGCCACGGCGTTCTTCGACACCATCGCCACGGCGAAGGTGAAGTACGATGTGGTGGATTCCTACGACAAGCTGATGGACCTGGTGCGTTGAGGAAGGAGCAATGCCAGGCCTCTGGTGGCCTGGCGCCATACTGCAATCAAGAAAGGACAGTGCTGTGCCCAGAGTGATATTGGTGAGAAGCCCGCTTGAGCTGACGAGAATGGACCAGGTGGGTTATGGCTGGTCGCAAATGAACTTCTCGGAGCACTCGTCTGCAGAGTCCCTGATGGCATCTTTCCATGACCGGGGAATCGAGATCGGCAGGAAGGGCAATCAGATTCGGCGCTTCTTCAATATTTGCGCCGATGACCTGATAGTGGTCCCGGTGGCTCGCGCCATACTGCTTGCCCGAGCCACCGGGGAGAAGAGCTTTGCGCAGGATATCGCCTACGGGGAAAATCGGGTCGGAGTGAGGTTTTTACGCGGAGAGGACGGTACGGTCAAGCGTATCCCTCGTGACGATCTTTCTACCGCCCTTGAAACGCGTCTGAAAATACGCATAGCCGTCGCATCGCTGGATGAGTTTTCGGATGAGCTGGAAACGCTCTATGCCCGTCTCGAAGCTGGTGGCTTCAGCGATATAAGCGGGCAGCATGAGGCCGAAAACGGCGAAGCAGTCGAGGCCTTCAAGAAGTCGCTCCTGAAGCGCATACAGCAGGGCAGCACTTTCCTTTCCGGGGGTGGAAATGGGCTGGAAATGCTGGTGATGGAGCTTTTGAAACTAGAAGGGTATGACGTTCATCGACCCAGCAAGCGTCACTATGAAGGTATTGCCGATGCCGACATCGAAGCTTACCGAAAGGATCGGTTCAACCCCTCGAAGCTCCTTATCCAGGTAAAGCATCACAAGGGAGTGACGGACGATCATGGTGTTCGCCAGCTTGCGGCAATCGATGAGGATGATGCCCAGCGCTGGCTGATCACGACAGCCATTGTCGACGAGGGTGTCGAGGCCTTGGCCGAGAAGGATGGCATTCAGATCATGGATGGCGATGATTTTGCAGACTGGCTCTTCGAGCATTGCCAGCACCTGTCTGTTGCGACACGAAGCCGGCTGGGGCTTTCCGATGCCCCTGTGTTGCTTTAAGAGCGTCGTTCAGTCGTTCGACGGGCTGCCCTGGGCACGCTGATTTCTGCGTGCCGTCAGCATGCCGATGGCCGTGCCGATCCACACGGCGAGCGCGGCCCAGAGGGAAAGATGGGGCAGCACGAGCAGCGCCGGCATCGCCAGCGCCTCGCCCAGGCGCGCGGTGGCGGCGGTGTACATGGCGATCGGGAAGAC
The DNA here is from genome assembly GCF_055145905.1 of Modicisalibacter sp. NCBI lineage: Bacteria > Pseudomonadati > Pseudomonadota > Gammaproteobacteria > Oceanospirillales > Halomonadaceae > Modicisalibacter > Modicisalibacter sp. The sequence continues at coordinate 4,102 of NZ_JBSREH010000020.1, read as the reverse complement.
GATGCTCCAGTACTGGGGGTCGTAACGCAGGGGATGGCGCGCGATCAGGTAGCGCCAGGCCGACAGGCCCAGCAGCAGCGGGATCCACCAGGTGGCCGATGCCCACATGAACAGCGTGATGCCCCTGATGAACGGCAGAAAGTCGCTCAACGACGGCACGTGGGGCAGGGTGAGCATGAGCCCGGCGCCCGACAGGGTGGCGATGGCCATGGCGCCCATGTTGATCCAGTAGGGGGGCGAGAGCAGCGTCACGTCGAGGGCCACGAAGGTCAGGCGGTAGAAGATGATGGGGATGATCACCAGATAGAGCATGCAGCCGACCAGGAACAGGCACAGGGCGGCCAGCAGGGCGAGTGTTCGCCACGCCTCCGGCCACTCGATCAGCGTGCACAGGATGGCCAGCGAGTGGGTCGCCACGGACGCGAGCAGCCAGGAACCGTTGATGCCGTTGCGCAGGCTGGGCTTTCTGGGGTGCACGATGACGGCGATGAAGAACCAGTACATCACGACCAGCCATGACAGCATGCCGAGGCCGAGAAGCATGTCGGCCATGGGGGGCGAGTGGGCGATGAGCTGCATCTGGGCGCCGAGGATGCAGGTGCCGGGAATCAGGGTGAAAAATCCCGGGCCCCGCGAATGCGAGTGCATGTCGGCGACCAGGCGATGAGGATGCCGAATGATGCGGACGAGAAGCAGGCCGAAAAGCACCAGATAGGCCGCAACATTGATGTAGAAAAAGGCCCGCGCTATCGCCTCGATCTGCAGAAGATGCGCCGCGATCGAGAGCGCGCCGGTGGCCATGGCGACGGCAAAGTAGCCGGGAAAGAAGTCGGCGGCGGCGCGATCGATTCGTATGGCGGGTCTTGTCATGTCGGTGAGATCTCTGCGGAATTGCGAAAGCTGCCGGTGGCGTCGACGCCACCGTTAACCCCGCCGAACAGGGGCCGGTCTGGGGTGGTCAAGCCTGCTCCATCGGCGCTGCTGATTCGCCACGTAGACAGCGATTGCTCGCGCCGAGGTGGTGCCTTGTCGCGTGAATAGGCCGGGTGGACGGGGCAGCCGAACACCGGTGCCCAGGGCACGATCTCCCGGTCGCCCCGTTCGAGAGCCGGCACGAACCAGTCTGGCGTTATGCACTGCTGCCGATTGGCGTGAATTGCCTGGTGATACTGGCGAACGCCGTGCGGGTCAAGGTCCGGCCAAGGGGGTGTCATCCTGACAGAAGTGTCAATAAGACAGCAAAAAGACTGTCATCTTGACCGTCCCGGCACGGAGGCATCGCCGCGAAATCGCCGGCAGGTCCCAAGGGCATTGTTGAATGGTTTATAAATCAGTTAGTTGGAGGCGTTTCGCGACAAAGTGCCGCATCCGGGCGACCGTTTTGAAGGCGGGCACATGGGTTGCTACACCTGTAATCAGGCTCATGCCTGACCAATCGAAACATCAAAGGGGTTCAACATGTTGACGGACCAGCAGGAAAGCCTGATCGAGGCAACCGCTCCCGTGGTGGCCGAGCATCTCGACGCGATCACGAAACGTTTTTATCCGCTGATGTTCGAGCGTTACCCGGAGGTCGTTCCGCTGTTCAATCAGACCCACCAGGCCGACGGCGGCCAGCCCCGGGTGCTGGCCAGCGCGGTGCTGGCCTACGTGCAGATGCGCAAGGAACCGGACAAGGCCCGCGAGGTGCTGGCCACGGTGGTCAGCAAGCACGTCTCGCTGGGGATTCAGCCCGACCAGTACCCGATCGTCGGCGAATGCCTGATGGCGGCCATCGGCGAGGTGCTGGGCGATGCCGTGACCCCCGAGATCGCCGATGCCTGGGGCGCGCTCTATCAGGAGCTGGCCGACCTGCTGATCGATCTGGAGGCGGAAGCCTACCATGAGTTCGCCGCGCGTCCCGGCGGCTGGCAGGGCACGCGCACCTTCCGCATCGCCGAGACGCGTCAGGAGAGCCGGGTCATCCGCTCCTTCGTGCTCGAGCCGGTCGACGGCGGGCCGGTGGCGGATTTCGAGCCGGGGCAGTTCATCGGCGTCAAGCTGAGCATCGACGGCGAGCCCGTCTATCGTCACTACAGCCTGTCCGGCACGCCCAACGGCAAGACTTACCGGATCTCGATCAAGCGCGAGACGGGCGGCCGGGTCAGCGAGTACTTCCATGACCGCCTGGCCGTCGGCGACACGCTGGAGCTGCTGCAGCCCTCGGGGCAGCTGACGCTCGACGAGGCCTCGACGCCGGTGATGCTGATCAGCGGCGGGGTGGGGCAGACGCCGATGCTGCCCATGGCCTGCCGGGCGCTGGAGCAGGGGCGCCGGGTGGTCTACCTGCACGCCGCCCAGGAGCGCGCCCACCACGCCTTCGCCGACGAGCTGGCGGCCCTGGCCCGCGAGCATGCCGACCACCTGACCTCGGTGACGCTCTACGAGCGGGGCCGCGAGGACGACGACAGGGCCGACCACATCGGCCGCGTCAATCGCGAGCTGCTGGCGCGTTATCTGCCCGAGGGCGAACCGGAGTGCTACTTCGTGGGGCCGCAGGGCTTCATGACCGCCGTCGATCACGCCCTGGACAGCCTGGGCGTGCCCGGCGAGCGGCGCCACTACGAACACTTCGGCCCCTCGCGGCCGCTGCAGGCCGGCTGACCGGGAGCGCCCGATGCACGACTCGTCTGTCCTGGCGCGCCGCATGCCGCTGTGGCGGCTGGCGTTTCGTCCCTTCTTCCTGCTCGCCGCGGCCTTCGGCCTGCTGGCGATGCTGGTGTGGGGCGGGGTGTGGAACGGTCACGTATGGCTCGCCCCCTACGGCGGCCTGATGTGGTGGCACCCGCACGAGATGCTGTTCGGCTTTGCCGCGGCGGTGGTGGTGGGCTTCCTGCTCACCGCGGTGCAGAACTGGACCGGCCGGCCGGGCCTCTCCGGCTGGCCGCTGCTGGGGCTCGCCGTCCTCTGGCTGGCGGCGCGGCTGGCGATCGCTTTTCCCGGCGGGCTGCCGGCGGCGGGCGTGGCGACGCTCGACGTGGCCTTCCTGCCGCTGGCCGCGGTGCTGCTGGCGCGGCCGGTGATTCACCGGCGCCAGTGGCGCAACCTGGTCTTCGTGCCGGTGCTCGCGCTGCTCGCCGTGGCCAACCTGGCCATGCATCTGGCGCTGTACGGCGGCGCGGCGTACCTGCTGCGCGGCGGCGAGTCCCTGGCCGTGCTGCTGATCACGCTGCTGATGGTGATCCTCGGCGGCCGGGTGATTCCCTTCTTTACCGCGCGGCGTCTCGACCGCCCCCAGGCGAGCCGCCCGCTGGTGCTCGAGGCGGCGGCGATCGGCGGCGTCGTGGCGCTGGTCGGCCTGCAGCTGGTGGTTCTGGTCGGTGGCGTGGTGCCGGACGGCGTGTGGGCCGGGGTCGCCGGGGTGGCGGCGCTCGCCAACCTCGTGCGCGGGCTGCGCTGGGCCGGCTGGCATGGCTGGCGCGAGCCGCTGCTGTGGAGCCTGCATCTGAGCTACGGTTTCGTCTGCCTGGGCCTGGCGATGTGGGCGCTTTCAGCCTGGCACATCGTGAGCCTGTCGCTGGCGATCCACGCCCTGACCGTGGGCGGCATGGGGGGCATGATGCTGGCGATGATGGCGCGCGTGGCCCTGGGGCATACCGGCCGGGCGCTCGTCGCGCCGCGCGGCATCGCCACGGCCCTGGCGCTGATGCTGCTGGCCGGTGTGGCGCGTGCGCTGCTGCCGGCCCTCTGGCCGCAGGCGCTGCCGGTGGCGCTGAATCTCGCCATCCTCGCCTGGAGCCTGGCGCTGGCCCTCTACCTGGTGCGCTATGTTCCGGTGCTGGGGAGTCGGCGCGCCGATGGCGCGCCGGGCTAGTGGCGATCTCTCGGCAGCTCGTTCATCCGGAACCCGGCCGTGGGAGCGACGTCAGTCGCGATGAACCGGCCACCGGGCCGCCGCTGTCGGGGATGAATCCCCTCCCACAAGACCGCCCATCAGGCTGACCGGCACGGCCACGGTTGCTGGCTGTGGGAGATTCTATGTTGCCCGTCAAGCCTTGATGGGGCTTGGAGGGCGATATCCCGTCTCATGCTTCATCAGTGAAAAGGCGATGCGTGCCAGCTT
>NZ_JBSREH010000019.1:0-14852 GCF_055145905.1 Modicisalibacter sp. | reverse complement strand
CCCCCCGGACGTCGCAGCCAACGGTTCGCCCGCTGACGCCGGCAAACGCGGCGCAAACTGCATCTGCGGCTCGCGCAACAGCATCCCGCGCGACAATTCTCCACGAAACCAGCGCGCCAGGTGCGCTTCATAGAACAGGCCACTGCTTTCGATGCCGGCCTGAAGCTGCGGGGCCAGCTGGGCGGCACCCAACGCGCTACCGGAGGCCGACAATGGCGCCGCCGGGCGAATGACCGACGGCGGGGCGGGGAATTTCAGCAGCACGTCAGCGATGGTACGCGCCGCCGGACTGAAACGGGTCGTTGTTGATGACGGCAACAGCGCCTGCGGCTGTTCACCGGGCTTGCCGGCAGCCGGGGATACCCCCGGCTGAGGCATTGCGCCACCGGCACGCCCGGGCTCCAGGCGCGAATCGCTGTGCAGGGCTCGCAATGCCGACTCCGGCGCCAACGGCCTGACCGGCTCGGCCGCATTGCGGACCACAGGGGCGTCGCCCCGTTTGCCCAGCACCTGATGGAGCAGGGTATCGATCAGCGGCGTGATGACGCCACTCACCGCGACCTCGGCGACATCTGCACCACCTGGCTGCCGCTGCGATAGGCCTGGCTGGCTTGGCGCTGGCGCTGCTGATCACCGATCAGCAGCCCCAACTCGTCGCGCCGCGTTTCCAGATGACGGCGCGTCTCGCCATCCTGCTCGAGAATCCGCTCGAGCAGCTCCGCCTTGCGCTGGGCCTCGGGGGTTTCGAGTACGCAGTCGGCCTCGAGACGCTTGATCGTCTCGACGGCCACCACGTACCCGGACTCCTCCTCGACCAGCTCCGGCCAGTCACCATTACGGGCCAGGTCCAGCATCCTTGCCGAGCGCTGCAACAGCTGCTCGTAGCTTGCCAGCACATCTCTTGCCGCCATCATGCGGTTCAGCTCCTCGCCTGGGGGGCGATCTCACGCCAGGCCGATGCGATGTCCTCGAGCAGCGCTGATGCTTCATCGATACGCTGCTCATCATTGTGCAGGTTGGCCTGCATCAGCAGGCGAACAATATAGTCATACAGGGACGCCAGGTTGGCCGCGACGTCGCCGCCCTTCTCATGGTCCAGCGCCGCGGCCAGGCCATTGTTGACGATATCGATCGCCTTCGAGAGGGCCTTGCCCTTCTCGCCGACATTGCCCTGCTGCATGTGCAGTCGCGCCGCCCGCAGGGACGCCTGCGCCCCGTCGAACAGCATGACAATCAATTGATGCGGGCTGGCCGACATGACACCGGTCTCGACCCCCATCCGCGCATAGGCGTTTGCACCACGCATCGCACTCATGGATTATTTCTCCTGCTTCTTACCTATCTCACTTTCCCAGCTGGGCGTTCATTGCCGAGAACTGCTGAGAGAGATAGCTCATGGTGGAATTCATCTGGGACACTAGGGAATCCATCTGCGAAAACTGCTTGCGATAGCGCGCGATGGTGGAATTGATCCGGTCCTCGGTGCGCGAATACTGCTCGTTCAGCCCGTCGATGCTCTTCTTCAGCCCACTCGTGGCGTTGTTCAGGACGCCCTTGTCATCGAGCATCCGTGAAATCGAAGCGTCCAGTGTATCGGCCAGGCCATCCGCGCTGTCCGTCCCGGCAAAAAAGCGCTGTACACCCTGAAGGTCATTGCTGATGGCCCCATTCAGCTTGTCGCTGTCCACCTTCAGCGTGCCGTCGAGCTGAAGCTCGACCCCCACGTCGGACAGCATGCTGTACCCCCCGCCCGAGACGCCATCACTCAGGGTGCGGCGCAACTGCGTCTCGACGGAGCGCAAGGTGCCATCGCCCAGCAGGATGCCGGCATCGCCATTTTCACTGTTGAAGGAAGACAGCGATCCGATGGTCTTCTGCACCGAGTTGTAGGCATCGACAAAGGACTGAACGCTGTCGGCGATGGCCCCCTCATCGCGGGTCACCGACAGTGTCGAGGCCGTCGTGGCATTGGCACTTTCCTGCGTCAGGTTGAGTGTCACGCCCTGAATGGCACCCTCCACCTGATTCGAGGCACTGGTAATGGGGATGTTATTGACGGTCAGCGAGGCGTCTTGGGCCGCCACCTGCTCCGTCATGCCGTTCGTGGTGGTATTGGCGGGGTCGAAGGACAGCTTGCTGTCCAGCGTTGCATCGCCGTTTACCGTGACCGTCATGGCCGACGCCGCCCCGGTCTCCTTGGCCGTCAGCACCAGGCGATTGCTGGTACCGTCATTGATCACGGAGGCCGTGACACCGCCATCGGCGGCGTTGATGGCATCGCGAATATCCCCCAGCGAACTGCTGGCCGGATCGATCGACACATCAAAGCTCGAACCGCTGACACCCGGCTGATCGATGGTGATCGTCGTCGCGGTGGAAGCCTGGTTGCTGGTGATGTCGGTGAACCCCCCGCTGGCCAGCGAGTGCGCCTGGGCCAGGTTGCTGACATCGATGGAGTAGGTACCCGGTACGGCCGTGGTATCGGCCGACACTTCAGGACCATCACCGGTCATCTTGGTGGAAACCGGCTGAAACGTCTTGGCATCGTTGAGCTTGGCCGCCGCCGTCTGGAATTTTTCCAGCGCCGACTCCAGCTTGCCGTAGGCGGAAATCTTGGCCTGGTAACTGGACTTCTGCTGGGTAATCGGCGTGAGTTGCTGCCGCTCCGACGACTTGAGCTGATCCAGCAACCCGTTAAGGTCCATGCCAGACCCAATGCCCAAGGAAGATATGCTCGCCATCTATGCCCCCTGATATCTGCGCCCTTTGTACCAGCCCTGCCGGCGCCGCGAGCGCGGGAATAGGCCGGTTTTCGGCTGTCACTTCGCCCTATCGGCCGCGCACGCCGAAACTTTAGCGCTGCGGACACTTGCGGCACTGGCCACGAGCCCGCGGCTGCGACATCATGAACGGCCCGACGTCCGGCGACGCCGACACCCGCCAACAAGGAAGGTTTACCATGGATGCGAACGCCCTCTTCGCCGACTATCAACGCTGGCAACGCTTCAACCGACAGGACCAGCTGGAGCGCGAACACCGCGCGGCACTGCGCAAGCTGGCCAGCGCCGGTGCCATGGCCTCGCGCGTGACCCAGGGGTATCGCAGCATGGCGGAGAAAGGGGCGGCCGAGGGCGCCTGCTACCGCACGCTGTTCCGCCGCCAGCATGACGACGGCCCGGCCCTGGGCTGCGAGGGCTGGCTGTTCGTGCGGCGCATTCTGACCGAGGGCGGCACCACGCGCGTGCGCGCCACCCTGCTCGAGACCTTCACGCTGGAACAGGGTGCCGTCGAGCCGCAAGAGGCCACCGTCGCCAAGCTGACGTTGGAAATTTTCGATGAAATTCTGGTCCAACGCGATATGGCCCTGGGCTGCCGCATCGACCGCGTCGACGACGATCGCGACACGCATTTCGTGACCTTTCTGGACAGCGTGCGCGGCGACCTGACACGTTACATGCACTGATACCAGCATCCGTCACCGCCCTGGGCTTCGCACCGACTCACATGACACGAGCCGACACAGGAGGCTTCTGAATGACCACCATCGCGCCATCGGCCACTCGCCCTGCGCTGCAACTGGAAACACTCGACGCCGGCGTGACGATTCGCCGCCCGCAGGCCGTCGCCAGCCTGACCATGGACAGCCCCGCCCGGGCCCTGCTGACCGACTTCACCCAGACCGGCGCCTTTACCATCCCGGCCTCCCACTCGATCACCCAGGCACTCGAGATCATGAAGCAGGGCGGCGTGCGCCTGCTGTTCGTGCTCGATGCCGCCGGGCACCTGACCGGCGTGGTCAATGCCCGCGAGCTGATCGGCGGCCGCCGCATCACCCTGGCCATGCACCAGCACCAGGTCGACCGTGACGAAGTCACCGTCGAGATGGTCCAGACCCCGCGCGAGGAGCTGCACGCCCTGCCTCTCGCCCGGCTGGAGAAGATCAGCGTCGGCGAACTGGTCGAGGCGCTGCGCGCCTTCGGCGACCAGCACCTGCTGATCACCGAACCGGACGCCCAGGGCGGCACCGCCGTGCGCGGCCTCATCTCCGCCGCCGACGTCGGCCGCGCCCTGGGTATCACCCTGGACCGCCCGCCGGAGGCCCGCAGCTTCTCCGCCATCTGCCAGGTCGTGCTCGGCCACAGCCTGTAAGCCGCAACCGGTGCCGGGCCGCTCGCGGTCCGGCACGGCCGCCCCGGCAACCCCGCTCTGACAACACCCCGCCCAGCCGATATAATGCCGATGGGCAACGCCCATGCGGGAGGCGACTCGTTTCCATCTTTACACGCAGGGAGTCTCGACGTTGGCATTCGGCAACTGGTTCAAGCGCAGGCGAAACCCCGGGCTGACGGTCTGGGTGGTCAAGCAGATCGACAACCATCTGCTGCACCTGTGCGGCCGCGGCCGCATCGAGTCTGCTGATGCCGACGCAGCCACCCTCGAGTCCGGCCGCTTCCAGGGCGCCGTGCATATGCAGGAAAGTGGCCAGCTGCTCAATGCCCGCCAGTTCGCCGCCCTGATTCCCGAATCTCGCCTGGCGCTGATCGACGATCGCACGGCCCGCTGGCAGGAGCGCCTGTGGCACGTCGCCTGGACGCCGCAGCGCTGCTGGCTTCACGACGGCACATTGACGGTCCAGCGCAGCCCCCTCGCCGGCCAGACACACTGGGTCAGCACCGAGGATGTCAGCGCCATTCGCGCCAAGGCGGAACAGCCCCGCCAGACCACTGCGTTCTACGGGCTCGAAGCCCTGTCGGCGCCGCCCGAGCCCGTGCGCTCCGGTCAAAAGGGCGAACGCTCGTCCCGCTCGCCGTCTTCCTCGCCCGCCCCATCATCCCCGTCACACCGGGACGACTGACCGACCAAGGATTTCTCATGTCCCGTTCGCTTTCCTGGCGCCGCATGCTGCCGTTTCTGGCGCTGATGATTCTCGTCGCGCTCAACCTGCGTCCGGCACTGTCGTCGCTGGCTCCCATGCTGATTCGCATCCAGCAGGAACTGGGGCTTACCGCCGGCGCCATCGGCATACTCACCACCCTGCCGGTGCTCTGTCTGGGGCTCTTCGCGCCGCTCGCCCCCTGGCTGACCAAACGCCTGGGGGCCGAACGCACCCTCAGTTTCGCCCTGCTGCTGCTGGCGGCCTCGCTGCTGGTGCGTGCCAACGCCAGCACACCACTGCTCTATCTGGGCACCATCGGCGCCGGCGCCGCCATCGGCATCGCCGGCACCCTGCTGCCGGCGCTGGTCAAGCGCGAGCTTCCTGCCGGCGCCGATATCGTCACCGGCATCTATACCATGGCCCTGTGCCTGGGCGGCGCGCTGGGCGCCGGTTTCAGCGTCCCGCTGGCCGACGCCTTCGGGGACTGGCGCCTGTCGCTGGGCAGCTGGGCCGGCATCGCCCTGCTGGCCCTGATCGCCTGGCGCTGGCGAATGCCGCATCCGTGGCCGGCCACCGACAATGCACCACGCCGCGGCCCCCGGGTGCGCATGACCCGCCAGGCGCTGGCCTGGCAGGTCACCGGCTACATGGGTAGCCAGTCAGCGCTGGCCTATATCGTCTTCGGCTGGCTGCCCACCCTGCTGCAGAAACGCGGCCTCGGCGAGGCGGAAGCCGGCTGGCTGCTGGCCGCCTCGGTCATGGGGCAACTGATCACGGCGCTGGGCGCCCCCTGGCTGGGCCGCCTGGGGCGCGACCAGCGGCCGACGATCCTGATCCTGCTGACCAGCACCGCCGCCGGCATCGTCACCCTGCTGCAGGCACCGCTGGAATGGCGCTGGGCCGGGGTTCTGCTGCTCGGCCTCGGCCAGGGGGGCAGCTTCAGCATGGCCCTCACGCTGATCGTACTGCGCAGCGCCACGTCACAGCTGGCGGGCAAGCTGTCGAGCATGGTCCAGGGCATCGGTTACGCCATCGCCGCCCTCGGACCGCTGCTGGTGGGCATCCTGATCGGGCGAACGGACAACCTGACCGTCATCACCCTGGCCCTGCTGGGCTTCGTGGTGGCCGCCGCGCTGTGTGCCCTGCTCGCCGGGCGGCGCCGGCAGCTCGATCTCGACGAGCACGGCCGACTGATCACCCGCCATCAGTGAACGCAACCGCCATTCACGGCCCAACCCACCCCAAGCGAGGCCCCTCATGAACGACGCTCCCCTGCTGATTCTCTACACCGGCGGCACCTTCGGCATGCGCGAGAGCGAGCGCGGGCTGGTCCCGGGTGGCGATATCGAGCGGCGCATTCATGCCGCCCTGGCCACCCTGCCGCCGGAACGCCGTGCCTCGCTGCCCGACTTCGTCGTGCATGCCACGCCCCGCCCCATCGACTCCAGCGCCGCCACCCCGGCGGACTGGCAGACGCTGGCCCGGACGCTGGCCGCCGCCTATGACGGCTCGCTGGATGGCTGCCACTATGCCGGGTTCATCATCATCCACGGCACCGACACCCTAGCCTGGAGCGCCGCGAGCCTGGCCTACCAGCTGCAGGGTATCGACCGCCCGGTGGTGGTGACCGGCTCGCAGCGCCCGCTCGAAGCCGCGGGCAGCGACGCCCTGAACAACCTGGAAGCCGCCCTGCGCTTCGCCGCCCTGCCGACCCTCCAGGAGGTCGCCGTCGCCTTCGGCGGGGCCCTGTACCGCGGCGTGCGCACCCGCAAGTGGGACACCCGCGCCGCCGACGGCTTCGCCAGCCCCAACTACCCGCTGCTCGGCGAGGTGGTCGACGGCCACCCCGTGCTCTATCCCGGGCGCGGCCTGGACGCCCAGCAGCGCGGCCTGCCCCGCTTCGAACTGCCCGACTACGCCGCCCTGGGTGCCGCGCCCGTGGTCCGTCTGGTGCTGTGGCCGGGCATCACCGCCTCGCTGGTCGCGCGCTGGCTGGAGGACGACACCCTCCACGGCGCAGTGCTGGAAGTCTGGGGCAGCGGCAATTGCCCGGAGGACCCGGCCCTGCTCGAGGTACTGGCCGCGGCCAGCGGCGAAGGCAAGCTGCTGGCCGCCATCAGCCAGTGCCCGCAGGGGCCGGTGACGATCGGTGCCTACGCCGCCGGCCAGGGGCTGCGCGACGCCGGCGTGCTCAGCGGCGCCGACATGACCCCCGAAGCCGCCCTGACCAAGCTGGTCCACCTCGCCGCCCAACCGCTCGACGAGACCGAGCGGAGGCGGCGATTTGTGACCCCGCTGGTCGGCGAGCGCTGAAGCCACCCCGGCCGCCGGTTACGCCACGGGCAGGCGCGCCGGCAGGGCGCGCAGTTCAGCCAGCGGCATGGGGCGGGCGAACAGGAAGCCCTGCAGCCGATCACAGCCCCGGCGCACCAGGTCCTGGCGCTCCGCTTCGGTTTCCACGCCCTCCGCCACGACGCTCAGCCGCAGGTGATGCGCCATGGTGATCACCCCCTGAACGATGGCGGCATTGTCGCTCTTGGTGGTGATGTCCTGAATGAAGGCGCGATCTAGCTTGACCTTGGTGATCGGCAGGTCGCGCAAGTAGCTCAGGCTGGAAAAGCCGGTACCGAAATCGTCGATCGCCATCTGGATGCCCAGGGCGCGCAGCTCGCCCAGCAACGCGATGGCGGATTCGGCACCGGACATCAGCACCCCCTCGGTCACTTCCAGCTCCAGCTGGTCGGCCGGCAGGCCACTGTCCACCAGCGCCTGCTCCACCTCCGCCAGGAACCCCTGGCGCCGAAACTGCAGTGGCGAGATATTCACCGCCACCGGCAATACGCATGCTCGTTCGGTATTGAGCGCCGCCATGTCATGGCACGCCCGGCGCAGTACCCAGCGGCCGAGCGCAATGATCTGCCCGGTCTGCTCGGCAAGCGGGATGAAGACCCCGGGCGAGATCATGCCACGCTCGGGGTGGCGCCAGCGCACCAGCGCCTCCACACTGCACAGCCGCCCACTCGTCGCCTCGACGATCGGCTGATAGTGCAGCTCGAACTGGCCGAGTTCGATCGCCTCCTGAATGTCGCGCCGCAACCGCACCCGCTCGCTGACATCCTCGTCCGCCCCGCCGGCATGCCATTGCCAGGTGTTGCGCCCCTGGCGCTTGGCCTGCTGCGTGGCCAGGTTGGCGTGCAGCAACAGGTCGTGGGCCTGCTCGAGCACTTGCTGATTGCTGGCGATGCCGATACTGGCACTGATATGCAGGCGCTGGCCGGCCACCGTGAAGGTCTGTGTCAGCGCCTCCAGCACGCACTCGGCAAAGGCGATCGCCTCGGCCTCGTTGGGCAGCCCCGGCATCAGCAGGGCGAACTCGTCGGCGGCCAGGCGCGCCAGCGTGTCCCCCGCACCCAGGAATTCCTGCAGGCGGCGCGCCACCGAGACCAGCAGCTGGTTGCCCGCTTCGTAGCCCAGCCCGTCGTTGACCGACTTGAAATCATCGAGGTCGATGATCATCAGAATCAGCAGGGCCTCGCGCTGCTGGTTCTGCCGATAGTCATGATCCAGCCGCGCTTCGAGGGAAGCCCGGTTGGGCAATCCGGTCAGGGTGTCGTGGCTTGCCTGAAACGCCAGACGCGCCTCCTGCTCGCGTTGCCGGGTCACATCCTGCTGGACGCCGATGAAATGCGTACAGCGGCCCTGCTCGTCCAGTACCGGAGCGATGGAAAGCTGATTCCAGAACGGCGTGCCGTTGCGCCGATAGTTGCGCAACACCACCTGCACGTCGCTGTGCGTGGCGATTGCCCGGCGAATCCGCGCCACCGTTTCCGGGTCGGTATCGCCCCCCTGCAGCAGGCGGCAGTTCTTGCCCAGCACATCCTCGGGCGCATGACCGGTCATCGCCGTAAAGGCGCGATTGACATAGGTCAGCGGCAGATCCGGCTGGGTGGCATCGGCCATCACCACGCCATTGGGCGTGTCCTCGATGCCCCGCTGCAGCAGGCGCAGGCGTTCCTCTCGCGCCTTGCGGGCCGAAATGTCCCGGCAGATGCCGAACACGCCGACCGTTTCGCCCTCCACCACGATCGGAAAATTGGTGACTTCCAGATCACGGGTTCTGCCATCCGCCCGCACCGCGACCAATTCGTAATACCGCACCTCGCCGCCCAGCGCCCGGTCGAAATGGTTCTGGGTCGACTCCCGGGATGCGTCGAGCACGAACTCCTGGAAATGCCGGCCCAGCAGCATCGACTCGGGATAACCGGTGATCCGCTCCAGCGCTCGATTGCAACGCTGAAAACGGCCGCGTGTATCGAACTCATAAACCCCATCCGGATGCTGGGAATAGAGCGCCTGATACCGCGCCGCCACGGAACGCTGATCGCGCGCCTCACGATCCCGGATGACGGCCAGCGCCACCAGCGCCGCCGCCTGCTGCATGCGCTGGCACTCCTGCTCGGTGGGGGCCGCCGGGTGACGATGGTAGACGCCGAACGTGCCCAGCAGCTCGCCTTGCGTGGAAAGCACGGGCATCGACCAGCAGGCCCGCAGCCCTTCGCGATCGGCCAGCGCCCGATAGGCCGCCCACTTCGGATCCTCATGGATATCCTCGGTGATCGTGAGCCGCCCATGATACGCCGCACTGCCGCAGCTGCCCGCCTCGGGGCCGATCTCGGCATACTGCAGCGCCGCCACGTAATCGGCCGAGAACGACGTCCCGGGAACCAGGCTCAGGGTCCGGGTCGCGGCGTCATAGCGCATGATGGAGACCAAGGCACCGGGCAGGATCAGCCCCGCCCAATTCGCCACGGCAACCAGGATATCCGCCAGCGGCGCCTGCCGAGCAATCATCTCGTGAATAGTCTGTTGAGCGTCCAGCCAGCGCAGCTCTGTGGCCATCAAGATACCTCTCGGCCATCCGTCGAACCGGGGCACCCGGGCGACACGATGGATCTCATGACGAATGATGGGGGAACGCGTGATAACGGCGCTGTTGCGGCAAGCCTATCAGCCATGCAGCGGGACCAGCGACTGAAAGCGCCCATCGTCGGTATAGAAGAGGCGATAACGCCCATTCACACCGTCGCGCGTTACCACCTGCCGCAGCGCCTGAGCCGGAAAAGCGACGCGCCGCCCGTCCATGCTGCGCGCATGCACTACCTTCACAGCCCCCTGGTAATGGGCCAGGCACGCCTCCGCGCTCAGTTGGAGAAAAATATCAACACTTGGCAAACCGATTTCTTGCCTCCACCGCACTTTTGTTGACAGCTTCACGGGCCTGCCCCGCCAAAAAAACACTGCCGGATGTGCCCACGGCCATGCGATAATACCCGAAAAAGCACCATCTTCACTCAACGACGGGTCAACATCAGCACGATGATTCGGCCCACACCGCGGCGCCTCCATGGGTTTTTCCAGAACCGGTTTGCAGTCACCATACTTTTTTTGAATGTCCCGCAAATACGGGAAACCTCACATTGACGCGGCGTCAAACCGGCCTGATATTTCAGGGTATAAAAAGCATGAAAAGCGGGGGCAAGGGGCATGTCATCACTGTCGGAACATAACAGCCTGGCGTATGCCGTCGAATCGATTCTCGACAAGGAACACGCCGCTTACATTGTGTCGAAGTACGAGCCACAATCCGTTACCGCCACGATACAAAGCGTTGACGTTTCTAGCGGCCAGGTTCTGCTGCGCGCCGAAATCGATCAGGAAAAGCTCGACAAGTATATCTGGAACGGCAAGGTCAGTTTCGATATCGAAATCCAGAAGGACGAGGACGAGCCCGAGGTACTCAGCCTGGAAAAGATCCAGGCCTCCGTGCTCAAGAAGACCGGGGACAGCTACCTGATTCGCTGCCAGCTGCCGGAGTCGGTCTTCGTCAAGGAGGAGCGCGGCAGCATCCGCATTCCCTTAGTGCTCGGCATGCGCGCCCGCGCCACCGTGGTGGTCTATGAAGAGGAGCTTTCCCTCGCCGCCCAGCTGAAGAACCTCTCCATCGGCGGCTGCCTGCTGGAGATCGCCATCGAGGATTGCACCACCCTGGCTGTCGAGCAGGAGCTGCCCGAGCTCTATGTCGAATTTCCCAACGGCCAGGGCTTCGCCACCCGCGCACGCATCCGCCATATCCGCCCGCTCGGCGGCTCCCTGCAGGCCGCGGTGGGCGTGCAGTTCCTCGACGTCGCCCCGGAGGTCCAGAAGGACCTGACCCACTTCGTCAATGAATGCGAGCGCGAAGCCGCCCGCCGCACCGGCCTGAAACCCATGGAGTTCGCCACCTCGCCGCTGTTCATCGCCGGCGAGAAGGAGCGCCAGGCCATCAGCAAGGCGCGACGCGAGCGCATCAAGGCGGAACGCCTGCCGCCCATGGTGCAGGGCGTGCGCGAGATATCGAAACGCCTGCAGTTGTCGCTGATGTTCCTGAAGAACCGCAATCGCTTCCCTCAGGAGATGGTCTACGACTGCGCCGACACCCTGATCTACCTGCTGACCAAGGACCGTAAGCAGCTGCTCTACGCGCTCTCCTACCTGAACAGCGCCCCGGACTGGGTGCGCCACTCCATCGAGACCGCCGTCCACCTGGCCGACTACATGCTCACCAACCCGCCGCTGGTCAGCAAGACCCGCGAGGCCATGGTCGGCGCCCTGCTGCATGTGATGGGCAAGTCGCTGCTGCTGTGCCGCGAACTGCCCTCGCTGAAGATCTACATGACGCCCGCCCAGAAGACCCTGCTGCAGGGACACGTCACGGCACTGCTGGACAAGCTCCAGGCCGTGGGCTGGCAGCCCAGCAGCATCTGCCGCGACGTGATCGAGAATTGCAACGAGCGCCTCGATGGCAGCGGCTACCCGGCCGGCAAGACCGCCGAGCAGCTCTCCGACATCGCCCGCTACATGGCCGTGGCCAAGGCCGTCGACAAGCTCACCCACGCGCGCAACGAGATGTCGCCCAAGCCACCCATCGACGCCTACCGCTGGGTCAACGAACGCGCCCACGGCTTCGAGCGCACCATGCTGGTGGAATACATCCAGACCTACGGGCTCTATCCCATCGGCAAGCTGGCGAAGTTCGCCAACGGCTTTCTGGCCTGGGTCGTCAGCGTGGACCTCAAGGGCATGCCCAGCCAGGTGCACATCGTCAAGAACCTGCGCTTCCCCGACACCTCGATGGACGTGATCATCTCCAGCGCCGACTTCGACCAGATCGGCAAGCTCGAAGGCATCGTCAATCCCGCGGAGTACGCCATCGCCCGGTAGGCCCGGGCCCGAGCCACCAGCCCCAGCAAAAAATCCTTCCACCACCCTAAAGCTTCCCGGCAAGCGGTCGATAACTGGGGTAACGGCCAACGGCGCCGTTGCGGTGGCCAGGCCGGACTCCCGGCGCGCCGCTGGAGCCTCAAGACCTTGTCGAAGGTAGAAAAGGAAGGAACACCAAAATGGCAGTCATTAATACCAACATCACCTCGATGATCGCTCAGCAGAACCTGAACAGTTCCAAGAGCAATCTGACCACCGCCATGGAGCGCCTCTCATCCGGCCTGCGCATCAACAGCGCCAAGGACGACGCCGCTGGCCAGGCCATCGCCAACCGCATGTCTGCGCAAATTACAGGTCTTAATCAAGCACAGCGCAACGCCAACGATGGCATCTCCGTCGCTCAGACTGCCGAAGGTGCACTGAATCAGGTCAACGACAACCTGCAACGCATTCGCGAGTTGACAGTTCAAGCTCAAAACGACACTAACTCTTCTGAAGACAGAAAGTCCATCCAAGCTGAAATCGGTCAGCGCCTTTCTGAAATCGACCGCATCTCTGAACAAACCGATTTTAACGGTGTCAAGGTGCTGGCAAGCAACCAAGACCTAAACATTCAAGTCGGTGCTAATGATGGCGAAGCCATCACCATCAATTTGGAAAAAATTGACTCCACATCTTTGGAGTTAGGAACTTTTAACGTTAGCGGACCGGTGGGAACAACCAGCGCGATCGACGCCACCGCTGCCAAAGAAGCATATGGCGACAAAACAGCAGTTACAAGCGCTACAGTCACTGTGACCAATGGTGCCGCGGCTGACTGGCAATCCAAGCTCGGCCTTGGCACAGCGCCGACAGGTGCTAGCTCAAGTGTTGTTTCAGATGATAACAATAACTGGTTCGTAAAAACAACATTGACCGGTGTAACTGATACTGCTGATAAAGCCAAGATGGCAGAACTTGGCTTCACTGAAGATTCTAGCACCCCAGGAAACTACGACATTTATATGTCAGTAGACCCTCAAACTGCCGACACAACCACTGCACCAACTGCAGCAGACTTCACAGTGGATACCGCGGACTTCACCGTCGACCAACTCTCTTCAGGAACTACTAAAGACCCGTTGGCCACCCTCGACAAAGCTTTGGGAAAGGTTGATACACTTCGATCCGACTTGGGTGCAATACAAAACCGGTTTGACTCCGCAATCACCAACCTTAGCACGACTCAAACCAACTTATCTGCCGCTCGCTCACGCATCGAGGATGCCGACTACGCCAAGGAAGTGGCCAGTATGACCAAGAACCAGATCCTGCAGCAGGCCGGCACCTCCGTGCTTTCGCAGGCCAACCAGCTGCCGCAGTCCGTGCTGTCGCTGCTGCGCTAAGCGGTTCGTCAGCCCGGCTGACACCGCAAGTACCGACGGGGCCGAAAGGCCCCGTTTTCTTTTCTGAATTGATGCGAGCATCGGCATGCCGGACACTTCCGCAACGCTCCCGGCCAGCACCCTGGTCCACGATATCCTCCCCCGGCTCGAGGCCACCGAGTCGCTGATTCACACCGCCCTGCAGGAGCAGATCGAGGCCGCGACCAGTACCGCCGAACGGCAGCGTCATACCCTGCTCAAGCAGGAGTTCGAGCTGGAGATCACCATGATTCGGCTCAACCTGGACAGCCTGATGAAGCGCCACGCAGTGGCCATTCGCCGGGCCATGAATGCCCCGCAGGGCCGGAACGACGTGCAGCTTTCTCTGGACGCCAACGAGCGCGTCGCCCTGCAGAGCGCCCGCACGCTGTATGAGCGCGTCAGGGCGTTTCAGACCGCATGACGGAGGAGGACCTTTGCGCACTCTCCGCCGAGGAGTGCCAGCGGCTGGTCGAGGAGCACGAATGCCTCATTCAGGAAACCCGCGCCCTGATGGCACGCTTCGAGGCCACGGGCATGGACGAGGGCATGGACGAGGCCATGGACGACGATTACCGGCAGCTGCACGAGATCTACACGAAGGCCGTCAATGAACAGCGCCGGCACACCCGGGCGATGTTGAAGAGGGGCGAATAATGCAGACAGTCAGGCGCGAGCCGGAAACCCGCCCTGCCAGATTCATGGCTCCCATGGACAGCGCATTGTGGGAGCGAATTCATTCACGAAAGCGCTCCACCCTCGTGTTTGCGCGGCGGAAACAGGGGGAAGGCGAGGGTCAGTGCTTGTCCTGGGCACGCAGGGCATGCACCTCGGCCAGCGCAAGGCCTGTCGCCGCCGCAATCTGCTCATCCGTCAACACGCCCAGCTGGATCAGGTTACGGGCCGTCTGTCGCTTCGTCTTCTCGGCGCCGAGTTGCTCGCCTTCCTGGCGCCCTTCCATGCGTTCCTTCTTCGCCCAGTTCTCAAGATTCTCTGCCAGCATGTCTCTATCCTCCACCAGACTGTTGAGCCGCTCCAGGTTGACGCCGGCCCCCAGCCATTGCAGATGGCGCTTCAACCAGCGGGTGATGATGGCATCCGTGCGTTCCTTGTGGGGATCATTCCGGATGATCGCCACGATCCGGTCGACGGCCTGTTGCAAGGCCTCGCGGCTCGCGGATGCGTTCTCGATGCTGAACACGCCGCTCAGCGGTGTCTGGCGCCGGTCCAGTTCCTCGGCAGTATAGCGCCCTTCGTCGATCAGATAGTAACGCAGGTGCGGCTGATAGACCCGCAGGAAGGCCGGCGGTTCC
>NZ_JBSREH010000018.1:0-62045 GCF_055145905.1 Modicisalibacter sp. | reverse complement strand
CGATCAACCACTGATCCAGGCGGCCTGACGCCTGATGACAACCCGGTCAGAGCTTAGCTCGCCTGTCAGGTGGTTCAGTGAATGGGGTCCACTTCACCCAGGGCGTGGGCGCGACGAATGGCCTGGTCAGGGCCGCCGGCGGCGCTGACATGGGCTCCAATATATTTCATGGGTACCATCGATGGCGGGTGCAGCCGGTATGGTAAGCCCTGCGAGGCTGTCTCGCGAGCCGATGAACGTGAGTTGTGATGAGGGTATTCACGGAGTCAGCGCTTGTGTAGGAGTTTCGTATCCTCGCCCAAGGTTTTCGTGGCTCGGCCGATATCAAGGGTGCTAGCGTCAAAATTCACCCCTTCACACAGCGAGGTATGCGCATGGATTCCATCAGTGCGATGAGCGGCATGGCCTCGGCATTGCAGCAGTACAATGCCGGCCAGCAGAACCAGATGAGCCTGCTCAAGGAGTCGCTGGACACGCAGTCCTCTCACGTCTCCCAGCTCATGGAGTCGGTATCTCCGCAGCAGGGCGACAACAAGCTGGCGACCTCCGGCAGCGTCGGTACGCAGATCAATACCTACGCCTGAGTCAGTGGTCGAAACGCCAGACGCCGCGGTGATCCCGCGGCGTCTGTCGTTCTTGCCGACGTGACGGGGTCACTCGGGCCGGTAGAACACGAAGTCGCCGGAGGTCAGGGTGCGCTCGAAGCGGCTGGCCCAGCGTGGCGAGATGCCCCGGTGATGAAAGTAGAGCGCCCCATGTGTGACGTCCCGTGTCTGGCCGTTGAGGGCGCGGCGGGCGACTTCCTTGGCATGTCGATAGGCATCACTCTCGCCGGCGTCGTCGGCGCGTCCATCACACCACCAGGAAAACTGGCAACGGCCCTGCTCGGAGCCCTGGAGTACCACGCCGCAGACGGTGCCGGGGAAGCGCGCATCGGCGAGCCGGTTCAGTACCACGCTGGCCACGGCGCCCATTTCCCGGGCCGAGGTGCCGCGGGCTTCCCAGTAGAGGGTGCGGGCCAGACAGGTGAGCGGGTCATCGAGCGGTGCGGCGCCTTGCGGATCGACGGCCTGGGCGCCGCTCGGCGTGATGCGCGCGGTGTCGGGCGACGGTGCATCGCCGGACTCGGCGGCGATCTGCTCGAGTATCCTCGCCTTGTGCTCGGCCTTGCCGGCCAGCGTGGTGTCCGCCCGGGCCGGCGGCGCGGTCAGGCCGGCCAGACCGAGAAACGTTGCACAACCCAGAACGGCGAGACGTTTGCCGTGATGGTCCTTCATGACGACTCCCCCCGAAACGGCGCCACCCATGAGGCTGCGCGCGTGATCGCTACGCCGCCCCGTTCAGGCAGGGGCGGATGAATGGGTCGAGTGTAGCGCGGTCGGGGTGACGACGGTTAGCGGGACTCGGCGCGGGGATGCTCCGGCAGCCCCAGTGCCAGGGGAACCGTGACGACGCCGCCTGCAAGCGCCACCCACAGGGGCGCCGTCGCGCCCCATTCGGCAGCGACCGGCCCCAGGGCCATGACACCCAGTGCCGCCAGTCCGTTGGACAGCCCGAGCGCCATGCCCGAGCCCAGGGAACGATTCTCCGGCAGGATGTCCTGGGCAATCAGGATGCTCAGCGGCAGCGTCGAGAACAGGCAGATGCCGAGCACGCCCAGGGCGATCCACAGCCACAGACCGTCGGCCAGCAGGAAGGCAGCCAGCATCACCACGGAGACGGCCATCGCCGCGAGCATCAGCGGGCGGCGTCCCACGCGATCCGAGAGATGGCCGCCGCCGACGTTACCGATCACGCCGATGACCAGCATCACGGTAATGAAGCTGGCACCGGTGGTCAGCGAGCCGCCGGCCTGTGTCCACATCAGCGGCACGAAGGTCACCACCGAGAAGATCATCAGCGAGCGCAGGGTCGAGAAGGCCACCAGGCGGGTCAGCGGACCGGTGTGGCGTCGCCACTGGATCGGGGCCGCGTCGCTGTCGCGGGGCGGCAGGCTGGGCGCCCACTGCAGCAGAAACGGCAGAGTCAGCAGCGCGGGCAGGGCGAGCACCCACAGGTATTCCAGCCCCCACTGGACGACGACCCAGCTGGCGATGGCCGGCCACACGCCGCGTCCCACCTCGCCGCCGACCAGGAAGATCGACATTGCCGTGCCGGGCTTGTCGCCGCCCAGCCGGCGCACGCCCGCCAGGGCCTGCGGGTGGAAGAAGGAGTTGGAGACGCCGATCAGCACGAGCACACCCAGCAGCGCCCAGACATCGGAGGTGAAGCCGACCAGCGCGCCGCCCAGCGACGAACCGGCGAGCCCCAGGGCGACCATCACCCGGCCGCCCACCCGATCGGCGAGCAGCCCCACCAGCGGCTGCAGGGCCTGGCCCATCAACAGGGCCGCCATGATCGTGCCGGCCAGTGCCACCGACAGGTTGAGAGATACCAGGATCGCCGGCAGCACGCCCGGCAGGTAGTTGGCGGCGCCGTCGTTGAGAAAGTGCGCCCAGCTCATGCCGGTCAGACGGCCGGGTTGGGTGCGGGGTGTGGCGGCGGTGGTAGCCTCCATGGAACCTCCGTTCAGTGATCAGAACACAAGGGAGGACTCAGGCTGAGTCGCTCCGCCAGGAGCTATTGTAAGCCGACTAAAGGGTGGGGTGCCCGGTTGTATCGAGGCGCTTCTCCATGACCAGCCCTCCCGGGGTTTCCGCTGTCACCCGAAAGCCCAGGCGGCGATAGAGCCGGAGCGCCGGGTTGTGTTTCATCACATTCAGGCGCAATGGCTTGTGCCCGTGTTCACCGGCCAGCGCCTCCGCATGGCGGATCAGCCAGGTGCCGACACCCTGCCCACGAAAGTCGGTGCTCACCTGCAGTTCGCGCACATGGAGGTGGTCGTCGGCATGAAGGAGCGACAGGAAGGCCACCAGGGCCGCTGACGACACCAGGCAGGCATTGTCCGCTTCCTGAAAGCGTCGGCGGAACTGCTCGCTGTTCCAGCTCAGCCCCTGGTCAGTCAGGTAGGGGCGCATGTTGTCGTGGACCAACTGCTCCACGTCCGCCAGATCGGCGGGGGTCGCCGGTCTCAGGGTCAGCCGAGTCCGGCCGAGATGCAGCGAGGCATGACCGTGGGCGGTGCCGATCCCGGTCAGCCATTGCCGGGAACCATGGAGCATGGGCGGTACGCGATGTCAGAGCATGGGGGCGTCGAAGTCGGTCGGCTCGTCGGTATAGACGCAGACGTTGGCGTCCTCGATGTCGCCGTCCTCGGCTTCCAGATGGGTAGCGAAGAAGTGGCGGATCTCCGCGCGCTGGCAGTGGGCTTCGAACGCCGCACGGTCGGCCCAGACTTCGTGGAAGACGATCGGATAGCTCGTGCCCCGGGCGAAGGGATTGTCGACGTGGCGGGTCACGGTATAGCGCAGGCAGCCGTCCTCGCGGTGGGCGTTGGGCTCCAGTGCCTGCAGGGCACGAAAGACGGCATCCTCCCGGCCGGGCCTGGGCTTGAAGCTGGCGATGCAATAGACCTTCGAGGACATGGCGCTCTCCCTGTGCGGATACCCGGCGAATCGGGTGTCGATGGATGAGTCGCCGACGATAGCATCTTCCGCCGGCGAGGGGCATGGCGCGGTGGCCTCAGTCCGGCGCCGGCAGCACCGTGTCGTCGATCACCCGGCGCAGCACGAAGCTGGAGTGCGCACCGCTGACGCCCTCGATGCGGGTGATGCAGTTGAGCAGCAGGTTCTGGTAGTCGTCCATGTCGCGCACCACCACCTTGAGCTGGTAGTCGGCCTCCTGGCCCGTGATCAGCAGACATTCCTGCACCTGGGGCAGGGCGGCGACCTGGGCCTCGAAGTTGGCGAAGCGCTCCGGCGTGTGCCGGTCCATGGAGATGTGCAACAGTGCCGTCAGGCTATAGCCCAGCCGACGGCTGTCGACCCGGGCCCGGTAGCCGACGATCAGTCCGCTTTCCTCGAGGGCGCGGACGCGGCGCAGGCAGGGCGAGGGCGAAAGCCCGATGCGGTCGGCGAGTTCCTGATTGCTGATGCGCCCTTCACGCTGCAGGATCTCGAGGATGTGTCGATCGTAGCGATCCAGGGCCAATGGTGCGGGCTGTTTCGTCATGTCGGGAATTTTCTGCCGAAATTTCTTTTCGAATTGGCATTTTATGCCGATTTCATTGCGAAGCGGCAACGCATTCGCAATCCATTGCCTCGCGTCTGGGCATATGCTGTTCCTGTCGCCACAAGCGATGTCCGGCTCACCGTCCGGAAGTTTCGAAAACGGGCCGCACGCCTCACAAGGGCCGGCCCCGTTCCCCTGAATCGTCGACCCGACCGCGGGAACCCGAGCAGCGCCGCCCATGCCGCTTTCTCCCACGCTTTCACGATCGACAGGATACCCCCATGGCTTCGTTCGACCATCGCAAGTACACGCCGGCCACGCCGGTGCCGCTCGCCCAGCGCCAGTGGCCGTCACGCACTCTGACCCGTGCCCCGATCTGGGCCAGCGTCGACCTGCGCGACGGCAACCAGGCGCTGCTGGAGCCGATGAGCGTCGAACAGAAGAAACGCCTGTGGGCGCTGCTGGTCAAGGTCGGCCTCAAGGAGATCGAGGTCGGCTTTCCCGCCGCCAGCCAGCCGGACTACGATTTCGTGCGCTGGCTGATCGAAGCGGACCAGATTCCCGATGATGTCACCATTCAGGTCCTGGTGCAGGCCCGCGAGCCGCTGATCGCCCGTACCTACGAGGCGCTGGAGGGCGTGAAGCAGGCGATCGTGCACGTCTACAACTCCACTTCGACGGTGCAGCGTGAGCGCGTCTTCGAACAGGACCGCGACGGCGTGACCGCGATCGCCGTGCAGGGCGCACGCTGGGTGCAGGAATACGCCGCGCGCTATCCGCAGACCGAGTGGCGCTTCCAGTACTCACCGGAAAGTTTCACCAGTACCGAGCTCGATTACGCGGTGGAAATCTGCGAGGCGGTGATGGATGTCTGGCAGCCGACGCCCGAGCGTCCCTGCATCCTCAACCTGCCGGCGACCGTCGAGGTGGGGCCGGTCAATCACTTCGCCGACATGATCGAGTACTTCGTCACCCACCTGAAGAATCGGGACGGTGCGATCATCTCGCTGCATACCCACAACGATCGCGGCGGGGCGGCCGCGGCGGCCGAGCTGGGCCTGCTGGCCGGCGCCGACCGGGTCGAGGGCACCCTGCTCGGCAACGGCGAGCGCACCGGCAACATGGACATCGTCACCCTGGGCATGAACCTCTACAGCCAGGGCATCGATCCCGAGCTCGACCTGTCCAACCCCGACGAGATCATCCAGGTCTGCACCGAATGCACCGGCCTGCCGTTGCACCCGCGCCATCCCTGGGTCGGCGAGCTGGTCTACACGGCGTTTTCCGGCAGTCATCAGGACGCGATTCGCAAGTGCCTGCGCAAGCAGGACGACGAAGAGCCCTGGCAGGTCGCCTATCTGCCCGTCGATCCGAGGGATCTGGGCCGCGACTATCAGGCGGTGATCCGGGTCAACAGCCAGTCGGGCAAGGGCGGCATGGCCTTTTTGCTCGAGCGGGACTTCGGCATCAGCCTGCCGCGCTGGATGACGCTGGAGCTGGCGCCCCACGTCCAGCAGGCCAGCGAACAGGTCACCGGCGAGCTTTCCAGCGAGCAGATCCGCGACATCCTGATGGACACCTTCGTCGCGGCGGCGCCGCTGAACCTGCAGGGCTACCGGCTGGATCGCGACGGCGCCGAACGGCTCCAGGCGACCCTCGGCGAAGGCACCCGCCGGCTGCAGCTGGAGGGCGAGGGCAATGGCGTCATCTCGGCCTTCATGGATGCCTGGCAGCGCCACAGCGGACAGACGGTCAGTGTGGTCGATTACGGCGAGCATGCCCTCGGCGAGGGCAGCGATGCCAGCGCCATCGCCTTCGTCCAGCTGAATGTCGACGGGCAGCGGGTCTGCGGCCTGGCCGAGGACGGTGATACCGTCAGCGCCTCGCTCAAGGCGGTGCTCTCGGCGCTCAACCGGGCTGGGGCGACGGTCGCCGAGGATGCCCCCGACGAGACGGCAACCGCCTGACACTTGCCGTGATTGAGGAAGACGGCCGCCATCCCGGCGGCCGTCTTCGCGTTCAGCCGTCGCTGTGGTCAGCCGTCGCTGCGGATCTGGGCGTGGCTGATCAGCGCGAAGATGAAGGTACCGCCCACCACGTTGCCGGCCAGCACCGGCAGGACGAAGTTGAACAGGTATTCGCCGAAGGAAGCCTGGCCCGCGAACACCAGATACATCACCTCGGTGGAACCGGCGATGATGTGGGTGAAACCGCCGATTGCCACCAGATAGGTGACGATGAGGATGACCCAGATCTTGGCCGGCCCGGCGGCGGGAATCAGCCAGACCATGGTGGCGATCATCCAGCCGGCGACCACGCCCTTGGCGAACATCTCGCCGAGCCCGTTTTCCAGCACATGATGCCCGAGCCCGAGAAAGATCTGGTGCGTCTCGCCGTCGAACAGCGGCATGGTGACGATGGCGTAGGCCGAGATCGCGGTGCCCACCAGATTGCCGATCAGCACCACGCTCCATAGCCGCAGCAGACAAAACAGCTTGGTCGTTCCCGGCTGGCTCATCAGCGGCAGTACGGCGGTGACAGTGTTTTCGGTGAACAGCTGCTGCCGGGCGAGAATCACCACCAGAAAGCCGACCGTGTAGCCCAGCGAGGCCACCAGGTAGGCGATGTCACTGTCCGGCAAGTGGGCGGCGAGCAGCCCCTTGGCCAGCATGGAGAAACTCATCGACAGGCCGGCGGCCAGCGCCGACCAGAACAGCGCCGAGGCGGTGCGGGTCAGCTCCTTCTCGCCATCGGCGCGAATGGTTTCGTGAACGGCGGCGGCCTGAGAGGGCAGATGCCGGTCGTCGAGTTCCTGGGTATTGCCGGGTGGTGTCGTGGATCCTGATGGAGTCACGCGAGCCTCCTTGTCGCGATGAGCGTAACGTCCTGACTCTGGGCGATTGTCCGGCCGGCTGCAAGCCGGCGGGTCGGGCATTTCAGCTATTCTTGAAAACAATGGCAGGCAGAAGAAGGAGGCGACGATGCAGGACGGTGTGCTGGTCATTCTCGTCAATCTGGGCTCGGCCTGGCTGGCCGGCAGCCTGATCGGGCTGGAGCGCAGCTTTCACGGCCGTCCGGCGGGCTTTCGCACGCATGCCCTGGTCTGCGTGGCCTCGGCATTGCTGATGCTGGTGACCACCCACCAGTGGCAGTGGCTGGATGCCAGTCTTCCTGAAGACACCGTTCGGACGGACCCGACCCGTATGGCCCAGGGCATCATGACCGGGATCGGCTTTCTCGGCGCGGGGGTGATCTTCAAGGAGGGGCTCAATGTTCACGGTCTGACCACGGCAGCCTCGATCTGGATGACCTCGGCGCTGGGCATCCTGTTCGGAGTGGGCTTCATGATGCCGGCGGTGCTGGTCACGGTGGGCACGTTGCTGACCCTGTCACTGTTCCGCTGGGTCGAGCAGCATCTGCCGGCCGAGTACTACGCCGACCATGTCCAGAGCTATCCGATCAGCCACGTGCCCGACGAGGCGACGATTCGTCGCCAGATCGGCGACTTCGACTGCACGATCCAGACCATGAGCTACCGACTGAGTGAACACGGTACGCTGTTTCACTACCACATGGTGTTGCAGACCCACGACAAGCGCAATCTCGAGCGTCTGGCGGCCCATCTGCGTCATTCCGAGGAGAAGGTGCTCGAATTCCAGCTGTCGCCCGCCGGGCAGTGAGTCCTTGCGCCGGCCGGGACGAACGTTACAGTAGGCGCCTGCCGACACCTGGAGCCTGCATGTCCCGAGACGTCCCCGTTCCGACCTCCACCGTACGGCTGGCGCTGCTGGTCGCCGCCGTCATGCTGACCCCGCTGGCAATCGACATCTACCTGCCCTCGCTGCCGGTCATGGCCCGTGATCTGGGGCAGCCATCCTCGGCGCTGCAGATCACCATCACGCTGCTGTTGTTCAGCGTGGGCCTCGGGCAGGTTCTGGTCGGCCCCCTGACCGACCGCTTCGGCCGCCGACCCGCGCTGCTGCTGGGCGCGCTGCTCTATGGCCTGGGCGCGCTGCTGGCCATGAGCGCGACCTCACTGGCGCCGTTGTACGTCTCGCGAGTGCTGCAGGGGCTGGGAGCCTGCGCTGCCACCACGGTGGCCTTTGCCGCGGTGCGCGACCTGTACACGCCCGCCGAAGGTGCCCGGCTCTACAGCTATCTGAACGGTTCGTTGTGCCTGATTCCGGCGCTGGCGCCGGTGGTCGGTGGCGTACTGGCCGTGCAGCTCGGCTGGCGCAGCAACTTTGCCTTCATGGCCCTGTTCGCGCTGCTGCTGCTGGTGACGGCGTTCGCGACATTCGGGGAAACCCGCCCGCGAGATGCCGAGGTTCCGCGCCCCCTGTACCGGCTCGCGCGCTATCGTCGCGTGCTCGGCGAGCGGCGCTTCCTGCGCTACGCCGGTACGGCCGGGGTGTGCATGGCGGCGATCCTGATCTATGTCTCGGCGGCCCCGGTGCTGCTGGTCGAGCGCCTGGGGCTGAGCGAGCTGGCCTTCGCTGCCTGCTTCGGTGGCAATGCGCTGGTCAATATCGCGACCTTTTTCCTGGCCCCGCGGGTCATTCATTGCCTGGGGCGGCGGCACACCGTGCGGCTCGGTTTGAGGGTGGTGCTGCTGGCCGGCGGGTTGCAGGGGCTGGCCGCATGGGCTCTGCCGTTGTCGGTGGTGGCGTTCATGGGGCCGGTGGCCATTCTGTCGGTGGGCTTTTCGCTGACCCTCGGGGCGGCCTCCAGCCTGGCGCTGGAAGCGTTTCGTGACCTGGCCGGCACGGCGGCGGCGCTGCTGGGGGCGCTGCAGCTGGGCGGCGGCGCGGTGCTGGCCAGCCTGGTGCTGGCCACATCACTGCCCCTTCAGGTGGCGCTGGCCTTCATGGCGAGCCTGCCGGTAGCCCTGTTGCTGGTGACCGACAGGGGCTCCCGCCCGACGTGAGTGGCTCGAGACTTGCGAGGGGCGCGTGGAGGGGCGATGGTATAGCGGTCAATGGAATGCACAAGGAAGACCAAGCATGGTTCAGCCCGAGGCGCCGCAGGCCCGCTTGATCCTCAACGGCAAGGCGGCGCAGCTTCCCGATGTCCGCGACGCCGTTCAGGCCATGCGCGATCAGGGTCACTCCCTGGACGTGCGTGTGACCTGGGAGGCCGGCGATGCGATTCGCCTGGTCCGCGAGGCGGCCGAGACCGGCGTGTCGAGGCTCATCGCCGGCGGCGGTGACGGTACCGTCAACGAGGTGGTCGCAGGGCTGATGGCATTGGATGTGCCACGGCGCCCGACGCTGGGGATCCTGCCGCTGGGCAGTGCCAATGATTTCGCCAATGGCCTCGGCCTGCCTCTTGATGCGGAGCCGGCGCTGTCGCTCGCCCTGACCGCGAATGGCCATGGAGTCGATGTGGCCCGCCTGGGCGAGGACTGTTTCATCAACATGGCCACCGGCGGCTTCGGGGCGGAGATCACCACGTCGACCCCGGTGGCGCTCAAGCGCCTGCTCGGCGGTGGCGCCTATTCGCTGATGGGCATGCTCAAGGCCTGGCACTATCAGCCTTATCAGGGGCGTCTCGAGTGGGCGGGCGAGTCCCTGGAGACGCCACTGTTCCTGCTGGCGATCGGCAATGGTCGGCAGGCCGGGGGCGGCCAGTGCCTGGCCCCCGGCGCCAAGCTCGACGACGGGCTGCTGGACGTGCTGGTGGTTCGGCATTTCGCCTCGCTGAGCGAGATGCGTCAGCTGCTGCATGAAATCGAGCAGCTGCCTCGCGACGGCGAGTTCGTGCGCACGATCCGCACGCCCGACCTGACCTTCACCAGCCGCGACGCCTTCCCGCTCAACCTGGATGGCGAGCCGCGCCATCTGCGCCGCTTCGAGGTGACGCTCGAATCCCGGGCGGTGAAGCTGGCGATGCCCGACGGCAGCGATCTGCTCGCCGGGGCCGGCTGACGTCGCGACAGGCATTCCCGCAACGGAGAGAATCATGGACAGCTTCATGCAGGCGGCGATCGACGAGGCTCGCCAGGGACTCGCGGAAGGGGGCGTCCCCATCGGCTCGGTGCTGGTGCACGACGACCGCATCATCGGCCGCGGCCACAATCGCCGCCAGCAGCGGGGCAGCGTGGTCCTGCACGGCGAGATGGATGCACTGGAAAATGCCGGTCGTCTACCCGGCGCCGTCTATCGCCGGTCGGTGCTCTACACCACGCTGTCGCCGTGCCCGATGTGCAGTGGGGCCATCCTGCTCTACGGTATCCCGCGGGTGGTGATCGGCGAGAACCGCACCTTCCTCGGCGACGAGACGCATCTGCGGGAGTGTGGCGTCACGCTCGAGGTGCTCGACGATCCGACCTGCCGGGAACTGATGGCGACTTTCATCGCCCGTCATCCGGAAGTCTGGAACGAGGACGTGGGGCGATGAACGCCTTGCGCCGTCAGGGGGTGTTTGCTGCAATAGCGCGAACCTGAATCCCGTCAATGCAAGGAGATCGGAATGCCCAAGACGCCCTGGAGGACCCTGGCCGTCACGGTACTGGCGCTGGGCCTGGTGGCCTGTAACGGTGACGACGACGCCTCGCAAGCGTCGGGGCAGCAGGGCGACGCCACGTCCACCACACAGTCGTCGTCCATGCAGTCGGGTGGCGACAGTGCCACGAGCGACGGCGTATCACGCACGGCGCGTGACGATACGGCCGCGGCCTCGGCAACGACGACCCGGGACGCCCGGGACGGCAAGACGCCGTCGACCGGCAGCAACGCCGAGCCATCGGCCAAGCAGTCCGGCGGCGCAGGGGAAACGGCGACTCCCGCCGCGGGCGATGGCAGCGCGGCCGCCGTCGATACCCCGGCCGCTACCGGGACGGATCAAGTCACGGCGACCAGTGGCTGGGACAACACCCAGAACGAGGTCGATCAGGCGCTCAAGGAAACCGAACGGCGCTTCAAGGAAGCCGAGCGCGAGATCAACCAGCAGTTCGAGCAGGCCCAGCACCAGGACGTCAAGTCTCAGCAGGCGCTCGACGTGCCCGATACGGGCACGGACGGTGGCGCCACGAAGGACGGCAGCGGCGACACGCCCTGACGCCGCCCCTCAGCGCGACGGGGCGCTGGCGCGAAACGCCGCCAGTGCCGTCTCGTCCCCCGCCAGGGCCCGGCTCAGGGCCCAGGCCGAGCCCGGCGCCAGGGTCCAGCCCAGCGCCCCTTGCCCGGCGTTCACCCACAGCCCGTCGACCTCGGTCGGCCCCAGCCGCGGGCGGGATCGACCACGCGCACGTCGTGGCCGTCCTCGTGCAGGGCCAGGGCGGTGCTCAGACCGGTGACACCGGCACCGACGACGCTGATGCGCGATGACGCCATGCTCACGGACTCCAACGACGAACGCCCGGTGGGGCCGGGCGTTCGAGGACTTCAGGCGGTGCCTGCTTCACGTCACGACTGTCACTTCACGACGTCGGCGATGGCCTTGGCGACGTAGGGCAGGTTGTCGTTGACCAGGCCGGCGACGTTGGCGCGACCGGAACGCACCATGTAGATGCTGTACTCGTCGCGCAGGCGATCCACCTGCTCGCCGGACAGGCCGGTGTAGGAGAACATGCCGCGCTGCTCGGCGATGAAGGCGAAGCGCTCGTCCAGGCCGTGAGGCTTGAGGGCCTCGACGAAGTCGCGGCGCAGGCCGTTGATGCGGTTGCGCATCTCGGCGACTTCCTCGCGCCACTGGGCGGCCAGTTCGGCGGATTCGAGGATCTCGATCACCACCGAACCACCATGGGCGGGCGGATTGGAGTAGTTCTCGCGGGCGACGATGGCGAACTGCGAGCGGACGTTTTCCATCTGCTCGCTGTCCCTGGCGATGGCGATCAGGCAGCCGGTGCGCTCGCGGTAGATGCCGAAGTTCTTCGAGCAGGAGCTGGTGATCAGCAGCTCGTCGAGGTTCTCGGCGAACAGGCGCACGCCGTAGGCATCCTCGTCGAGGCCGTCGCCGAAGCCCTGGTAGGCGAAGTCGATCAGCGGCAGCAGCCGGCGCGCCTTGACCACCTCGAGGACCTGCTTCCACTGATCCTGGGTCAGGTCGAAGCCGGACGGGTTGTGGCAGCAGGCGTGCAGCAGTACCACGTCGCCCTCGGGGATCTCCTGGAGGGCGGCGAGCATGCCGTCGAAATCCAGGCGATTGTCGGCATCGACGTAGGGATACTTGTGCAGCTCGACGTCGGCGGCATGGAAGATGCCCAAGTGGTTGGGCCAGGTGGGGTCGGAGACCCAGATGCGCTTGCCGGGCAGCTGGGTCTTGATGAAGTCCGCCGCCAGGCGCAGCGCGCCGGTTCCGCCGGGAGACTGGGTGGCGCTGGCCCGGTTGGCGGCCAGTACCGGCGAGTCCTCGCCCAGCACCAGCGACAGGATGGCCTTGCCGTAGCGCGGGTCGCCGTGGGAGCCGATGTAGCTCTTGGTGGTCTCGTTCTTCAGCAGCCGCGCCTCGGCCTCCTTGACGGAACGCAGGATCGGGGTGTTGCCTTGCTCGTCCCGATACACGCCGACCCCCAGGTCGACCTTCTGCGGATTGGAGTCCTTCTTGAAGGCATCGATCAGCCCGAGGATGGCATCCCCGGGGACCCGCTCAATCTGCTCGAACATTGGACTTTGCTACCTCGTCGGTTCTGGCGGCTAGGATGAAGTCGTTCCTGTGCAGACCCTTGATCGCGTGGGACCACCAGGTCACCGTGACCTTGCCCCACTCGGTCAGCAGCGCCGGATGATGACCGGCCTGTTCTGCCAGTTCACCGATCTGGTTGGTGAACGCCAGGGCCTGCTTGAAGTTGCGAAACGTGAAGACGCGCTCCAGTTGCATGATGCCATCGCGCTCGAGGATCTGCCAGTCGGGGAGCGACGGCTTGAGCTGCTCGATCTCGCTGTCGGTCACCAGGGGGGCATCCCAGCTGCAGGCTTCACAGGCTTGTTCGGAAAGCTGGCTCATCTTCAACTCCGTGGCTTGTTGTCTTCAGGGTAGTCATGGCAGGTGGCGCCTGTCAGGCGCCCGCGGCCTGCCTGGGTTCGAAGGTGGGCGCATACAGCCCCAGTGTCATGGCCTCGCGGACCAGCGCCATGATGTCGCGGCCGGCCAGGTCGTGCAGGGTCTCGAGGCCGTCGATGACGTAGTAGAGCGGCTGCAGGATGTCGATCCGATAGGGGGTGCGCAGGGCGTCGAGCGGGTCGAAGGGATGATGGGCCGGCACGTCGGAGAGCGCGTGGAAGGTCTCCCTGGGCGAGGAGATGATGCCCCCGCCGTAGATGCGCCGTCCCCGGGGCGTGTCGACCAGGCCGAACTCGACGGTCATCCAGTACAGGCGCGCCAGGTAGACGCGTTCCTCCTTGCTCGCGGCCAGCCCCAGCTTGCCGTAGGTCTCGGTGAACTCGGCAAACGCCGGGTTGGTGAGCATCGGGCAGTGGCCGAAGATCTCGTGGAAGATGTCCGGTTCCTGGAGGTAGTCGAGCTCCTCGGGCGTGCGAATGAAGGTGGCCACCGGGAAGCGCCGGTTCGCGAGCAGTTCGAAGAAGGTGTTGAAGGGGATCAGCGCCGGGACCGGTGCGGTGCGCCAGCCGGTCGTCGCCTGCAGCACCCGGTCGACGTCGGCCAGTTGCGGAATGCGCTCCATGGGCAGGGCCAGGCGTTCCAGGCCGTCCAGGTATTCCTGACAGACGCGTCCTTCGATGATCGCCATCTGACGCTCCATCAGGGTCTGCCAGGTGGCGTTCTCGGTATCGCTGTAGTGGATGATGCCGTCGGTATCGGGATGATGGGCCTGATATTTTGTCTGCTTTGCCATCGTGGGCTCCCGGTTGCAGGTTGTCATTGTCGGGGAGAATGACTCCTAGCTTAGGCGGCCCCGATGAGCGGCGGCAGGGGGCGATGCGCGGCGCCGACGCAGGGCGCGCCGGTTCTCTGTCAAGAAAGTGTGACAAGGGATGGCCGCGGGGGGCGGCCGGACGGTAAAAACCCGGATTGCATCGATCGACGGCGAGCCGGGTGTCAGTTTATCGTTACACATGAGTCACGCCGTCGTGACGCGTATTTCCCCATCGTCGCCGTCTTTCGAGGTTCCCGGGTCCATGCGCCTGAAGTTTCACTGCCAGAATCGCATCGGCATCCTGCGCGATGTCGTCTCTCCCTTTGCCGACTATGGCCTCAACGTGGCGCGCGGCGAGGTCGGCGGAGACCAGGGCAACGCCATCTACCTGCTGGTGCCGCAGCTGCTCAACGCGCAGCTGGCCACGCTCAAGCCGGTTCTCGAGGCCCTGCCCGGCGTGTTCAGCGTCAAGCGGGTCAGCCTGATGCCCAGCGAGCGTCGCCATCTGGAACTGGATGCGCTGCTCTCGTCGCTGTCCGATCCGGTGATGTCGATCGACATGGACGGCCGGATCGTCGCCGCCAACCGTGCCGCCGGTCAGATGCTGGGCGTGCGGGTCGACGAGGTGCCGGGGCTGTCGCTCGACCGCTACCTGCACGACCTGGACCTGCCCGAGCTCATCCGGCGCAACAACGCCCGGGTCAACGGCCTGCGGCTCAAGCTCAAGGACGAGGTCTATCTGGCCGACATCGCGCCGCTGCACACCGAGAGCGACGACGTGGCCTCGCTGGCCGGGGCGGTGGTCACCCTGCACCGGGCCGACCGGGTCGGCGAACGCATCTATCACGTCCAGCGCCAGGAACTGCGCGGCTTCGAGGCGATCTTCCAGGCCAGCCCGCGGCTGGCGGCGGTGGTGCGCGAGGCGCGACGCATGGCACCGCTGGATGCACCGCTGCTGATCGAGGGCGAGACCGGCACCGGCAAGGAGCTGCTGGCCCGCGCCTGCCACCTGGCCAGCCCGCGCGGCCAGGCGCCGTTCATGGCGCTCAACTGTGCCGGGCTGCCGGAGTCGATGGCCGAGACCGAACTGTTCGGCTATGCGCCGGGGGCCTTCGAGGGCGCCCGGCCGGAGGGCAAGCTGGGGCTGCTGGAGCTGACCGCCGGCGGCACCATCTTCCTCGACGAGGTGGGCGAGATGAGTCCGCGCCTGCAGGTCAAGCTGCTGCGCTTCCTGCAGGACGGCGGCTTCCGGCGGGTGGGCAGCGACGAGGAAACCTATCTCGACGTGCGGGTGATCTGCGCCACCCAGCAGGAGCTGCCGCGGCTGTGTGCGGCGGGGCAGTTCCGTCAGGATCTCTACCACCGGCTCAACGTGCTGTCGGTGCATATCCCGCCGCTGCGCGACTGTCTCGACGGCATCGCCGAGCTGGCCGAGCACTTCATCGACCGCGCCGCTCGCCAGATCGGCTGTCCGCTGCCGACGCTGTCGGAGGCGGCAGAGGCACGGCTGGCCGAGTATCACTGGCCGGGCAATGTGCGCCAGCTCGAGAACGTGCTCTTCCAGGCCGTGTCGCTCTGCGAGGGGGACGTGCTGCTGCCCGAACATCTGCGCCTGCCCGACGTCGGCGATGCGCCGGGACCGGGCGGCATCGAACTGGATGGTACGCTCGCCGAGATCATCGGCTCGGTGGAGCGCCGGGTGCTGGCCGCCCTCTACGTGGATTACCCGTCGAGCCGTCAGCTGGCCCGGCGTCTGGGCGTGTCGCACACCACCATCGCCAACAAGCTCAAGCGTCACGGCATCGGCGAGGCCTGACGCGCCTTCCTGACCGCCGCTTCCCGCGCTCCTAGCCGGCGGCCGGCGTGATATTGCGCACCACGGCGATCGCCGCCATGCCTTCCCGCAGCCCCAGGGCATGGCAGGCATGGCGGGTCAGCCGGGCCCGCAGGCGCGCCTCGCCGAGCCGCAGGCCGACATCCACCGTGGCGGCGTCGGTCGTCGAGCGGGCGATGCGTTCGATGACCACCTCGAGCCGGTTGAGGTCGCTGGTGGGTGCCGGCGTACCCAGGGCCAGGGTGATGTCCCGCACCGGCACGCGCAGGCGCACGCTGTCGCCGGGGCGTCGGTCGATCGCGGGAACGACGAGCGGCTGACCGTCGGCGAGCCGCAGCCGGGTCAGCCCATAGGCGGTATCGTGGGCCTCGAGACGCGCGGTGAGCAGCGACACGGCATCGAAGCCGCCGAGCGCGTCGCTGAACTCCAGGCGGGTGAGCACCTCGTCGAGAGGGCCCGCGGTCAGTACGCGGCCCTGGTCGAGCAGCACCAGTCGATCGGCGATGCTGACCAGCTCCTCGGGATCGTGGCTCACGTAGATTACCGGGATGTCGATGCGGCGGGTCAGGCGGGCGATGTAGTGCAGCAGTTCCTGCTTGCGCGCCCCGTCCAGCCCGGTCAGCGGCTCGTCCATCAGCAGCAGGCGCGGCTGACTGAGCAGGGCCCGGCCGATGGCCACGCGGCGGGCTTCGCCGCCGGACAGGGTGGCCGGGAAACGCTCCAGCAGCTTGCCGATGCCCAGCAGCGCGACCAGGTCATCGAAGTTCGCGGCGCCACCGGCGGGCATGCCGTAGGTCAGGTTGCCGCGGACCCGGTAGTGCGGAAACAGCCGCGCCTCCTGGAAGACCACGCCGAGACGCCGCCGATGCGGCGGGACGTGGCGGCCGGTTCGGGCGTCGCTGAGGGTCTCGTCGCCCAGGCGGACGACCCCGGCGTCCGGGCGATCGAGACCGGCGATCAGGCGCAGCAGGGTCGTCTTGCCGCTGCCCGAGGGGCCGAACAGGGCGGTGACGCCGCGCCCGGGCGTGGACAGGGCGGCCTCGGTCAGGAAGGCGCCCTGGCGCTTGCGGATGTCGAGGTGCAGGCCGTCATGGTTGGCGTTCGGCATCGTTCGGGGCTCCGAGTCAGCCATCGCGTTCCTGAAGCCGGTGTCGCGCCCGCCGTGCCAGCCACTCCGAGACCAGCAGCGACAGCATGGCGATGGCGATCGACAGGGCGCAGAGCCGGGCGGCCGCGGCTTCCCGGCCGGGGGTCTGGATCAGGGTGTACAGCGCCAGCGGCAGGGTGCGCGTCTGGCCGGGAATGTTGGCGGCGAAGGTGATGGTGGCCCCGAATTCCGAGAGGGCCCGGGCGAAGGCCAGCAGGCTGCCGGTCACCAGTCCCGGAAAGGCCAGCGGCAGGGTGATGGTGAAGAAGACCCGCCAGCGGCCGGCGCCCAAGGTGCTGGCGGCGGCCTCCAGCTTGACGTCCACGGCCTCGAGCGAGAGGCGCACGGCACGCACCAGCAGCGGAAAGGCCATGACGCCGCCGGCGACCGCCGCGCCCTGCCAGGTGAACGGCAGCGTGATGCCGAAGAGGCGATCCAGCCAGTGGCCCAGCCAGCCCTGGCGCCCCAGCGCCAGCAGCAGCAGGTAGCCGACCACCACGGGGGGCAGCACCAGCGGCAGATGCAGCACCCCGTCGAGCAGGGCCTTGCCGCGGAAGTCGTGCCGGGCCATCAGCCAGGCCACGGCCACGCCGGGCGGCAGGATGCCGGCGACGGCGGTGCCGGCGACCTTGAGGCTGATGGCGATGGTCTGCCATTCGGCGGCCGAGAGCATGACCGCGTCAGGGTGTGCCGGCGGCCGCCGGCGAGAAGCCGAATCGCTCGAAGACGGCCATCGCCTCGCGGCCGGTCAGCCAGTCGCGGAACGCCCGTGCGGCGTCGCTGGCGGGCGGGTCGACTAGGGCCAGCGGGTAGGTGATGGGCGTGTGGCCGTCGGCGGGAAACGTGCCTAGCTGATGCACCTTGTCGCTGGCCCGGGCATCGGTCCGGTAGACGATGCCCAGCGGTGCCTCGCCGCGTTCGACCAGCGCCAGCGCGGCTCGCACGTTGTCGGCCCGGGCCAGCCGCGGCTCCAGGGCCTGCCACTCGCCCAGCGACTCGAGTGCCTGCCGGGCATAGATGCCGGCGGGCACGTGGTCGGGGTTGCCCACCGCCAGGCGCTGGTCGTCGTCGAGCAGCGCGCGGATCGGCCGGCCCGCGCCCGGGGTGAAGGCGTCGAGCGACGTCCCGGGAGCGGCCACCAGCACCAGGCGGTTGTTCAGCAGGTCCGTGCGCTCGGCCAGCGTCACGTCCTGGCTCGCCAGCCAGTCCATCCACTGCTCGTTGGCCGAGAAGTACAGCTCCGCCGGGGCGCCGTGGGCAATCTGCCGCGCCGCGGTGGAGGAGGCGGCATACACCGGCACGATATCGACGTCATGGTCGGCCTCGTAGTCGGCGATCGCCGCATCGAGGGCATCGGTCAGCGAGGCGGCGGCGAAGATCGTGACCCGGGGCGCCGCCGCCTGTGCCGGGGAGAGGGTGGCAA
The DNA here is from genome assembly GCF_055145905.1 of Modicisalibacter sp. NCBI lineage: Bacteria > Pseudomonadati > Pseudomonadota > Gammaproteobacteria > Oceanospirillales > Halomonadaceae > Modicisalibacter > Modicisalibacter sp. The sequence continues at coordinate 43,714 of NZ_JBSREH010000018.1, read as the reverse complement.
GCAGCAGTGCCGCCAGGCCCAGAAGACAGGTGGCGGTACGCGACGACAGACCGGACAGGGGCGTTCCATGCATGAGGGTTCCCGCTATGTTTGCGTGGGTATAGCGGAGACACTATAGCCATGGCGGTGGAGCCATGCCAAGGCGCCGGGACTCTCAGTCGGTCCAGTCGGTCGCCGGCCGGCGACCCAGGCAGTCGAGCAGGGCGCGCGCATCGGGGTTGTCGTCCGGGCTCAGCCGGCGTTCCAGCGCCCGGTAGTGGGCGAGCACCTCGCGGCCCAGCGGCGTCAGGCTGGCACCGCCGCGCTGGTTGCCGCCCGTCTGGGTGTCGATCAGCGGGGCGGTGAAGTGACGGTTCATGGTCTCGATGAGCTGCCAGGCCTTCTTGTAGCTCATGCCCAGCTCGCGGCTGCTCGAGGCGATCGAGCCGTGGCGCTCGATCGCCTCGAGCAGGTCGGCCTTGCCGGGGCCGATGACCACGTCCTTCTCGGCAGCCAGGCGCAGCTGGAAGGTCGGGGTGGCGTGTCGCGTACGCGTCATGGGGCTCGTCCGGATCGAGAAACGCCTCGTTGTACCATGTCGGCGGCGGGGTTGCAGTCGCCTCAGCCGGCATGGGTCACTCCGGGCACGTAATAACGGCGCTCCACCCAGTTGAGGAAGCTGGCCACGCTGGAGGTGAGCGCCAGGTAGATGAACCCGGCCAGCAGGAAGATCTGGAAGAACTCCAGGGTCCGCGAGCCGATGTCGGAGGCCCGTGCGGTGATCTCCACGACGCCGATGGTGTAGGCGATCGAGGTGAACTTGAGCTCGATGATGGCCTCGTTCGACCACTGCGGCAGCACCCGCCGCAGTGCCTGGGGCAGCACGATGTAGCGGATGGCCTGCCACTGGCTCATGCCGCAGGCCCGGGCCGCGACCATCTGGCCGCGCGGCACCGAGAGGACCGAGCCGCGAAAGTACTCGGCCTGGTAGGCGGCGCTGTTGAGCGTGATGGCGATCACCGCGGAGGTGAAGGCGTCGAAGACGATGCCGATCTGGGGCAGGCCCAGGTAGATGAAGAACATCTGTACCAGCATCGGCGTGCCGCGGAACAGCTCCACGTAGGCGGTGCTCAGGGCATACCAGAAACGGTTGCCGTAGACCCGGGCCCAGGCCAGCGCCAGGCCGATGAAGAAGCCCAGCACGATGGCGATGATCCACAGCGACAGGGTGATCGGCACACCCTTGAGCAGTTCCGGAAGCTGCTCGATGCTGAACTGGAGGAAGTCGGTCATGGGCTCACCCGTGCTCGGCAATGACGTTGAGAAAGGCTCTGGTGCGCTCCTGCGCCGGCGTCGAGAACAGCACGTCCGGCGGCCCCTGCTCGATGATGTAGCCGCCTTCCATGAAGATGATCTCGTCGGCGGCCTGGCGCGCGAAGCCCATTTCGTGCGAGACCACCAGCATGGTCATGCCGTCGTCGGCCAGCTGCTGCATGACCTTGACGACCTCGCCGGTGAGCTCCGGGTCGAGCGCCGAGGTGGGTTCGTCGAAGAGCATGAGCATGGGATCCATGGCCAGCGCCCGGGCGATCGAGACCCGCTGCTGCTGGCCGCCGGAGAGTTCCGCCGGGTAGGCGCCGGCCTTGTCGCCCAGCCCCACCCGTTCGAGCTCCTCGTGGGCACGGCGCGTCGCCTCCTCGTGGGACAGGCGCTTCACCTTCAGCTGACAGATGCGCACATTGTCGAGCACCGTCAGGTGCGAGAAGAGGTTGAAGTCCTGGAAGACAAAGCCGATCTGCGCCCGCATCCGGTCGATGTTGGCGTCGGTGATGCGCTGGCCGTCGAGCTCGATGGTGCCCCGGTCCGGCTTGTTGAGGTGGTTGATGCAGCGCAGCAGGGTGCTCTTGCCGGACCCCGAGGGGCCGATCAGCACCTTGGTCGCGCCACGCTCGAGGGTCAGGGAGATGCCCTTGAGCACTTCGTTGTCGCCATAGCGCTTGTGAATATCATCGACACGCAGCACGGGAACATCAGCCATGGAAGAAAATCCTGTCGGTTATTGACGTTTTTCGAAGCCGGGGACGGCGAGTCTGGCTTCCAGCCAGTACAGGCCGCTGTTGCCGGCCTTGTTGACGATGAAATAGAGCAGGGCCACTACCGCGAACACGGTCAGCACATTGCCCTGGGTACTGGTGATGATGTAGTGGGCCTGTCTGGTGAGCTCGACGACCCCGATCACGTAGGCCAGCGAGGTTTCCTTGATCTCCGAGGAGAACTCGTTGGTCCAGGGGCCGATGGCATGGCGGATCGCCTGGGGGAACAGGATCCAGCGAATCGCCTGGGTCAGGGTCATGCCGCTGGCACGTGCTGCGGTCATCTGGCCGGCGGGGATCGACTGGAAGGCGCTGCGGAAGATCTGGGACTGGTAGGCGCCGGAGCGAAAACCCAGGGCCAGGATGGCGGCCGCGAACGACGAGATGTCGAAGATGCCCGCCAGGCCGTAGTAGAAGATGAACAGCATGATGATGATCGGCACGCCGCGAAAGATGCGCTCGTAGACCTTGAGCGGCTATTGCACGAAGCGGGTGCGGGGGCCGTAGAGCTGGATCAGACAGATCGTCAGCCCGATCACGAAGCCCAGCGCCAGAAGCGCGGCCAGGAGTACCAGGGCCACGCCCAGCCCCTTGAGCAGAAAGGGAAAATCCCGGAGAAGAACGTCGTAGATGTCCATGCCGTTGCCTGATCGAATGCGCGAGTGAAGAGCCCGGCCCGGCCGGCCACCCTGTAGGGTTGGCCGGCACGGTCCGCATGCAGGAAGTGGCAGGAATCAGTTGCCCAGGTCGGGCAGGCCGGCGACCGGCTTACGGTAGGTGTCGACGTACTCGGGCATATTGCCGGGCACGGACGGCACTGTCACGCCGGGAATGTAGTTGTGCACGATGGTGGCCCACTCGCCGGACTCGGCCAGGTTGACGATGCCCTGGTTGAGTTTTGCCAGCAGCCCCTGGGGGTCGCCCTTGCTGACCGCCAGGGCCAGGGGGGCACGGATGAAGATCTTGCCGGCGATCTTCACCGGACGGCCTTCGTTGATGTATTCCTGCGCCGAGGTGTCGTCGACATCGACCGCCGAGATCCGCCCGTTGAGCATGTCGGTGATGGCGGTGACATAGCTGTCGTAGCTCTTCAGGTTGACGTCGATGTCGGAGTTGGTGACGTTGTCTTCCATCCACGCCTTCTGGGAGGAGCCGCCCTGGACGCCGACGGTGGCGCCGCAGCACACGGCGGTGAAGACGTTCAGGTCCGAGTCCTTGGGCACCACGATGACGTCATTGGTCTCCCACCAGGGCACGGTGAAGTCGATGACCTTGGCGCGCTGCTCGGTCACCGTCAGGCCGGTGGCGAGAATGTCGATCTTCTCGGCGGACAGGGCGGGAATCAGCGACGGGAAGGGCAGGTCCTTGAACTCGATGTCGAGCCCCTGATCCTCGGCGATCTTCTCCATGGCATCGATGGCGATCCCCTTGTAGTCGCCGCCTTCCACGTAGGCCCAGGGCGGGAAGGAGGCCTCCACGCCGACGGTATAGGTGTCGGCGGCCTGGGAGCTCGCCGCGCCGGCAAGGCCGAGCGCAAGGATCAGGCCGGTCGCTAGTTGTCGTGTCTCGAGTCCTGGGAACGTCATTGCTCTACCTCGTTGTTGTGCGTTGTGTCGGATGGGCACCCTGGTTGCCTAACCGGTCCTGCGTTGCGACCGGGTGATGGCCATCCTTTTCAGCGTAGTCGAGGATCGACGGAATGCGTCTCGGAAGTCGTTGATGATGAAAGGGTTGCGTGCCACGAAGGAACTTGGCAAGCGCACGTCTGGCTCGCGGGCGTGACATCGGAGGGAAGCAAGCGGTCGCGGCAGGAGGCCGCGACCGTGAAGGGGGGCTGGCGTCAGAGCTGGCCCAGCACTGTCTCCGCGCTGCTCTGGTCGACGCCCTTGGAATCGACGCCCAGGTAGGTGACGACGCCGTCGTCGGCAATCAGGGCGAAGCGTTTGCTGCGAATGCCCATGCCGCCGCCGCTGGCGTCCAGCTCCAGTCCCAGTGCCCGGGTGAACTCGGCATTGCCGTCGGCGAGCATGGTGATCCGCTCGGCGTTCTGGTCCTTCTGCCAGGCATCCAGTACGAAGGCATCATTGACCGCCATGCAGGCGATGGTGTCGACGCCCCTGGCGAGGATCTCGTCGGCCTTGATCACGAAGCCGGGCATGTGAGTGTTGGAGCAGCCCGGTGTAAAGGCGCCGGGAACCGCAAACAGCACGACGCGCTTGCCAGCAAAGAGGTCGCCGGTCGAAAGGTCTTCGGGACCGTTGGCGCCGTTGGTCTTGAGGGTGATGTCGGGCAGCTTGTCGCCGATGGAAATGGCCATGCCTAACCTCCACGGTTGAGTGAACGGCCATCCTAGCGCGCGACTGGCAGCCGGGTACAACCCTACAACGAGAGACGATGGACTCCGCGGTGCAAAAACAACGCGACCCCGCCGAGGCGGGGTCGTGATGGGAGCGGCCAGGTCAGAAGGGGTCAGGAGCCATCGGACTTGAGCGTATCGGCATCCAGCTTGGCGATCTGGGTGTTGCTGTCGTCCTCGAGCTTGGCCAGCAACGGCTTCGCCTGTTGCTTGAAGGCCGCCAGAGCCTTGCCGGAGAGGTTCTTGCTCTCGGGCAACTTGACGCGCATGGCGTCGACCGGGCGATTGTTGACCATGATCTCGTAATGCAGGTGAGGGCCGGTGCTGCGCCCGGTGTTGCCTGACAGGGCGATGCGCTGGCCCATCTTCACCCGATCGCCTTCCTTGACCAGTTTCTTGGAAAGGTGCATGTAGCGGGTCTTGTAGCCGTTGTCCTGGCGAATCACCAGATAGTTTCCGGCGCCGCCGCGCTGATAGGCGGCCTTGACCACGCGGCCGTCGGCGGGGGCGCGCACCGGGGTGCCCCGGGGCATGGCGAAGTCGGTGCCGTAGTGGGGCGAGACACGCTTGGTCACCGGGTTGACGCGGCGCAGGTTGAAGGAGGAACTGATCCGGTAATGCCCCTTGAAGGGATAGCGGTTGAAGGCCGGGTCGAGGCTGTGGCCGTCCGGCGTGTAGAAACGGTCGTCCTCATCGTTGCGCACCACGGTCAGGTCGGTGCGCTGGCCTTCGTAGTGAGCGGCGAGAATCCGTGAATCCATCGCCTTGCCGTCGATCATGTCGGACTCGACCAGCACCTGGAAATGATCGCCACGCCGGGTGACGCGACGGAAGTTGATCTTCTTCGCCAGCAGGTTGGTGAGCTCGGCGACGTCACCGCTGGAGAGGCCGGTCGCGGCTGCCGAGCCGGCGAAGCTGCCATTGACGGTGCCGGCGAACAGGCGCTGGGTCGCCTCCGTCGCCTTCTGGATATCGGATACGGCGAAGGTGGCGTCGGGGGCATCACGCTTGATCAGATAGCCGCTGCGCGGGTCCTTCATGACGCGCAGGGCGAGCAGGTGGCCGTCCTGGTCGAGCTGGAAGTCGATGTTGTCACCCACGCGCCAGCGGGTGAGTACCGTCTTGTCGGGCAGGGTGTCGAGCAGGTTCAGGACCTCGCGGTACCCCAGCCCGAAAGTACGTTCGGCCATCACCGCAAAGGTGTCGCCGGGCTGTACGGTATAGGTTTCCCACTGCGGGACGAAGACTTCCTTGGCGGCCAGTTCGTTGGCGAGGTCCACGTCGCCATCGTCCAGCACCAGCGGGTCGGAAGAGAAGACGTCCAGGTCGCTGCCATCCGTCGGCTGGTCGGTGCCGCTGATCTGCAGCGAGGCCAGCACGGCGCCATCGGCCACTTGCAGGGCGTTGGCAGGGGCGGTCGCGGAGCCGGCGACCGCCAGGGCCGGCTCGACCTCCAGCGTTGGCGGCAGCGAGAATGATGTATCCGCGTGAGCCTGATTGATGAAATCGATGTCGACGACGCCCTGTGGCGCGAGTTCGGAGAGGGGGATCTCCTTGCCGATGGCCGCCGAGGCGGTATGGATGGCATTGCTCAGCGGGTGGGCGTCGCTGACCAGTTGGGCTTCGGCGCCGGGGGACGTATCGAGAGGCAGTGCGATGCTGGCCGACGCGACCGTGGGTTCGCTGTCGTCGAGTGCGGCAAGAATCTTGTGCGCGCCCAGCACGGTGACCATCGTGGCAACGGGAAACAGCAGCAACTTGTGCATGCGGGGCAGCGAATTGAGGATCCGCAACATAAACAGGGGCCTGGGTGCATATCGGTGGATATAAAAAACGAATGCACCTTACCCCATGCCATACGGCATGCCTAGCCTGTATAAGCATACAGACTATTAAACCCAGTATTAACGGCTACATGACGTTACTCCATGATTACGTCCTGTGCCTGAACTCGTCCCCGAGTTACTCACTGGCGCATCTTAATGTAGAGCGTCTGCCGGGGACATGAAACCCGCTCAGGCTGTCGGTGAGGCGAAAGTACCGTCGCGGTAGTCGCGCAGGGCCTGGTCGAGTTCTTCCCGGGTGTTCATCACGAAGGGGCCGTAATGGGCGATGGGCTCGCCGTGAGGCCGGCCGCTCAGCAGCAGCGCCTGGCTATCGGTGTCACTCTCCAGGGTCACGGCCTCACCGTCGCCCAGTCGGGCCAGCTGACGCGCCCCGATGGTTTTTCCCGCCACGCTGATCGCCCCCGAGAAGACATAGACCAGCAGCGTGGGGGCGTCGGTCTCGAGCGTGATGCCGGCGCCCGGCGTCAGTGTGAGGTGCGCGACGCCGGCGTCGCCGGCCAGCGTATCGAGCGGGCCCGCAAGCGCCTCATGCCCGGCAGCCTGCCAGGTGCCGCCCAAGGCCGTGAGCACGACGCCGTCGGCGTCGAGACGCGGCATCTCGGCCTGGCGGACATCGCGGTAGGTGGGCGGGCTGAGCTTGTCCCGGGCCGGCAGGTTGATCCACAGCTGGAAGGCGTGCAGGCCGTGGCTATCGGTCAGCGGCATTTCCGAGTGAATAATGCCGCGTCCGGTGTGCATCCACTGGGCGTCGCCGGCGCCGATGGTGCTGCGGTGGCCCAGGTGATCCTCGTGGGTCAGGCCGCCGTGTACCACGTAAGTCAGTGTCTGCAGCCCGCGATGCGGATGAGGCGGAAAGCCGCCGATATAGTCATCCGGCTGGTCTGACCCCAGTTCGTCGAGCATCAGGAAGGGATCGAGCCCGCCACCGAAGTCATGGATGCGCGAGATCTTGACGCCGTCGCCGTCCTGGCTGGGGTGGCTGGCGACGAGGTGGTCGATAGTGCGAGCAGTCATCGGGAACTCCTGAACAGGTCGTTGCTTGACTCCCTTCGATTCTAGGACGATTTTTTCGAAGGTTAAGCGCATAGTTTTGCCGATACCATTCGAGGAAAACGAAATGTCACGCGTCACCCTGGCCCAATGGCAGATGCTGGCGGCGGTCGTCGATCATGGGGGCTTCGCTCGCGCCGCCGAGGTCATTCACAAGAGTCCGTCGACGCTCAATCACGCCGTGCACAAGCTGGAGACCCAGCTGGGAGTGGCGCTGCTCGAACCGGCAGGGCGTCATGTCCGCCTCACCGAGGCCGGCGAGATGTTGCTGCGCCGCGCCCGGCAGCTGATCGAGAGCGCTGCGGCAATCGAGGATGTGGCGGCGAGCCTGGCGACCGGGCTGGAAGCGGAAGTCTCACTGGCTGTCGATCAGGTCTTTCCGCCCGATGCGCTGGCCGAGGCCCTGCAGCAGTTCTCCGGCGAGTACCCCCACGTGCGGGTCCAGCTGCACGAGACGGTCCTCAATGGCGGCGTGGAGATGCTCTACGATCGCCGTGCCGATCTGGTGGTCTCGGGGCTGGCGGCTCAGGGATTCCTGGGCGAAGCGCTGGCGACACTGCGCTTCATCGCCGTGGCGCACCCCGCGCATCCTCTGCACCGGCTCGGGCGCACGCTGGATCTGCGCGATCTCACCCAGTACCGGCAACTGGTGGTGCGTGACTCGGGCCTGCGCCAGTCGATGGACGCCGGCTGGCTTAAGGCCGAACAGCGGTGGACCGTCAGCCATCTGGCCACATCACTGGACATGCTGGAGCGGGGGCTGGGATTCGCCTGGCTGCCGGAGACGCGCATTCGTGAGGCGCTCGAGAGCGGACGTCTTGCCCCGCTGCCACTGGCGGTCGGTGGCGTGCGCGAGGTGCCGGTCCACCTGATTTTCCAGGACCGCGATCGTGCCGGGCCGGCGACGCATGCCATGGCGCGGGCGCTTCATCAGGCGGTCCAGGATGGCTCTCGTTCGAATGAGTCGAATGAACAGGCCCAAATAATGCGCAGCAACGTCGATGAAATCGACTTATCCTCACCGTGAAACCATTCGCCAACGCGAGGAGAAGAGCATGGGTCTATTGATCGACGGTCGCTGGCACGATCAGTGGTACGACACTAAGTCGCATGGTGGCGAGTTCGTGCGCGAATCCGCCAAGTTGCGTGACTGGGTCACCCGTGATGGCAGCCCGGGGCCCGATGGGCAGCCCGGTATCGAGGCGGCCGGTGACCGCTTTCATCTGTATGTCTCGCTGGCCTGTCCGTGGGCCCATCGCGCCCTGATCCTGCGCAAGCTCAAGCAGCTCGAGGGGCTGATCGGCGTGTCTCATACCAGTCCGCTGATGCTCGAGAACGGCTGGACCTACAATACCCACGAAGGCTCGAGCGGCGATCCGCTTAACGGTGTCGAATACCATCATCAGCTGTATACCCTGACCGACCCGCACTATACCGGCCGGGTCACGGTGCCGGCGCTGTGGGACAAGCGGGAGCGGCGCATCGTCAACAACGAGTCCGCCGATCTGGTGCGGATCTTCAACGACGCCTTCGATCATCTCACCAGCAATCGGCTGGATTTCTATCCGTCGGACCTGCGCGACACCATCGATGCCGTCAATGCCGATGTCTACGACCACGTCAACAACGGCGTCTACAAGTCAGGGTTCGCCACCGAGCAGGCTGTCTACGAGAAACACGTCACCGCGCTGTTCGAGGCGCTGGATCGCATGGAAGCCCGTCTCGCCGAGCGGCGCTATCTGGCCGGCGAGTGGCTGACCGAGGCCGATATCCGCCTGTTTACCACGCTGGTGCGCTTCGACGCGGTCTATCATGGCCACTTCAAATGCAACCTGCGGCGCATCGAGGATTACCCGAATCTCTCCAACTATCTGCGCGAGCTCTACCAGTGGCCGGGCATCGCCGAGACGGTAGACCTGGATCATATCAAGCGCCACTACTACTACAGCCACGGCACCATCAATCCCACCCGGATCGTGCCCTGGGGGCCGCTGCTCGAGCTCGACCGGCCCCATGATCGTGAACGGCTGCCGGGGAAGGGCGTTCGCGAAAAGGCGTGACGCCGGTTCAGCAGTGTCTGGCCAGCCAGCGGTCCAGGGCGTTGGCAAACTCGCGACGGTCGGCGTCCGTGTAGCCCTTGGGGCCACCGGTGTGCTCGCCGCTGGCACGCAGGGTTTCCATGCCAAACCATGTCGGACGCATCTGCAGCAGATGCCGGGTGCTGTGTCAGCGATTCCTGGACAGCCAGCGGTCCAGGGCGTTGGCAAACTCGCGACGGTCGGCGTCCGAGTAGCCCTTGGGGCCGCCGGTGTGTTCGCCGCTGGCACGCAGGGTTTCCATGAAGTCACGCATCTGCACGCGCGAGCGGATGTTGTCGGCGGTCAGCGGCTCACCCCGGGAGGTCATCACCGCGGCACCCTTGTCGAGGGCCTCCATGGCCAGCGGCAGATCCGACGTGACCAGCAGGTCACCGGGTTCGAGTCGGCGCACGATCTCGTCGTCGGCAGCGTCCAGGCCGCTGGCCACCGATAGCCCCTTGGCCCAGCGCGATGGCGGTAACGGCAGGGCGTGGTTGGCCACCAGCCAGGCCGGTGTTCGGGTGCGTTCGGCGGCACGGATCACGATGTCGCGCGCGGCACGCGGGCAGGCATCGGCATCGACCCACAGGGTTGGCATGGCAGGCTCCGATCTGGGCCCGTGGTGAAGCGGGCCGGTAAAAAGACATAGGCAATATACCCTCGACGATGGTAGCATGGCGCTTCCTCGCCTGTGTTGACCCCTCCATCCCGGTGATTTGTCCTGCCTGCAAGGCGGACAATGACGTGACTCCAACACCGGGCGCCCAGTCGTGCGCCATAGTGATGCACCGCGCCCGGGAGCCTTGATTGATGGATTGCCGGCGCCGATGAACCGGCCGGCGTGAAGAGGTCGCCACACTGTTCGTGCCGTCGAAGACGGCGGTCGAGCAGGAGCAGGAGTGAGCCGCGGCACTGAATGCTGCGGCAGAGCGACCTGGTGCCGTGTCATATGCCGCCGTCCCGTCATGGCGATGAGAAGGGCAGGGCACCACGACATTTTCTGCCGGCCTCCATGCCGGCCATGCAAGGTGTGATATGACCCTGACTTCCGTTGCCTCGCCGAGTTTCGGCGACCTGGCACTCGTGCCCGCCGTTCTTTCCGCGCTGGAAACCCTGGGCTACGAAACTCCCTCGCCGATTCAGGCGCAGACCATCCCGGCCCTGCTGGAAGGCCGTGACATGCTGGGCCAGGCCCAGACCGGTACCGGCAAGACGGCGGCCTTTGCCCTGCCGTTGCTCTCGCGCCTCGATCTGTCGCGTCGCGAACCGCAGGTGCTGGTGCTGGCGCCGACCCGTGAGCTCGCCCAGCAGGTGGCGGTCTCGTTCGGCAAGTACGGCCAGAACCTCCAGGGCCTGGAGGTCGCCAGCCTGTGTGGCGGCCAGGACTACCGCGAACAGCTCAGCGCCCTCAAGCGTGGCGCCCACGTCGTGGTGGGTACGCCGGGCCGCGTGATCGATCACCTCGATCGCGGCAGCCTCAAGCTCACCGGTCTCAATGCGCTGGTGCTCGACGAGGCCGACGAGATGCTGCGCATGGGCTTCATCGACGACGTCAAGCGCGTGGTGGCCGACACTCCGACCACCGCTCAGCGCGTGTTCTTCTCGGCCACGTTGCCGGCAGAGATCGAACGTATCGTCAACCGCTACTTGGTCGACCCGGTCAAGGTGGCCATCGAATCGCGGGTCACCACCGGCGAGAACATTGAACAGCGTCTGGTGCGCATCGACGGTGCCGGCAAGGTCGAGGCTCTGTCGCGCCTGCTCGAGGTCGAGCCGGTGGATGCCGCCATCGTCTTCGTGCGGACCCGTGCGGCTTGTACCACCGTCGTGGACCAGCTGACGGCGCGTGGCTTCAATGCGGCGGCGCTGTCCGGCGACCTGGACCAGAGCCTGCGCGAACGCACCGTGGCCCGCCTCAAGAAGGGCAAGGTCGATGTGCTGGTGGCCACCGACGTGGCGGCGCGCGGCCTCGACGTGCCGCGGATCACCCATGTGTTCAACTACGATCTGCCGCAGGACAGCGAGGCCTACACCCACCGCATCGGGCGGACCGGGCGTGCCGGGCGTTCCGGGGTGGCGGTGACCTTTGCCGGCTTCCGCGAGACCCGCAAGGTGCGCTGGCTGGAGCAGGCCACCGGTCAGGCGATGACCGAGACCGAGCTTCCCGATGAAGCGACGATCCGTGCCCATCGTGACGAACGCTTCCGCGAACGGGTGCTGGGCACGCTGACCGGCGATACCGGTGAGCAGCGCAGCCTGGTCGAACGGCTGGCCGCGGAAGGTCATGATCCGCTGGAGCTGGCCTGTGCCTTTGCCAGCCTGGCCCGTGCCGACGAGGCGCCGATCGGACGTCTGCCCAAGCCGGGTGCCGCCAAGGGCGCGGGTCGTGACGGTGGTCGCGACGGCAAGCCGCCGCGTCGCCGTGAGCGTACGCCCTCGGAAGGCATGACGCGTTATCGGGTCGCCGTGGGCCATCGCGACGGCATCAAGCCCGGCCAGCTGGTGGGCGCGCTGGCCAACGAGGGCGGTATCGAAGGGGGCCGCATCGGTCGCATCGATATTCGCAACGCCTTCTCCGTGGTCGAGCTGCCCAGCTCCCTGCCGACCTCGATCCTGGCCAAGATGGCCCGGGCACGGGTCGCCGGCCGGCCCCTGGAGATTGCCGAGGACAACGGTGCGCCGGAACGGGCGTCACGCCGCCGTAATGACGACGACGCGCCGGTGCGCCGTCGTTCACGGGCCTGAGGCCGGGCCGCGGTCGACTTGACCGCGGCGCCGCCTGTTTCCCACACTGCCAGCGTCGCATCCGCATTGACCCATTCCGCAACAGGAGGTGACAGATGGCCAAGGGAGATATCCGCTCACGGCGCGGCAAGGTCGCCAACGGCAGCTATGGACGCCGGCGGCCGCAGTCACGCCGCAAGGCACAGCGCTATCGGCAGGTCGGTTACTGACAGCCGAGGCACGGAATGACACGGGGGCGGCCAGATGGCCGCCCCCGTTGTTTTTAAGGGAAGGCGCCTGTCCTGTGGGAGGCGCCTGGAAACGGTTCAGTTACTGGCCAGCAGCGAGGCATCGTAGCGTGACTGGCGTTCGCCGTCGGCCAGCAGCGCGATCTTGCTGGTATCGCCGCCGTTGGCGAGGCTGGCGAAGATCACCCGGTAGGTGAGCACCGCCTGCACATAGGCCCGGGTCTCGTGATAGGGGATGCTCTCGATGAACAGGTCGAAGTCCTCTGGTGCATCGCGCAGCCAGCGGTCGACGCGGCTGGGGCCGGCGTTGTAGGCGGCCACGGCGGCCAGCCGGTTGCCACGGTAGCGATCGAGCATCTCGCGCACATAATGGCTACCCAGACGAATATTGACTGCCGGATCGAACAGCTTCCCGGCAGCGGGAGGCTCGACGTTGGCGCGGGCGCTGACATGACGCGCGGTGGCGGGCATCAGCTGCATCAGGCCGCGTGCGCCGACCGAGGACTGGGCCCGAGGGTTGAAGGCGCTCTCGCGTCGGGCGATCCCCATCAGCAGATAGGGGTCGACGTCGAGGCGCTGCCCCCAGCGCTGGAAGGCGTCGCGGTAGGCCAGCGGGAAGCGCCATGCCAGCGCATCCCACTCGCGGGCGAGGATGGTGGTCTGCACCGCCAGCGCATACCAGCCCTGCTGCATGGCGTAGTCGGCCATGGCGTTGGCCTTGTCGGTATCGGCACGGCGTGAGGCGAAGTACCATTCGCTGCGCGCCAGCCCCGGCTCGCCGATACGCATCAGTGCCTCGACACGCTGGATGACCGGCCAGCCGGCGACCTGCTGACGATAGGCGGCGTTGAACGTCGCCCGGCGCAGGTTCAGGTCATAGGGCTGGCCGATCCGGTCGGCGGCGGCGAAGCCGTAGAAGCTGCGCTGTTCGGCAGCGGCGGCGTAGGCCTTGTGGGCAGTCTGCCGATCGCCGAGTTCTGACAGGGCGCGGCCCAGCCAGTATTGCCAGCGGGCGTCCTGGCGTGGGTCGTCGGGCATGGCGTGTACCCAGTCGATGACTCCCTGCCAGTCACGCTCGGCCAGTGCCCGGCGTACCCGCAGTTCCAGCAGGTCGCTGTCGGCGAGGTCGGGAAGTACCTGGTCGACCCAGCCGCGATTATTGTCCACCTCGCGCACCATCGAATAGAAGGCCAGGTCGCGCTCGATCGCCTGACGCTGCCGGGTGGCGAGGTCGAGGTGCGGCGCGATCTTGCGCCAGGCTTCCAGCGCCGCCTCCGTGTCGGCCCGCGTGAACTGGTGCATGGCGGCGGCGAACAGCGGGCCGCTGGCGCCCTCGTGGCCGATATCGCGCGGTATCCGGGTGATCGCCGCATAGTCCTTGCGCAGCCGCTCCAGTGCGCCCTTGGCGTCGCCCCAGCCGGCGGGCAGCTGGCGCTCCAGATAGCGCATCAGCCCGGTCTCGCCGTTTTCCCAGGCAAGCAGCAGGCGCTGCCAGACCTGAACACCGCCGATCTCGCCACGTGCGCGCAGGGTGTTGAACAGGGTGTCGCACTCGCCGGGCTGAGAGTGGCCGGTCAACCACAAATCTCGGCCGCCCTCGGCCGCCTTTTCGGGGGCCTTGTCGAGCAGCGCAGTGTAGTAGTAGCAGCGGCGAATCACGCCGCGCGGCTCGCCGTCGCTCACCGCCAGCAGCGCGTCGAAGCGTCCGGCCTTGCCGTAAGCGACTTCGGCCACGCCGCGCATCCAGGTCGACAGCGGCGAATCGGCATGCCGGGTGATGAAGGCATTGACGGTCGCCGGTAGCGCGTCGGGCAATTGGCCGCGGAGGCGATGATAGTCGATGTAACCGGCAAGGACGTGATCGTCGATGGCCGTATCGTCGACACGATTCCACTGGTGGGCACGGGCGGCGTCCAGCGCCTCGCGCAGGGCTTGGTCGTCGGCTTCGTCGGCCACAGCCGGCAGGCTGATCAGCAGGGCGCTCAACAGCGCGAGGCCGTGACGGGGGATTCGAAGGGGCATCGCCGGCTCCTCCTCGGGCTTGCCTATCGGTTGCAGTCTGTCTCATCCTCGCCCATAGCGACGGCCTTGAGTAGTGTCGTCGGCTTACGACAGGAGCAATCATGGCCCTTTTCAAGGCCGGCGGCATCGCCGCCACCCTCAGAAAGCGTCGTCGCGCCCTGACGGCTATCGCCCGTGCCATGCGGCTGTTCGTGCCGATGTGCCGTGACGTGGTGAGCGGTCGCTACCGCCCTGTGCCCTGGCCGGCCTTCGGCTGGATGGCGCTGGCGGCAGCCTATCTGGTCTCGCCGCTGGATCTGATTCCCGACGTGCTGCTGGTGGTCGGCCTGGTCGACGACGTGGTGATCGTCGGCTGGCTGCTGACCCGGGTCGATACCGCGCTGGCCGACTACCGGCGCTGGAAGGGCGAGGGGCCGCCCGCGGCGCGCTAAGAGTTTCTTTCATAACCGGTGGACAGGATGGGCTTTCTCGGTGGCAAGGCTTTGCGAGGGCGCTGTAAACCCCTCCCTGGGCGCTACCTTTGCCATCCATGGCAAAGGACCCTCGCTTCGCCTTGCCACCGACGCCCATCATCAACGGGGTTTGGAAATACGTTCTGAACGGCGCCGGATCGGTTCGTTGCGGCCAGCGATCGGGCCATTGGGCCCGGTTTCGACTCAGGTGCTTGAAAACGCTCGAACTAGCCCCATATCGGCGGTGTCACGTTCTACACACCATGAGGGGCTTGAATCCATGACCACCGCCACCCATGAAGAAACGCTCGGCTTCCAGACGGAAGTCAAGCAACTGCTCCATCTGATGATCCACTCCCTGTATTCCAACCGGGAGATATTCCTGCGCGAGCTGATTTCCAACGCGGCCGACGCCACGGACAAGCTGCGCTACGCGGCGTTGAACAACGACGCGCTCTACGAGGGCGACAGTGACCTGCGCATCGAGATCGAGCATGACGCCGACAACAACACGGTGACGGTGCGCGACAACGGCATCGGCATGACCCGCGATGACGTCGTCGCCAATCTCGGCACCATCGCCAAGAGCGGTACCGCCGAGTTCCTCAAGCAGCTCTCCGGCGAGCAGCAGAAGGATGCCAAGCTGATCGGCCAGTTCGGGGTGGGCTTCTATTCCGCCTTCATCGTCGCCGACGAGGTGACCGTGCGCACGCGCCGTGCCGGCAGCGACAGCGGTGTCGAATGGCGCTCGAAGGGCGAGGGCGAGTTCACCGTCGCCGACGTCGACAAGCCCGAGCGTGGCACCGAGATCATCCTGCACCTCAAGGAGGATGCCGGCGAGTTCGCCGACGACTTCCGGCTGCGCAACCTGGTGCGCAAGTACTCGGACCATATCGACGTGCCGGTGCGCATGCCCAAGACCGAGACCGCCAAGGACGACGACGGCAACGAGATCGAGGGCAGCGAGGTCACTACCTGGGAGACCGTCAACGAAGCCCAGGCACTGTGGGTGAGGCCCAAGAGCGAGGTCAGCGACGACGAATACAAGGCGTTCTACAAGCACATCGCCCATGATTTCAGCGATCCGCTGACCTGGAGTCACAACAAGGTCGAGGGCAAGCTCGAGTACACCAGCCTGCTCTACGTGCCGGAGCGCGCGCCGTTCGACCTCTACGAGCGTGACGGCGCCCGCGGCGTGCGCCTGTATGTGCAGCGTGTGTTCATCATGGATGACGCCGAACAGTTCCTGCCGCTCTACCTGCGCTTCATCAAGGGGGTGGTCGACACCAAGGATCTGTCGCTGAACGTCTCCCGCGAGCTGCTGCAGAAGGACCCGCAGGTCGACAAGATGAAGTCGGCGCTGACCAAGCGTGCCCTGGACATGCTCAAGAAGCTGGCCAAGGACAAGGACGCCTACCAGACGTTCTGGAACACCTTCGGCAGCGTGCTCAAGGAAGGCCCGGCGGAAGACTTTGCCAACCGCGACAAGATCAGCGAGCTGCTGCGCTTCTCGACCACGCATACCGACACCGCGGTGCAGGACCAGTCGCTGGCCGACTACGTGTTGCGCATGAAGGAAGGCCAGCAGAAGATCTACTACATCGTCGCCGATGGCTTCAATGCGGCCCGCAACAGCCCGCATCTGGAGATCTTCCGCAAGAAGGGCGTCGAGGTGCTGCTGCTCCACGATCGCATCGACGAGTGGCTGATGAGCCACCTCACCGAATACGACGGCAAGGCCTTCGCCGACGTGGCCAAGGGCGACCTGGACCTCGGCGAGATCGAGGACGAGGAAGAAAAGCAGGCTCAGGAAGAGACCGCCAAGGCCAAGGAGGACCTGGTCAAGCGCGTCAAGGAGGCGCTGGGCGACAGTGTTCAGGAGGTCCGCGTGACCCATCGCTTGACCGACTCACCGGCCTGCGTGGTGCTCTCCGAGCACGAGATGGGCTTCCAGATGCGTCGCATCATGGAGGCCGCCGGCCAGCCGATGCCCGAGGTCAAGCCGATCCTTGAGCTCAATCCCGAGCACTCGCTGGTGAACCGGCTGGAAGGCACCGACGGCGAGGGCTTTGCCGATCTGGCGCACATCCTGCTGGATCAGGCGATCATCGCCGAGGGCGGCCATCTGGATGACCCGGCGGCCTATGTCAAGCGGCTCAACAGCCTGCTGACTGCCTGACGACTGCGCACCGCTGCACCCGAAACCCGCTCGCCGGCCACGGCGAGCGGGTTTGTCGTTTCCGGGCCGTCGATGGTTTTACCTGCCTGGAACCGATGATTACAGTGGATGTAAATGCTCGCCGACCGGGATGACCACCATGAGCCTCGATGACCTGCGTTTCGACAACAGCTGGGCGCGCCTCCCCGAGGCGTTCTACCGCGAGGTGGCGCCCACTGCCTGGCGCGACACGCACGTGCTCGACCTCAGTCCGCTGGGCGCCGCCCAGCTCGATCTCGATCCGGCGTCGGTCGAGCCGGAGCGACTGGCGGCATTGTTGGCCGGTCGTGACCTGCTGCCGGGCATGCGCCCGATCGCCCAGAAGTATACCGGCCACCAGTTCGGCACCTACAATCCGGCGCTCGGCGATGGCCGCGGGCTGTTGCTGGGCGAGGCGATGACCCGGCAGGGGCCGGTCGACCTGCATCTCAAGGGCGCCGGCCAGACGCCTTTCTCGCGTTTCGGCGACGGGCGAGCGGTGCTGCGCTCCTCGATCCGCGAGTACCTGGCCGGCGAGGCCATGCAGGGGCTGGGCATTCCCACCACCACGGCCCTGGCCGTGGCGGTCAACGGTGAGCGGGTGATGCGCGAGCGGGTCGAGCCGGGGGCCACCCTGATGCGCTTGGCGCCCAGCCATGCCCGCTTCGGGCATGTCGAATGGCTCTACCAGCAGGGGGACGTGGAGGGCATGCGCCGGCTTGTGCAGCATGTCATCGAGCGCCATCGTCCGGCACTGGCCGAGGCCGGGAATCCGGCCGAGGCGCTGTTCGCCGATGTCGTCGCGCGCACCGCCGAGATGGTCGCCGGCTGGCAGGCCTATGGCTTTGTGCACGGGGTGATGAACACCGACAACATGTCGCTGCTCGGCCTGACCCTGGACTACGGCCCCTATGCCTTCCAGGAGCGTTTCAGGCCCGGCTGGACGCCCAATCACACCGATGCCGAAGGGCGCTATGCCTATGATCGTCAGCCGGGCGTGGCGCTGTGGAACCTGATGGTGCTGGCCCAGTCGCTGACCCCGCTGGTCGATGCCGATCGGTTGCGTGACCGGCTCGATGCCTTCGAACCGGCGCTGGATTCGGCCTATGCATGCCGAATGCGTGCGCGTCTGGGACTGGCCGAGTGCCGGGATGACGATGCCACCCTGGCGGCGGACTGGCTGGCCCTGCTGGCGCGTCACGAGGCCGATTTCCACTCGGCGTTTCGCGCATTGGGTGCCTACCGGGGGGATGACGACTCGCGTCTCCGGCTGGCGGCGCACCTGGAGGTTCCCGCGGATGATGATGCGCTGGTTGCCTGGCTAGAGGCCTACCGGGCGCGTCTCGAGGGCGAGTCACGGGATGCCGAGGCACGCCAGCGGGCCATGGATGCCGTCAATCCCTGCTACATCCTGCGTCATCGGCCACTTCAGCAGGTCATCGCCGCGGCCGAAGCCGGCGACCCGGGCCCGCTCCGGCGGCTGCGCGAGCGCCTGGCCGCGCCCTTCGTGCCCCACGAGGACGGTGCGGAGGACTGGACGAGTCCGCCGCCACGAAACGCCCCGCCGGTGGTGCTGTCCTGCTCTTCGTGACACGGCCCTCGAACGGGTAGACACGGGGCCGCCCCATCGAGTCCGCGCAGAACACAGGCTGGACGCCTATGCTGAGTGAACGCCATGTCGCTCGACAGGAGTCCGGCCATGCCCGTCGCGTCCCGTACCGTCTTCCATCGTCCTGCCGACGCGCGCGACAGCGGTACGGCTCTGTTGCTGATCGACTTCCAGCACAGGGCGGATGCCTTCGTTCGTTCGCGCCGTCGCAGCAATCCGGATCTCGAGGCGCAAGTCGCCGCGCTGCTGTCCTGCTGGCGCAGTGGTGATGGCCTCGTCGTGCACCTGCACCGCTTTTCCCCGCCGAGTATCTACACTGGCCGACCCTCGTCCCATCTCGAGCAGCCGCTGGCGTGTGCCGACCCGCTGCCGGGCGAGCGCGTCCTGAGCCGGCATGCCGAAAGTGGTTTCGTGGGGACCGGGCTGGAAACCTGGCTGCATCGCCACGGTGTTTCGCGGCTGGTCATTGCCGGCATGGGTACGGCGCGCAGTGTCGGTGCCACGGCATGTCATGCCACCAGCTTGAGCTTCTCCGTGATGGCCGTCGGGGATGCCTGTGCCGATTTTGACCTGATCGATCGACGCGGTCACATCTGGCAGGCCGAGACGGTTCATGACATGGGCGTGGCATTGATGGTCACGGAAGGGGTCGATGAAGTGAGTGTTTCCGAAGTGCTTCGTCGCTGCTGAGGGTGCGTCGACCTGGTTGAGGTGATGGCGTAAATAATGGATGACTTATGCCGATCATAAGTAAAAAGCGAGGTGTAAATTTTCCCGTTTTTCCATATAAATCAATGGCTTGTTTTATATATTGTGCATAATGGCTGCGTTATGAGTGCCATAAACCCATGATTATGATGGATTTTTTTAACAAGGTTGTTGATCTTTTCAGCGTTTGCCAAAAGACTGGAAAAAGTCGCTGCCAAAAAACGCTTTCACCGAGGTCATGCCACGTCGTGGCGAGATAGAGCGGCGACGTTTTTTGGAAGACACGCCAGGAATTCGACAAGGGATCAATCACGATGAACGATCGGCCGGATGGCAAGTGCCACTGTGGTCGCCCTGCGCCTAGCCGCGCGAGTCGAGCAGGCCGGCGTGCTCATTATCGTCAAGGGGAGGGAAGCGCATCATGAAAGTCGGTGCACCCAGGGAAGTCAGGCCGGGAGAGGCGCGAGTCGCGCTGACGCCCGAAAGCGCCCAGCACATTCAGAAGCTCGGCCATGAGTGCCTCATCGAAGCCGGGGCCGGTACAGCCGCCGGCTTCGACGACGCGGCCTATCGCAATGTGGGCGTCGAGGTTGTGGAAGGTGCCGAGGCGCTGTGGCAGGCGTCGGATGTGGTCATCAAGGTGCGTGAACCGACCGAGGAAGAGGCCGGGCGGCTGCGGGACGACCAGACGCTGATCTCGTTCTTCTGGCCGGCCCAGAACGAGGCCATGCTCGAGCGCTGCAAGGACAGCGGCGCCACGGTCGTTGCCATGGACATGGTGCCACGCATCTCGCGGGCCCAGAAAATGGATGCCCTGTCGTCCACCGCCAATATCGCCGGCTACCGGGCGGTGATCGAGGCGGGCAACCAGTTCGGCCGCTTCTTCACCGGCCAGGTGACGGCGGCGGGCAAGGTACCGCCGGCCAAGGTACTGGTGGTCGGTGCCGGGGTGGCGGGGCTCGCCGCCATCGGTACGGCGACCAGTCTGGGGGCGGTGGTGCGGGCCTTCGATGTACGCCCCGAGGTGGCCGAGCAGATCGAATCCATGGGTGCCGAGTTCCTGTTCCTCGACTTCGACGAGAGCCAGGACGGCGCCGAGAGCGGCGGTTACGCCAAGCCTTCCAGCCCCGAGTTCCGCGAAAAGCAGCTGGCGCTGTTTCGCGAACAGGCCGCCGAGGTGGACATCGTCATCACCACCGCGCTGATCCCCGGCAAGCCGGCGCCCAAGCTGTGGCTCGAGGACATGGTGCAGGCGATGAAGCCCGGCTCGGTGATTGTCGATCTGGCGGCCGAGAAGGGCGGCAACTGCGATCTCACCGTGCCCGACGAGCGCATCGTCACCGACAACGGTGTGGTCATCGTCGGCTACACCGACTTCCCCTCGCGGATGGCGACCCAGGCCTCGCTGCTCTATGCCACCAACGTCCGCCACATGCTGACCGACCTGACGCCTGACAAGGACGGGGTGCTCCAGCATGACATGGAGGACGACGTGATCCGCGGCACCACCGTGACCCATCAGGGCGAGATCACCTTCCCGCCGCCGCCGCCCAAGGTCAAGGCCATCGGTGCCACCCAGCCGAAGCCAAAGGTCAAGGAGCCGACGCCGGAGGAGAAGAAGGCCGCCGAGCATGCCGCCTTCCTTGCCCAGACCAAGCGTCAGGTGGCGCTGCTCGTCGCCGGCGGTGTGGTGATGTGGCTGCTGGGACTGGTCGCGCCGGCCTCCTTCATGCAGCACTTCATCGTCTTCGCGCTGTCATGCTTCGTCGGCTTCCAGGTGATCTGGAACGTCAGCCACTCGCTGCATACACCGCTGATGGCCGTCACCAACGCCATCTCCGGCATCATCATCCTGGGGGCGATCCTGCAGATCGGCTCGAGCAGTATCCTGGTCGGCCTGCTGGCCGGTATCTCGGTGCTGATCGCGAGCATCAACATCGTGGGCGGCTTCCTGGTGACACGCCGGATGCTGGCGATGTTCCAGAAATCCTGAGCGGCGGAGAAACGAGATCATGATGGGACAAGAATTCGTGTCTGCCGCGGCGATTGCGGCAAGTGTACTGTTCATCCTCTCGCTGGGAGGGCTGAGCAACCAGGAGAAGGCCAAGCGGGCGGTGTGGTACGGCATCGTCGGCATGGCGATCGGGGTCGTCTTCACGGCCCTGGGGCCGGGCATCGGCGGCTACTGGTGGATGCTGCCGATGATGCTGATCGGGGCGCTGATCGGTGCCTACCTGGCTCGCAAGGTCGAGATGACCGAAATGCCGCAGCTGGTGGCGGCACTGCACAGCTTCGTCGGCCTGGCCGCGGTGTTCGTCGGCTTCAATGCCGACCTCGAGCGGCGCCGGGTGCTGGCCATGCAGCTCGCCGATCAGGGCAGCGACCAGCTTTCCGCCTTCGCCGCCCTGCTGGCCCACAAGACGTCGGCGGAACTGGCCTTCCTGCAGGTGGAAGCCGTGCTGGGCATCTTCATCGGTGCGGTGACCTTCACCGGCTCGGTGGTGGCCTTCGGCAAGCTGGCCGGCAAGATCAATAGCAAGCCGCACAAGCTGCCGGGCGGGCACTGGCTCAACGGCGGGGCGGCGCTGGTTTCACTGCTGCTGGCGATCGTCTACCTCAACGGCGGCGGCTTCTGGACGCTGCTGCTGATCGCGCTGCTGGCCTTCTTCATCGGCTATCACCTGATCATGGGCATCGGCGGCGCCGACATGCCGGTGGTGGTGTCGATGCTCAACAGCTATTCCGGCTGGGCGGCGGCGGCAATCGGCTTCACGCTCTCCAATGACCTGCTGATTGTCACCGGCGCACTGGTGGGCTCCTCCGGTGCCATCCTCTCCTACATCATGTGCAAGGCGATGAACCGCAACTTCGTCAGCGTGATTCTCGGTGGCTTCGGCGCCACCCAGGGGCCGGCCGCGGAAATCGAGGGCGAGATGGTGTCGATCGACGTGGGCGGCGTGGCCAGCGCCCTCAACGACGCCGACAGCGTGATCATCGTGCCGGGCTACGGCATGGCGGTGGCGCAGGCGCAGAACGCGGTCAGTGAGCTGACCCGCAAGCTGCGTGCCGCCGGCAAGGAGGTCCGCTTTGGCATCCACCCGGTTGCCGGACGCCTGCCGGGGCACATGAACGTACTGCTCGCCGAGGCCCGGGTGCCCTACGACATCGTCATGGAGATGGACGAGATCAACGACGATTTCGCCGAGACCGACGTGGTGATCGTCATCGGCTCCAACGACATCGTCAACCCGGCCGCCCAGGAAGACCCCAACAGCCCGATCGCCGGCATGCCGGTGCTGCGGGTCTGGGAGTCCAAGCAGGTCTTCGTCTGCAAGCGTGGCCAGGGCACGGGCTACTCCGGCATCGAGAACCCGCTGTTCTACAAGGAGAACACCCGGATGCTCTATGGCGATGCCCGCTCCAGTATCGACAGCCTCGTGCCGTTGATCGACTAGCACCCCGCTCGCTCGACGCCCCCGCCAGGGGGCGTTTTTCGTTACAATGAGGGCGACTAAACGTGGCAGCTAGGAAGCGAGGATGAGCGACGAGAGCCTCAAGGTGGCGGTACTGGGTGGTGGCAGTTTCGGCACGGCGCTGGCCAGCATCGCCGCCGACAACGGCGCCCGGGTCCGCCAGTGGCTGCGCGATGCCGAGCTGGTATCCACCATCAATCGTGAGCATCGCAATACACGATATCTGCCGGATTTCACCATCAACGCCAATGTGGTGGCCGATACCGACCTGGCCGCCGTGCTCGACGGCGCGGAGCTGGTCTTCGTGGCCATCCCTTCCAAGGCGTTTCCCGAGGTGGTCCGCCAGGCACGCCCCTGGCTGCGTCCCGAGCAGATCCTGGTCAGCACCACCAAGGGCATCCAGGCGGATGGCTTCAAGCTGATGAGCCAGATCCTCGAGGAGGAGACCGGCTTCGCTCACATCGGCGTGCTCTCCGGCCCCAATCTGGCGTCCGAGATTGCCGACAGGCAGCTGACGGCGACGGTAGTGGCCAGCGACGACGCGCTGACGCGGGCTCGGGTGCAGACGGCACTGGGCTGCGACTACTTCCGCGTCTATGCCAGCAACGATCGTTACGGCGTGGAGCTGGGCGGTGCGCTCAAGAACATCTATGCCATCGCCGCCGGCATGGCCGCCGCTCTGGGCATGGGCGAGAACACGCGCAGCATGCTGATGACCCGCGCGCTGGCCGAGATGAGCCGCTTCGCCGTCGCGCTGGGTGCCAACCCCATGACCTTCCTGGGGCTGGCCGGGGTCGGCGATCTGATTGTGACCTGCTCCTCGAAGCTGTCACGCAACTACCGCGTGGGTTTCGCCCTGGGTGAAGGTCGAACCCTGGACGAAGCGGTCGCCGCGCTGGGTCAGGTGGCCGAGGGGGTCAACACCGTCAGTCTGGTGCGTGACAAGGCCCGCGCCGAAGGGATCTACATGCCGCTGTGCGAGGGGCTCTATCAGGTGCTGTTCAACCAGGTGCCGGCGCGCGACATGGCGCGCCTGCTGATGCGTAACGAGCAGAGCAGCGATGTCGAGTTCACGCTGTCCCGGGAGTCGGTCGTGCAGGCCAAGCGCGAACAGCAGGAGGGGCCGTGATGTCGATGCTGTGGATCATGCGCCACGGGCAGGCTGCGCCGGGAAGCCCAGATGCCGCCCGCGAGTTGACCGCCGAGGGGCGTGCCGAAGTGACGCGCATGGCCGACTGGCTGGCCGGCTCGCTGGACGAGCCGCAGCGCCGGAGGGTGCGACTCGTCGCCAGCCCCTACCGGCGTGCCCGGCAGACCGCTGCCATCGTCGCCGAGCGGCTCGGCGTGGCGGTGGAGACGCTCGAGATCATCACGCCCGATGACCCGGTCGAGCCGGTCATCGACTGGCTGCAGCAGGCCGCCGACGAGACGCCGGTGCTGCTGGTCAGCCACATGCCGCTGGTCGGTGCGCTGACCGGTCGCCTGGTGGAGGGCGACCGGCGCAGCTCGCTGCCCATGCCCACCGCGGCCATCGCCGCCCTGGAAGCCGAGGTCTGGGCGGCCGGTTGTGCCGAACTCAAGGCGTTTCGCCATCCGGCCGATTTCGACTAGGTTTGTCCGAAACGCACGGGGCATTGCGCATATCCGGGTAAACGCGAACCGCGACGGTTTCCGGAAGCGTTCAGCCTGCCCTTGTGAGGTGCTTGATCTCCTGATAGGCGGCCAGTCCCAGAGGGCCCAGCTCGCGGCCGAGGCCACTGCGCTTGACGCCGCCCCACGCGGCCTGAGGCGGGGCGATCTGGTCGGTGTTGATCCACACATTGCCGGCTTCCAGGCGACGAGCGACCGCGGTGGCGCGCTCGGCGTCACCGCCGACCACGCTGGCGGCGAGGCCGAAGTCGCTGTCGTTGGCCAGCGCGATCGCCTCGACGTCATCATCCACCGATCGCGTACAGAGCACCGGACCGAAGATCTCCTCGCGCCAGAGCCGGCTGGTGACGGGGACGTCGCGATAGAGCGTCGGCGCGATGAAGTAGCCGTGCCCGGGCAGGTCACGATGGTGAGGATCACGTACCGCCGTGAGGCCTTCCTCCCGGGCGATGGCCAGATATTGCATGACCCGCTCCTGCTGACGATCGCTGACCTGGGGACCGAGCGTTGTCGAGCTCTCAAGCGGGTCGCCGAGCACCAGGGCGTCGATACGGCTCGCCAGGGCGTCGTGAAGCGGTTCGGCGAGCGAGCGATGGACCAGCAGGCGCGAGGTGGCCGAGCACATCTGCCCGGCATTGAAGAACAGGCCGTTCATCACCAGGTCGGCGGCCTGTTCGACATCGGCGTCGTCGAGCACCAGGATCGGGGACTTGCCGCCCAGTTCCAGGGAGAGGTTGCGCGTGCCCGTGGCGGCCGCGCGCATGACGGCCTCGCCGGCGCGGTTGCTGCCGGTGAAGGAGAGCTTGTCGATGCCGGGATGGCGGCTGAGCGGGATGCCCACCCCCTCGGCATCGCCGTTGACCAGGTTGAGCACGCCGGGCGGCAGGGCGATCGCTTCGGCGATCTCGGCGATCGCCTGCTCGGGCAGCGGCACGACCTCGGACGGCTTGAAGACCACCGTGCAGCCGGCGGCCAGTGCCGGGGCGAGTTTCCAGGCGCCGGTCACCAGAGGGAAGTTCCAGGGCGTGATCAGGCCGGCCACACCAACCGGGTCGTAATAGCAGTGCGCCTGGAGGCCGTCGGCCTCGATCGGCACGACCTCGCCCTGGCGGGCATCCAGGCACCGCGCCTGTGTGGCGTAGTAACGGTAACAGGCGACGGCGTCATCGACGTCGATGGCGGCTTCGCCGAGGGGCTTGCCGCCGTTGCGGGCGATGGTTTCCGCGAGACCGGCATGGCGGTCGGCCAGGGCATTGGCCAGGGCGTCGAGATAGGCGGCGCGCTCGCTGCCGGGGCGCTCCCGCCACGCGGGCAGGGCATGGCGTGCCGCAGCAACCGCGGCCTCGACGTCGCGGGTATCGCCGGCGGTGACATGTCCCAGGAGGGTTTCGCGATAGGGATCGATGATCGTCAGGCGCCGAGTGGCCCGGCTGGGCACCCAGCGGCCATCGATGAACTGGTGGCAAAGGTCAGACATCTCGGGCTCCATGACTAGCCGGGCAGCAGGCGCCGGCGACGAGTCGCCGCCGGTCGCGCGCCCGGGAATCGGTGTTCGATGAGGCGCATCACGCCGGTGAGAATCAGCGTCAGGGCGATGTAGATGCCGGCGATCAGCAGTAGCGGCTCGTAGACCAGGAAGGTCTCGTCGCGTACCAGGTTGGCCGCCTTGAGCAGGTCCATCATGGCGATGGTCGAGACCAGCGGCACTGACTTGAGCAACAGGATCGCCTCGCCGGTCAGCGTGGGCAGGCAAAGCTGGAGGGCGCGGGGCAGCCACAGCCGATGGAGAATCTGCCAGTGGCTCAGGCCGAAGGCGCGGCCGGCGGCCAGTTCACCGTCGGGCACGCTGAGCAGGGCGCCGCGGATTACCTCGCCGGTGTAGGCGCCGACGCTGATGGTGAAGGTCAGCGCGCCGTAGAAGAAGGGATCGCGCAGCAGCGGCCAGATCAGACTGTCGCGAACGCCGGGGATTTCTGGCAGCAGGCGGCCCACGCCGTCGTAGAAGAAGAACAGCTGGACCAGCAGGGGGGTACCGCGGATCACCGTGGTGAAGCCGCGCACCAGCATCGCCAGCGGGCGCGGCCCCTGGATCTGCGCCAGGGCCAAAGCGACGGCCAGCGCCAGGCCCAGCGTGCCGGAGACCGCCACCAGCCACAGAGTATTGACGAAGCCCGTCCACAGGTACTGCTGGTAGAAGGGGTCGGAAAGCCAGGAAAAGTCCATCGATGCCCTCCTAGAGGCCCGGCTGGCCGCGGCGTACGTGGCGCTCCGCCCGGGCGAAGAGGGCGTTGGAGCCCAGCGTCATCACCAGATAGAGCGCGCCGGCGGCGGCGTAGAAGACAAAGTAGTCGCGGGTGCTGGCCGCCGCCTGCTGGGCGGTGAAGAACAGCTCCTCGAAGCCCACCACACTGATCAGCGCGGTGTCCTTCACCAGAATCAGCCACAGGTTGGACATCCCCGGCAGGGCATTGGGCAGCATGGCGGGCACCACGATGCGATGAAAGCGCGTCCAGCGGGTGAAGCCGTAGGCATCGGCGGCCTCCAGCTGGCCGCGGGGGATGGCCAGGATGGCGCCCCGGAACACCTCGGTCATGTAGGCGCCCTGGACGAAGGCCAGCACGCCGACCGCACAGACGAAGCCGCCGATCTCGACATGGGTGTCGTCACCCAGGGCGTTCAGCAGGGCATTGAGTGCCTGGGTGCCGGCGTAGTAGAGCAGGATGATCAGCAGCAGTTCGGGGACGGCGCGCACCAGGGTGGAGTAGAGCGTCCCCAGGGCACGCAGTGGCGGCCAGGCGCTGAGTCGAGTGCCGGCGCCCAGCAGCCCCAGGGCGAGGCCGATGGCGTAGGCCAGCAGGGCGATCTCGAGGGTCACCAGGGCGCCGTGCAGGATCGGGGCCGCCCAGTCGAGCAGCCCGGCATTCTGATAGCTAGACATGGTTGCAGCCTTGGTCGATGAAGAGGGGCCCGCCGCCATTCACTGGCGGGCGGGCCGTTCGCCGGGGAGCGCGGCTCCGGCGGCGATCTTCAGTCGCTGCAGATGTCGGTATTGAAATATTTCCGCGAAAGTTCGGCACATTGGCCGTTCTCGAGCACGCTGGCGATGGCGGTGTTGAGCTTCTTGCGCAGGGCGTCGTCTTCCTGGCGCAGGCCGATGCCCACTCCCTCGCCGAAGGCCGGGTCGTGGGGCGCGGTGGCGCGGATCTCGTAGCCCTGTGCCTCGTCGCGCTTGACGAACTCGGTCATGGCGATCTTGTCGGCGAGAATGGCGTCGACGCGGCCGGCCAGCAGGTCGCGGTTGGCCTGCTCCTGGCGGTCGTAGATCTTCAGCTCGACGCCGGTGTCGGCGAGCTTGCGACGTGCGAAGGTGGCGTTGGTGGTCGAGCCCTGCACGCCGAGGATCTTGCCGTCGAGCCCGTCGGGAATCTGCAGGTCACTGTCCTTGGCGGTGACGTAGGCCGCCGGGGTGTAGTAGTACGGGTCGGTGAAGTCGATGACCCGCTTGCGCTTGTCGGTGATCGACAGGGAATTCATGATCATGTCGATCTTGCCGCTGTCGAGTGCCGGGAAGATGCCGCTCCAGCCGGTCGGCGTGATCGCGCAGTCGGCCTGCATCTGATCGCACAAAGCCTGGCCGAGCTCCACCTCGAAGCCGGTCCAGCTGCCGTCGGCGTCCTTGTAGGTGAACGGCGGGTAGGGTTCCGCCGAGATGCCGATCTTGAGCGGCTCGGCGGCCAGGGCCGTGGTGGCGGATAGCGCCAGGGCAGCGATGCCGGCGGTATGGATCAGGCTTCGGGTCAGGATCTTGGTCATCATGGTTTCCCCATCATTGTTGTCGCGGGCCCTCGGGCCCGAAGAAAGGCAATGCCGTCGGGCATTGCGCGAAGTCATGCCGCGCCGGCGACGAACTGCCGGCAGCGCTCGCTGGCGGCGTTCTCGAACACCTCGCGCGAGGTGCCGGTCTCCTCGACGAGCCCCTGGTGGAGGAACACCACCTGATGGGAGACGTCGCGCGCGAAGCGCATCTCGTGGGTGACCAGCAGCATGGTACGGCCCTCGTCGGCGAGCCCGCGGATCACGCCGAGCACCTCGCTGACCAGTTCCGGGTCGAGGGCCGAGGTGGGCTCGTCGAACAGCAGCACGCGCGGCTCCATGGCCAGTGCCCGGGCGATCGCCACGCGCTGCTGCTGGCCGCCGGAAAGATAGGCAGGGTACTGGTCGCGCTTGTCGGCGAGCCCCACCCGTTCCAGGTAGTGCTCGCCGATCGCCACGGCCTCGCGGCGGCGCAGGCCGCGCACGCGTAGCGGGGCCTCGATGACGTTGCCGAGCACGGTGAGGTGGGGCCAGAGGTTGAACTGCTGGAAGACCATGCTGACCCGGGCACGCAGCTGCTGCAGTCGGCGCCGGTCGAGGCCGGCATCGCGTCCCCCGCTGCCGAAGTCCAGGGTTTCGCCGGCGATGGTCAACCGGCCGCCGTCGGGGCGCTCGAGCAGGTTCATGCAGCGCAGCAGGGTGCTCTTGCCGGAACCGCTGGAGCCGATGATCGAGACCACGCTGCCTTCGTTCACGGTCAGCGAGATGTCCTTGAGGACCTCCAGCTCGCCGTAGCGCTTGACCAGATGGCGCGTCTCGACGGCCGGAGCGTTGTTGTCGATGTGATGGGTCATGGGCGATTTCGGGGGTGGAGTGTCGTGCTGGCCATACCCCTCCTGGGTCCGGTGGAAAGATCGCGGCCCCGGGCGCATGGCGCTCGAGGGGCCGCCCGTGTCGTTGTCGTTCAGTCCTGCACGGTCGCTGTCGCCAGGCAGGACGCGGCGCAGTGTTCCAGGCGCCGGCAGGCCTCGCGCAGTCGCTCGGCGTCGACCGTCAGGCTGAGCCGCACAAAGCCGGCGGCCGAGGGGCCGAAGGCCTCGCCCGAGAGCACCGAGACGCCGTGTTCCTCGAGCAGGCGGTCGGCGAAGTCCGCCGCGGACAGGCCGGTGCGGCGGATGTCGACCATCATGAACATGCCGGCTTCGGGGCGCAGCACATCGAGTGCCGCGCTGTCGGCGAGGGCCGAGAAGACGGTATCGCGCCGCGCCCGGTAGGTCTCGCGCATGGCGGCGAGCTCGGCCGGAGGATGGGCCAGCGCCTCGCAGGCGGCATTCTGGATGAAGTCCGGGCTGCCGTAGAGCATGCACAGCGCCAGGTTGGACAGGTGGCCGATCAGCGTCTCGGGGCCGATCACCCAACCCAGCCGCCAGCCGGTCATGGCATGGGACTTCGACAGGCTGCTGATCACCGCGGTGCGCTCGGCCATGCCGGGCAGCGCATCGGGACACTGGTGGGCCGCGTCGAAGATCAGCGAGGCGTAGACCTCGTCGGACAGCAGCCACAGGTCGTGTTCGCGGCACAGCGCGGCCAGGGCCTCCCAATGCTCGCGGCCGAGGATCTGCCCGGTGGGGTTGTGGGGGCTGTTGAGCAGCATCGCCCGGGTACGCGGCGTCACCGCCGCGGCGAACTCGGCCGGGTCCGGCTGGAAGGCGTTCCCGGCACGCAGCGGTACGCGCACCAGGCGGGCGCCGGCGGCCTGCAGGGCCGCCTCGTAGGTGACATACATCGGCTCGGGGACCAGCACCTCATCGCCCGGCTCGAGCACGCACTGGGCCACGGCGTAGAGGCCGCACTGGGCGCCGGCCATCACCGCGACGTTGGCGGCGGTGGTCGTCGCCGCGCCGCCCTGACGGCGGTGGGTGTCGGCGATCAGTTCACGAAGGCGCTGCTTGCCCTGCACGTCGGCATAGTGGGTGGCCCCGCCGCGCAGGCTGGTCACCGCGCTCTCGACGATCGGCTCGGGCGTGGTGAAGTCCGGGTCGCCCACCGAGAGGATGATGACGTCGTCGCCGCGCGCCCGGCGTTCGAGCGCCCGGTAGTGGATGTTCCAGGCGGCGGCGCCGTCGCCGGCGATGCGTTCGGTGAGTCGGGAGTAGTGCATGTCGGCTCCTTGAGGAAAGCGGGCGAATCCGTCAGACGCCCTGCCAGGCGTCGGCATCGATCTCGATCAGCGTGGGCCGGTCGGCATGCCGGGCGGTCGCCAGTGCTTCATGCAGCGCCGCCGGTGTGGTCAGGCGCCGGCCATGGCAGCCGAAGCTCTCGGCCAGGCCGACCAGGTCCGGCGCCGGCAGGTCGACCCCCAGCCGCGTCACGGCACTGGCGTCCATGTAGCGGCGAATCTCGCCGTAGCCGTCATTGTTCCAGACCACCACGATCAGCGGCACGCCGGCGTCACGGGCGGTGGCCAGCTCGCCGAGGGTGAACATCAGCCCGCCGTCGCCGACCAGCGCGACCACCGGACGCTCGGGCACGGCCAGCGCGGCACCCAGCGCCGCGGGCAGGCCGTAGCCGAGGGTGCCGTAGCCGGTGGCGGCATTGAACCAGCGGCGTGGTGCGGGCATGTCGACCACGAAATTGCCGGCGTAGACCGCCCCGGTGGAGTCGCCGACGAGGGTGGCGTCGGGCAGCGCCTCGCGCAGGGTGTCGAGCAGCGCGGTGTAGGGCGCCACGTCCGCCGCATCGCGCAGCGCCAGGGCTGACCTGACGCGGGCGGCACGCTCGGCGCCCCGGCGCGCTGCCGGGACGGGCAGACGGGCGCACAGCTCCCGGGCCACTTCGCCGGCGTCGGCGAGCAGCGCCAGGTCGGGGGCCTGGTTGCGAGCCAGCTGCTGGGCGTCGATGTCGACCCGGATCAGCCGCCCGGTGAGCCGGAAGCCCTCGTCGAAGACCAGATCGTAGTCGGTCTCGCCGAGCTCGGTGCCCAGCGCCAGGATCACGTCGGCGTCGCGGGCCAGCTCGCGGCCCGCCGGCAGGCTGGCGCAGGCGCCGAGATCCAGCGGGTGGGCGAGCCCCAGCACGCCCCTGGCGTTGATGGTGGTCATGGTCGGGGCGTCGAGGCGTTCGACCAGGTCGCGCAGCGGCTCGGCGGCGTCCGCGCAGCCACCGCCGAGCAGCACCAGGGGCCGCTCGGCGGCGGTCAGCCAGTCCGCGGCGCGGGCCAGTGCGGCGTCCGGCGCGGCGGGGGCGAAGACCTCGGTGACGCGGGGCGGGTGGTCGGGGGCAGGCAGGGCCATCACGTCGAGCGGAATCTCGATGTGCACCGGGCCGGGGCGGGCGCCGGCGAAGATCGCGAAGGCGCGCCCCAGCACCTCGGGCAGGGCCTCCGGCGTCTGCAGGGTGTGGCTGAACACGCTGACCCCGGCGAGGGTGGCCCGCTGGTCGGGCAGTTCGTGCAGGCGCCCCTGGCCGCGACCCAGGGTGTTGCGGTGGTTGACGCTGGAGATCACCAGCATGGGCACCGAGTCGGCCAGGGCCTGGGCCATGGCGGTGGCGATGTTGGTCATCCCCGGGCCGCTGATGATGAAGCAGGCCGCGGGTCGGCCGGTGGCGCGGGCGTAGCCGTCGGCCATGAAGCCGGCGCCCTGTTCGTGGCGCGGGGTGACGTGGCGCAGCGGGCTGTCCGGCAGGCCGCGGTAGAGTTCCACGGTATGCACGCCGGGAATGCCGAACACGGTGTCGATGCCGTGGGCCACGAGTCGGTCGATCAGGTACTGGGCACAGGTGGTCATGCGTCGGGGGCCTTGACGGTCAGGGTTTCGCCGAAGGGCGTGCGCGCGAAGAGGCGCTCGACCATCGGCACGAAGTCCTCGAGCGGCCGCGTCGGGTAGTTGGGATCGAAGGCGCGCTGGTCCCACTCGTCGCAGAAGCGCACGGTGCGCGCATAGGCCGGGTGATCGCGATACGCCTCGCGGGCCTGCGGGTCGAGGCCGTAGAAGGCGCGGTAATGATACCCCTGAAACAGCTCGTGGTGGCGGATCATCCACACGTTGAGCGGATCGACGTAGGGCGCGAGGATCGCCGCGGCGATCTCGGCGTGGTTGGCCGGGGCCAGGTCGTCGCCGATGTCATGGAGCAGCGCACAGACCACGGTCTCCTCGTCGGCACCGGCGTCGAGCGCGCGGGTCGCGGTCTGCAGGCTGTGGGTATAACGGTCGACGGGATAGCCGTGGGTATCCCCCTCGAGTCGCCGCAGGTGCTCGAGCACCCGGCGGGCGACATCGTTCTGGTAACGCTGGAAGTGGGCGTCGATGATCGCCCAGTCGGCGTGGGTGCTTTCCGCGAAACGGGTGAAGCGGGCCTGGTTCATGAGATGGCTCCCCGGGTGGTGGCGGTCGGCGTCTCGGCGGTGCCGGCGGTCAGCCGGGCACGCAGGACACGGCGGCGGCTGGCAGTGCTGTCGCGGTCGACGTAGCCTTGGCGAAGGTGACGTACCCCGCCGTCCAGCTGGTAGGCGGTCCGCCCGTGAAGCAGGCGGTAGTTGTCCATGATCAGCATCTCGCCGGGCGCCAGCTTGAGGTGCACGGTCAAGGCATCCGAGGTGATCAGCCGGTAGAAGTGCTGGCGCGCGGCGTAGTAGCGCGCCAGCAGCTCGGGGGCGTGGGCGTCGATGCGTTCGGTGCGGTTGGAGTAGCGCACCCGGGCCAGGCGGCCATGGCTGTCGAGCTCGATCAGCGGGCCTTCGCTCTCCAGATCGGTGGTGGCATCGGTGTAGCGAAAGGTCGGTGACAGCCGGGTCAGGCACTCGAAGTGCTCGGGCGCCTCGTCGCGCAGGCGTCGTGCCGCCATGAAGCCGTCGGCGAGCGTGCTGTCGCCGCCCTCGGCGGCGTTGCTCAGGCAGTGCAGCCAGATGTAGCCGGGGATCGGGTCGCGATAGGGGTTGTCGGTATGCGGCTCGAGCCCGCGCCGGGTCATGGTCAGGTCGTAGGCGTCGGCCACCGACTTGACGTCGGCGATGCCGCCCCAGTTGGTGCGACGCAGCGGACCGATGCGGTCGATCAGCGGCTGCATGCCGTCCTCGGTGAGCGGGACGCCCTCGACCTTGACGAAGCCATGGCGATGCAGGGCCTCGAGCATGGCGAGCAGCGCGCCGTCGTCATCGCAGGCGGCCGCGAAATCGGCCCGGGGCAGCGTCTCGAGCGTCGCATCCCACAGCGTCAGGCCGTCGTCGATGTCGCGGTCGGGCGTCGTCTGCGCGAGCAGGTCGGCGAGCGGAAAGCTGGCGCGATGGCCGTCGCTGAACTGCACCGCGAGGCGGTCGCCGTCGATACGGGCCCGGGTCGCGTGGAGATCCAGCGGCAACCGGGCGGCCTCGATCAGGCGCTGCCCCGTGCGCGGGTCGAGGGTGTCGGCATCCGGCGCCCGTTCGCGCAGCCAGAGGGCGGCAAGCTGCTGTTCGCGGCCCGCCAGGCGCAGGGCCAGCTGTCGGCCGTCATCCTTGAGTTCGATCTCGGCGGCTGGGGACATGGACGATTCTCTCTACGACGATGAAGTGACGACGAGCGCCTCGGGCGCCGCCGCTTTATCTACCCTAGGGGCTTGGGGCACAGCGAATTTGCAATAAATGGCCTTTTGGTTGATTTTTATGGCCATGAGCGAGTCCATGATGCCGGAGTGGCCCTATCCACGTCCCGACCAGCCGCCGGTCCCGCGACCCGGCGAGGCGGTACATACGGTGAGCGTATGGCTGGTGCCCAAGTTTTCCATGCTGACCCTGTTCTGCCTGCTCGAGCCGCTGCGGGTCGCCAACCGTTTCGGCCGCGAGCTGTTCGCCTGGCAGCTGCTCTCGGCGGACGGCGAGGCGGTCGTGGCCAGCAACGGGGTGCGCATCGATGTCGATGCCGCGCTGGGCGAGGCGGAGGTGGGGGAGCTGCTGATGGTGATCTCTTCCTACGAGGCCGAGGCCACGGTGACCGCCGCCGAGCGTGCCGTGCTGCGGCAGGCAGCAGCGCACGGCGCCCGGGTCGGCGGGCTGGATACCGCGCCCTTCATTCTGGCGCGCGCGGGCCTGCTGGAGCAGCAGCGGGTGGCGCTGCACTGGGAGAGCGTGCCGGCGTTTCGCGAGGAGTTTCCGCACATCGCGGTGAGCGAGGCGCGCTTCGAGTTCGCCGACCGGCGGCTGACCGGGTCCGGCGGTGCGGCGGGCATCGACATGATGCTGCAGTGGATCGAGCACGACTACGGGCCGGCCCTGGCCAATGCGGTGGGTCGCCAGCTGGTGCATCAGCGGGTCAGTGAAGAGGAGGCGCGGGATGTTGGAAGCGCGCGGGCCATGGACAACCTGCCCCGGGCGGTGGTGCGCGCGCTGGCCATCATGGAGACCCATCTCGATCAGGCATTGCCGATTCCGGAGATCTGCCGGCTGGTCGGGCAGTCGCAGCGTCAGCTGACCCGGCTGTTCACCGCCGCGTTCGGCGAGACGCCCAAGCAGTGTTACCTGGGCATGCGGCTCGATCAGGCGCGATGCATCCTCGCCGACAGTCGCTGCCGGGTGACCGAGGCGGCGCTGGCCAGCGGCTTCACCCATCTGGCGCATTTTTCCCGCGCCTATCAGGCGCGTTTCGGCGAGCCGCCCAGCCGCACGGCCGAGCGCGGCACCCGTTGAGGCTTGCGAGATACCGGACGGCCGTCGTTAGCGCGGTGACGTGACCGTCGTGAACGCACCTCGTCCAGCGCTGTTCCCGCCGCCATGGAGCGTGGCTGGCCCTTTTTCGCTCGGCGTTAACCCTTCGTTGCATCGACCATGGTCGATGTTGTCATACAGCTGAGTGGCTTCTAGATTTGCAGTTGTATGATGTATGACAAGTCGGCGGATCATCGTGTCACGCCGCCTTCAACGAGTCGGGCAAGAGGGACAATCCGTGAATTTTTCCAGAGACGCAGTCATTCAGGCGGTCGGCGATGGCCTGCTTTCCTTTCCCGTGACGGATTTCGACGAGCAGGGGCATTTCGATCGCGACAGCTACCGTCAGCGGCTGGAATGGTTCGTCAGTCATGAGGTGTCGGCGGTGTTCGTTGCCGGCGGGACCGGGGAATTCTTCAACCTGACGCTCGACGAGTTCCGCGAGATCGTCACCGTCGCCGTGGAGACGGTGGGGGGCAAGCTGCCGGTCATCGCCAGTGCCGGTCTTAGTGTCGGCGTGGGACAGGCCTATGCGAAAGCGGCGGAAGAGGCCGGAGCGGATGGCATCCTGCTGATGCCGCCGTATCTGACCGAGTGTCCGCAGGACGGCCTGGTGGAGTACGCGCGTCGAATCTGCGATTCGACCTCGATCAACGTCATCTACTACAACCGCGGCAATGGTGTGCTCGAGGCCGAAGCGGTTCAGCAGCTGGCCGATGCCTGCCCGAACCTGATCGGGCTGAAGGATGGCAAGGGCGACATGCAGCTGCTCAACAAGATCGTCAAGACGGTCGGCGATCGGCTGGTCTATGTCGGCGGTGTGCCGACCGCCGAGATCTTCGCCGAGGCTTACCTGTCGATCGGGGTGAATACCTATTCGTCGGCGGTGTTCAACTTCGTGCCGGAGCTGGCGGTCACGTTCTATCGGGCGTTGCGCCAGGGCGATTCCGCCACAGTAAAGAGGCTCACCAACGATTTTTTTATTCCTTTCGTCAACCTGCGTGACCGTCGGAAAGGCTATGCGGTCAGTCTGATCAAGGAGGGAGCCACCATCATCGGCAGATCCGCCGGCAGTGTTCGTGCGCCGCTGGTGATGCCGACCCGGGAAGAAAGCAAGCAACTCGAAGATCTGGTGAATATCGCCAGGCAGCAATAACGACAATGTCCATTTCCACAGGAGTCATGACATGCCGATTCACAACAATCTCAAGATGAAGGGCACGCTTTCTCTCGCTGCACTGGGCGGTGCGATGGTTCTGATGGCCTCGCCAGTCCAGGCGGAACAATGGCGCGGCTGGAACATTCATCCGCCGGGCTATCCGAACAGCGTTGCGCTGGAGGACTTTGCCAAGGAAGTCGCCAAGAAGACCGACGGCCGGATCGAGCCCAAGGTCTACAACAATGCGGTGCTCGGCGATCAGCCCGATGCCATCGAGCAGACCCGCAACGGCGCCCTGGACTTCGCCAACTTCAACATGGGGCCGATGGGCCCGATCGTGCCGGCCACCAACGTGCTCTCGCTGCCATTCATCTTCAAGAGCCCGGACGACATGTACCGGATCATGGACGGGGAGATCGGTGATCGCTTCGCGGATGCGCTGGCCGAGAAAAACCTGATCGCGTTGTCCTGGTTCGGCTCCGGGGCCCGCAGCCTCTACAACACCGATCACCCGGTGAAGACGCCCGATGACGTCAAGGGGCTCAAGGTCCGCGTCATGAACAACGACCTGTACGTCCAGATGATCGACGAGCTCGGCGGCAACGCCACGCCCATGCCCTATGGCGACGTCTACCAGGCGCTCAAGACCGGCGTCATCGATGGTGCCGAGAACAACTACCCGTCGTACGAGTCCAGCGGCCACTATGAGGTGGCGAAGTACTACTCGCTGACCGAGCACCTGATCCTGCCCGAGTGTCTGTGCATCGCCAAGTCCAGCTGGGAGGATCTTTCCGCCGAAGACCAGAAGGTCGTACGTGAGGCTGCCGAGAACGCCGCCAAGGAGCAGCGTCAGCTGTGGCAGAAGCGTGTCGAGAAGAGCAAGCAGAAGGTTCTCGATTCCGGCGTGAAGATCAACAAGGTGAACGACAAGTCGGCGTTCCAGGCCAAGATGCAGCCGATCTACGATGAATTCATCAAGCAGAATCCGGATTTGGAATCGCTGGTGACGGACATTCAAGCCGCGCAGAAGTGATCTGTTAGTCCCACGAAGCGCCCCGGGCACAACCTGGCCCGGGGCGTCTTGAGAGGATTGGATATCGTGAGCTCATACTCCGACCAATTGAGTGACCCGAGCGAGGAATCGTCTACGCCACAGTCGGCATTCGACAATTTCCTGGATGGCATCGCCCATCTATGCATCATGGTCTCGGGCGTATTGCTGGTTTTCTTGATCATTACATTCGGCTGGCTGGTTTTCGGCCGCTACGTTCTCAACGACACGCCGACATGGGTGGAGCAGTCCTCACTGTTGATCGTCGTCTATGTCACCTGCCTGGGGGCGGCCGCCGGCGTACGCAAGAATACCCACCTGAGCATCGATTTCGTCCGCGAAGGCCTGCCGGCCGTACCTCGCGACATCATGCGCTATGTCGCCGATCTCTTCGTGATCACCTTCGGCGCCTTCATGGCCTGGCAGGGCGGGATCCTGGTCATGGACAACATCGGCCGCCCGATCCCCATGATCGGTTTGTCCGAAAGCTGGCGTGCGGCACCGCTGGCGATTTGTGGGGCCCTGATGGTGCTTTTTTCCGGCACCAGCATCGTCCAGCGTCTCATGCAGCACGGGAGGAAGTGACATCATGGGCCTGATAATTCTTTTCGGCGTGTTCTTTCTGGGGTTGATCGTCGGTGCACCCGTAGCCTTTGCCGTGGGACTGGCGGCGGTGGTCACCTTCATCCACGAAGGCTTGCCCCTGTTCGTCGGCTTTCAGCGCATTCTTTCCGGGATCTCGGTCTTTTCGCTGCTGGCCATTCCCTTCTTCATCTTCGCCGGGGAGCTGATGCTCCATGGCGGTATCTCCACGCGTCTGGTGCGTCTGGCATCGGCGGCGGTGGGGCGCGTCCGTGGCGGGCTCGGCCTGGTCAACGTCACCTCCTCGATGCTGTTCGGGGGTATCTCCGGCTCGGCGGTTGCCGATACCTCGGCGCTGGGTTCGATCCTGATTCCGGTCATGAAGGAAAAGGGCTATGACGGCGACTATGC
This sequence comes from Modicisalibacter sp., assembly GCF_055145905.1. NCBI lineage: Bacteria > Pseudomonadati > Pseudomonadota > Gammaproteobacteria > Oceanospirillales > Halomonadaceae > Modicisalibacter > Modicisalibacter sp. The sequence continues at coordinate 5,533 of NZ_JBSREH010000018.1, read as the reverse complement.
GGTCAACGTGACGGTCACCTCGTCGATCGCCGGCGTGGTTATTCCGCCCAGTCACAACATGATCCTCTATGCGGTGGCCGCCGGGGGCGGGATCTCGGTCACCAAGCTGTTCATTGCGGGCATCGTGCCGGGTGTGCTGATGTGTCTGGCTCTGGCGGTGGCCGCCTATGTGGTGGCGGTCAAGCGGGGCTATTCGGGGGAAACGTTTCCGGGTTGGCGGGCGCTGATCATCAGCTTTGCGGCCGCATTGCCGGGCCTGCTGACCGCGGTGATCATCGTTGGCGGCGTACTCTCGGGCATTCTCACCGTGACCGAGTCCGGGGCCTTCGGGGCGATCTACGCGATCGTGATTACCGGCCTGGTCTATCGGGAACTGCGCTGGGAGCCGTTCAAGCAGGCGGTCTATCAGGCGGTGCGCACGACGTCGCTGGTGATGATCCTGGTGGGCTGCGCCTCGGCGTTTTCCTATCTGCTGGCCCTGTACAGCGTGCCGGAGCTGCTCAGCGAAACGCTGCTGAAGATTTCCGACAATCCCTACGTGATCCTGCTGCTGCTCAATCTGCTGCTGCTGGGGCTGGGCATGATCATGGACATGGCAGCGCTGATCCTGATCTGCACGCCGATCTTCCTGCCGGTCGCCGAGCAGTTCGGCATGGACCCCATCCAGTTCGGGATCATCATGATGATCAATCTGGGGCTGGGGCTGTGTACCCCGCCGGTCGGTTCCTGCCTGTTCGTGGGCAGCGTGATCGGCAAGGTCAAGATCGAGCACGCGGTCAAGACGATCTGGCCCTTCTATCTGGCCCTGTTCGCCGTCCTGATGCTGGTGACCTATATCCCGGCGATCTCCCTCACGCTACCCGACATGCTGAGCTGATCCGTAACTCATGACCAGGAATTCGAGTGCCATGAAAATTGCCGCCGTAAACACGCATATCCTCGACTACAAGCTCGATCAGGCCTTCGAGAGCGCCTCGATGCGCTTCGAGCGTCGCCAGCACTGCCTCGTCGAGATCGTCTGCGAGGACGGTACCGTCGGCTGGGGCGAGTGCCTGGGGCCGGCGAAGGCCAACGCCGCGATCGTTGCGACTTACGCGGCCGGCCTGATCGGCCGCAATCCGCTCGAGACCGAGAAGCTGTGGCTCGAGCTCTACAACCGGCTGCGCGACCAGGGCCAGCGCGGGCTGACTGTAACCGCGCTGAGCGGCATCGACGTCGCCCTGTGGGATATCAAGGGCAAGCACTACGGGGCGTCGGTCTCGGAGCTGCTGGGCGGACGCTTCCGGGAGAGTGTGCGTGCCTATGCCACCGGTTCGTTTCGTCGCGATGGCGTCGATCGCGTGCAGGACGTCGCCGAGGAGGTGGCTGGCTATGTCCGGGAAGGCTTCCATGGCGTCAAGATCAAGATCGGCTTCGGGGTCGAGGCAGATATGGCGGTCATCGCCGCCGCCCGCGAGGCGATCGGTCCCGAGTGCCGTCTGATGATCGACGCCAATCACGGCTACGACCTGCTCGAGGCGCTGGAGGTGGGGCGGCGTGCGGCCGAGCTCGGCGTCGACTGGTTCGAGGAGCCGGTGCTGCCCGAGCAGATCGACACCTACCGCGCCGTGCGTCAGGGGCAGCCGATCCCGGTGGCCAGCGGCGAGAACTGGCATGGCCGCTATGCCATGCAGGAGCCGCTGGCCGCCCGGGCGGTGGATATCGTCCAGCCGGATGTCTGCGGCGTCGGCGGGTTTTCCGAGAGCCGGCGTGTCGTCGACATGGCCGCCATGCACGGCGTGCGGCTGGTACCGCACGTCTGGGGTACGGCGGTGGCCATTGCGGCGGGTCTCCAGTTCATGGCGGCATTGCCTCCCAACCCGCCGCGGCGCCGGCCCATCGAGCCGATTCTGGAATTCGATCGTACCCGCAACCCCTTCCGTCAGGCGGTGGTGACCTCGCCCATCGAGCATGTCAAGGGTGTGGTCACGATTCCCGACGGCCCGGGGCTGGGCATCGAGGTCAACCGCGATGCGCTGCGTCAGTATGCGCTGAAGGAGGCCTGACGGTGATCGAGATTCCCGCCAATACCCGGCCCCTGGACGGGTCGCCGCCCAGGCTGAATACGCCGGCCGGGGCGACTGATTGCCATATCCATCTCTATCCGCCGGGATTTGCGCCTCAGCCCGGCGGGCCCGGAATCGCCGAGCTGGGTACCGTCGATGACTATCGGCGGGTTCAGCGCCGTCTGGGACTCGAACGGGTGGTGGTGACCCAGTCCAATGCCTATCAGCGCGACAATGGTGCCCTGCTGGACTCGCTCGACCGGTTGGGCGATTCGGCCCGCGGTGTGGCGGCGGTCTCGCCCGAGACCACGTCGACCCAGCTGGATGACTGGCACGCCAGAGGCGTACGCGGTGCGCGCATCATGAACCTGCCCGGCGGCGCCGTCACCCATGCCGACATGCCCGCCGTCGAGCGGCTTATCCGGCCCTTCGGCTGGCACCTGATGGTGCAGTTCAACGGCCGTCACCTGGAGGCGTACCTGGACGGCCTCGAGCGTCTCGAGGGCGACTACATCATCGATCACATCGGCAAGTTCATGCCACCGGTCCCCGCCGACGACTACCGTGTCGACGCCATCGTTCGGCTGCTGGATCGCGGCAATGCCTGGTTCAAGATCTGCGGCGGCTACGAGGCGAGCGTCACGGGCGGCCCCGATTACGCCGATGTGGGCGCCATTGCCCGCCGGATCATTCGCCACGCACCCGAACGGGTGATCTGGGGCAGCAACTGGCCGCACGTCGGGGTATCCCGTGCCGATTATCCCGATGATGCCGAACAGCTGGATGTGCTGCTGGACTGGGCCGATGCCGAGGCTCGGCAGCGGATCCTGGTCGATAATCCGGCGGCACTGTACGGCTTTGAATGATCTGGCGGCCGGTTGGTGCCGGCCACTTTCCTGACCGAGTTGCAAGGAGGAAACATGCTCGAGCGAATTCTTGTCACGGGAGCCGCCGGCGGCGTCGGCAAGGCCATCCGTCCGCACCTGCATCGCCTGGCAAGGCGGGTAAGGGTGTCCGATATCGTCGAGGTGGAACCCCTCGGCGAGCACGAGGAAGTCGTGACCTGCGATCTGGCCGAGGCATCGGCCGTGCACTCGCTGGTCGACGGCTGCGAGGCGATCATTCATCTGGGCGGGATGTCCGTCGAGAAGCCCTGGACGAGCATCCTGCAGGCCAACATCGTCGGTACGTACAACCTCTACGAGGCGGCCCGTCACGCCGGCCGGCCCCGCATCGTGTTCGCCAGCTCCAATCACGCCATCGGTTTCTACCCGCGCACGCAGACCCTCGACACCGAAGTGCCGCACCGGCCCGACTCGCTGTATGGGGTTTCCAAGTGCTTCGGCGAGGATCTGGCGAGCCTGTATTTCGACAAGTTCGGCGTCGAGACACTGAGCGTGCGCATCGGCTCCTGTTTCCCCGAGCCCGCGGACACGCGGATGATGGCCACCTGGATGAGCGTCGATGATTTTGTGGCCCTGCTGCAGCGCGCCTTCTGGACGCCGAAGCTGGGCAATACGGTGATCTACGGGGTCTCGGACAACAGCGAGACGTGGTGGGACAACCGCAAGTCGAGCTTCCTCGGCTGGCGCCCTCGGGACAGCTCCGAGCCCTGGCGCGCGCAGGTCGAGGCCCGGGACACCGGACTGGACCCGCAGGACCCGACCGTCGTCTATCAGGGCGGCAAGTTCGCCGCGGCGGGGCATCCCGATGATGCCTGAAGAAACCGGGGAGCGAGTCAGGAACGCCGATGAATCCCGGGCGACGGGAAACAGCGGAGGTTCCTGACATGCGATACTGGGGCGTCGGACCTGTGCATTCGGGAAAATCGTTCCGGTCGGGTCGGGCAGAGTCGATGACAGGGGTTGGAATCCGGTACAGGCAATGGAACAAGCAATGAATCAGCTCGGTGTCTCGCGTGTCTCGCAATCGGGCAGCCTTTCGGGGCAGGTCTCGAAGCAGCTGGAGCGGCTAATCGGCGAGGAACGCATCGCCGTCGGCGACAAGCTGCCGCCGGAGAATGCCCTGTGCGAAATGTTCGGGGTCAGCCGCACCGTGGTCCGCGAGGCGATCACCCACCTCAAGTCGTTGGGGCTGGTCGAGACGCGCCGGGGCATCGGTACTCGGGTGCTGCGTGCGGCGCCGCTCGAGGCCTTGCCGGCCAAGCGCATCAGCCTGACTACCGTCGAGGACATCCTGCATATCCTGGAACTGCGCCTGACGCTGGAAACGGAAGCGGCGGCCCTGGCGGCGGCCCGTCATGATACCGACGACCGGCAGCGTCTCGAGGCGACCCACCAGGCGTTTCTGCAGGCATGCCGGCACAATACCCAGGCCCGCGAGGAGGATTTCGCCTTTCATTTCGCGATCGCCCGTGCCACGCACAATCCAGCTTTCGCCACGTTCTATGAGCAGTTCGATCAGGGGGCGATTCCGCGGGCCAAGCTGCTGGATGTCGATCTGGATGTCGAGGCCACACGCCTGTATCTCGAACGGGTCGGCGAGGAACATGCGGAGATCCTCGACGCCATCCTCGCGCGGCGGGTCGAGGCGGCCCGCGAGGCCATGCGCTATCACCTGACGCGGGCCCGCGACAACTATGCGTCCTATCGCCAATGACTTTTCATTCTTCATCGACAAGGGAGAGGTTCATGACCCTGGAAGGCAAGCTACTCATCGGCCAGCAGGCCGTGCGCGGCACCCGCGGCGAGATCCAGGCCGTCAATCCGGCGTCCGACCAGCGCCTGGACCCGGTCTATGCCGGCGGCACCCCGGACGACGTCGCGCGGGCCTGCGAGCTCGCCGACGCGGCGTTCGACGCCTACCGCGAGACGTCGCTCGAGGACCGCGCGGTGTTCCTCGAGACCATCGCCGAGGAGATCGAGGCGCTGGGCGATAGCCTGATCGAGCGCGCCAGCGACGAGTCGGGCCTGCCGATTCCGCGCATCGAGGGCGAGCGCGGCCGCACCTGCGGGCAGCTCAGACTGTTCGCCAATGTCGTGCGCGCCGGCGAGTGGCTCGACGTGCGCGTCGACCCGGCCCTGCCCGAACGAGCGCCGCTGCCGCGGGCCGACCTGCGCCAGCGCCACATCGCCCTGGGCCCGGTGGCAGTGTTCGGCGCCTCCAACTTCCCGCTGGCGTTCTCGGTGGCCGGCGGCGACACCGCCTCGGCGCTGGCCGCCGGCTGCCCGGTGGTAGTCAAGGCACACTCCGCCCACCCGGGTACCAGCGAGCTGGTGGGCCGGGCCATCCAGAAGGCGGTGGCCCGCTGCCACCTGCCCGAGGGCGTGTTCTCGCTGCTCTATGATGCCGACATCGAGGTCGGCCAGGCGCTGGTCGCCGATCCGCGCATCAAGGCGGTGGGCTTCACCGGCTCGCGCCGCGGCGGCCAGGCGCTGGTCGCCACCGCCCAGGCGCGCCCCGAGCCGATCCCGATCTACGCCGAGATGAGCTCGATCAACCCGGTGTTCCCGCTGCCCGCGGCGCTC
>NZ_JBSREH010000017.1:0-16977 GCF_055145905.1 Modicisalibacter sp. | reverse complement strand
GGAACCGCCGGCCTTCCTGCGGGTCTATCAGCCGCACCTGCGTTACTATCTGATCGACGAAGGGCGCTATACTGCCGAGGAACTGGACCGGCGCCAGACCCCGCTGAGCGGCGTATTCCGCATCGAGAACGCATCCGCGAGCCGCGAGGCCCTGCAGCAGGCCGTCGACCGGATCGTGGCGATCATCCAGGCCGATCCCCACAAGGAACGCACGGATGCCATCATCACCCGCTGGTTGAAGCGTCATTTGCAATGGCTGGGGGCCGGCGTCGACCTGGAGCGGCTCAACAGCCTGGTGGAGGATAGAGACATGCTGGCAGAGAATCTGGAGAACTGGGCGAAGAGGGAGCGTCAGGAAGGGCGTCAGGAAGGGCGTCAGGAAGGCGAGCAACTCGGCGCCGAGAAGACGAAGCGACAGACGGCCCGCAACCTCATCCGGCTGGGTGTGCTGACGGACGAGCAGATCGCGGCGGCGACCGGCCTCGCGCTGGCCGAGGTGCATGCCCTGCGTACCCAGGACAGGCACTGAACCTCGACTTTCCCCTGTTTCCGCTTCATTCCCGGTAAGGCGGCAAGGCTCTCGGTGGCTGCTTTATCTCTCATTGTTTTTTGTGTTGCCGGTAAAGTCGGTGCGTATGGCGGCCCGGGCGGCGAAAAGAGGCGCCGGGGCTCGGAATGTGGCTGGTACAATCGGTGTCCGTTTTCCAATCCCTTACGCGCTGATGGAGTCCCTGATGGCGAAATGGACCGCGCTTTCTCGCACGCAACATGGCGAGTCTCGATACCTGCCCCGCCACGGCTACGGCTTCGCCGCCGAGCAGCCGGTGGTGCCGATCCTGCTGGCGGAGCTGAACAAGCTGCTGGCGCAGCATGCGCTGGGCTTCATCAAGCAGGAAGAAAGCTACCAGCCGGTAGCCCTGCTGGGGCTGGACGGCCGCCACAACCTCTACGTGCATCCCGACGGGCGCTGGCTGGGCGGTTACGTGCCGGCCGGGCTGCGCGGCTACCCCTTCACGCTGGCCGCCACCGAGGACGGGCAGCAGGTGCTGTGCGTGGATCAGGCGCATCTGCAGGCGCCCGACGAGGACGGCGAGCCGCTGTTCAACGATGATGGCGAGCTGAGCGAAACGGTCGACCGCACGCTCGCCTTTCTGCAGCAGTGCGAGCGCAATCGTCAGGTGACCCGGGCGGCCGCACGGTCGCTGGGCGACAGCGGCCTGATCGAGCCCTGGCCGCTGCAGGTCGGGCGCGGCGACGACCAGGCGCCGCTCGAGGTGCAGGGGCTGTACCGCATCAACGAAAAAGCCCTGAATGCGCTCGAGGCCGAGGCCTTCGCCGCCCTGCGCGCCCACGGTGCACTGCCGCTGGCCTATGCCCAACTGTTCTCGATGGGCCAGCTCGGCCAGCTTACCGAGCGCGCCCGCTTTCACCAGCAGCTGCAGGCACAGCAGGCGCCTCGCGAACCGGTAGCGTCGTTCTTCGGCGAGGACGACGACGAGCTGACGTTCGATTTCGGGGACTGAGCGGGCCGGGGGTTCTTCGATTTTGTTCAGTAAACGCTTATCATCGCCGAGCGACCCTACGTCTTTCATTCTTTCATGAGGAGCAATCACGCCATGGCGGATACCCAGGACCAGACCATCTCCATCGACGGCGCCGACTACAACCTGGCCGAGCTGTCCGAGAATGCGCGCAACCAGGTGGTCAACCTGCGCGTGACCGACCAGGAGATCGCCCGTCTGCAGCAGCAGCTGGCCATCGCCCAGACGGCCCGCACCGCCTACGCCAATGCGCTGAAGTCGGAGCTGCCGGCCAAGCACTGACGCCGGGCCGCCCGCCCCGTGCCGTCCGGTACGGGGCGGCGCTCTCGGGCTGACGGGCCGCCCCCCCGGGGCGGCCCGATGTGTGTCGGGGGCTTGCCGGGGCGCGACGCCGTCGCCACGGGCGATACAACCCACCTTGCGGCATCACGCCGCCACCAGGGCCGCGAGCCGGCCGTCGGAGAGATGCCATGCCTACAGTCACCCGCTACAACGAGCGTTATGTGTCCCGTCCCAGCGACGGCTACGATGGCGTCGGCGAGGTGCGCGTCGGCGATGTGCTGGGCTCGGGCACCCTGCTGGCCGACGGACGGGCGGTGCTCACCGCCGCGCATGTGGTCGAGGGTGCCACCGACCCCGTCCGGGTCGCCTTCGACGGCCTCGGCGGGCGCTACTGGGCGACGGCCGAGACGCGCTGGGTACACCCGGGCTACGACCCCGGCGCGTTCGGCAATGACCTGGCCCTGCTGTGGCTGGACAACCCGGTGCCGGATGCGATTCCGCGCTATGCGCTGTACCGGGGGGCGGACGAGCTGGGCCATGTCGCCACGCTGGTCGGTTACGGCGCCACGGGGCTGGGGCAGTGGGGCTATTCCGGCCCGGCCGGCGCGCAGCGCTCGCGGGTCGAGAATACCCTGGACGCGACCGGCAGCGAGGTCAGCTCACGGCTGAATGGCGGTGGCTGGGACTCGCCGCCGGGGTCGCAGCTGATCGCCGACTTCGACAGCGGTGAGGCGCGCTACGATACCCTCGGCCGCCTGCTGGGCCAGAGCGATACCGGCCTGGGGACGACCGAGGGAGTGATCGCCCCCGGCGACAGCGGCGGGCCGGCCTTCATCGACGGCCGGGTGGCGGGCGTGGCCAGCTACCTGACGCACCTGGCCGATGGCCGGGGGCAGCTGCTGGACAGCACCCTCGGGGTCGATGGCAGTTTCGGCGAGTTGGCCGCCTGGCAGCGGGTGAGCCATTACCAGGACTGGATCGACGCCACCCTGGCCACGGTGGGCAGTTCGCTGACGGCGAGCACGCCGGAGGCGCCGGCGCTCGGCGGGACCGGCGAGCGGGTGACGGGCGGCCCGGGCGACGACACGCTGGTCGGCGGTGACGGCAACGACCGGCTGACCGGCGGGGCGGGCGACGACCACCTGGACGGCGGCGGGGGCGTCGATATCGTGCGCTTCGACATGACCGCCGATACCGTCGCGCTGACGCACCCTTCGGATGGCACGCTGGTGGTGACCGAGGCGGATGGCAGTCGGGATACGCTGGAGAATATCGAGCTGCTGCGCTTCGACGACCGCGTGGTGCTGGCGAGCCCGCCCGAGCTGGATTCGGCCTCATCGATGCCCTTCGATGCGGGGCTCTATCTCGAGACCAACCCCGATGTGGCCGCCGCCGCAGCGGCGGGGGTGATCGGCCCTCTCGCGCACTATCAGCAATACGGCGCCGGCGAGGGGCGCGATCCCAACGCCCTGTTCGACGAGCGGGGCTATCGCGCGGCCAATCCGGATGTCGACGCGGCAATCCAGCGCGGTGATCAGGACAGCGGCTATCAGCACTATCTGACCTGGGGGTGGAAGGAGGGGCGCGCGCCCTCGGCCTGGTTCGACAGCCGGGCCTATCTGGCCGACAACCCGGATGTGGCCGCGGCCGGGGTCGAGCCGCTGGGTCACTACCTGCAGTACGGCTACTCGGAAGGACGGGTGATCGTGCCCGACGATGAGGGGCTGTGGGGATGAGAGAGGAGCCGGGTCCATCGCCGACTCGCGGTACCGCTTAAGTAAAAGGAAGAACACTCACCCGCCAGGCGATTCACCCTGGGAGGCGCCGATGAGCCAAGGGGCCGGTCTGGTGCGAGACGCTGCCGCTGCAGCCGCTAAAGAAACCCGTTCGACTGACCCACGATATGGCAGACCGGACCCATCGACAGGGGAGCGCGCATGACCAGCAGCCATCACGATACCGGCTACAAGGAGCTGTTCAGCTATCCCGAGTTCGTCCAGCAGCTGATCGAGGGCTTCGCACCCGGCGAGATCGCCGGGCTGATGGACTTCTCGACGCTGAAGAACCACAGCGGCAACTACATCACACCGCTGTTCGAGGAGAAGTTCGAGGATGTGGTGTGGTCGGTGGAGATCACCTGGCAGGGCATCACCCAGCGGGTCTTCCTGTATATCCTGCTCGAGTTCCAGTCGTCGGTGGATCGCACCATGCCGATCCGGCTGATGCACTATGTGGCCTGCTTCTACGATCACCTGCTCAAGACCCAGGTCACCACGCCGGGCAACGGCTTGCCGCCGGTGCTGCCCATCGTGCTCTACAATGGCTCGGAACGCTGGACCGCCCGGCAGGACGTGTACGACATGGTACAGCCGGAACCCCCGACGTTCCTGCGAGTCTATCAGCCACACCTGCGGTACTATCTGATCGATGAAGGGCGCTACACTGACGAAGAACTGAGAATACGCCAGACCCCGCTGAGCGGCGTATTCAGCATCGAGAATGCGTCCGTGAGCCGCGAGGCCCTGCAACAGGCCGTTAACCGGGTGGTGGCGATCATCCAGGCCGATCCCCGGAAGGACCGCATCGACGCGATCATCACTCGCTGGCTAAAGCGTCACCTGCAGCGGCTCGGGGCCGAGGTCAACCTGGAGCAGCTCAACAGTTTGGTGGAGGACAAAGATATGTTGGCAGAGAATCTTGAAAATTGGGCGCAGAAAGAGCGTCAGGTAGGACGCGAGGAAGCTGAGAAGCGTGCTTTGGAAGAAAAGCGTACTACTGTCCGTCACCTGCTGGCCTTCGGTGTGCTCAGTGACGAGCAGATTGCCGAGGCCACCGGTCTAGCGGTGGCTGACGTTCAAGCGTTGCGCATCGCAGATAAACATTAGTCCAGCCTTGTCTCCGCCTGATGAACAACATAAAGGGCAGTGAATCGCCCCGGGTTTTCTAGACACCGGTCAGGGTCTTGAGTGTGGCCTTTTCAGCGGACGTCAAGCTGTCTTTCACGCCGAAGGGTGGGCGATCGTGCCCGCCGATGAGGGGCTGTGGGGGTGAGCATCGAGTGCGGGAAACCTTGACGCCAGCGGGTATGCCTCGCCTTTCCTCGGGTTGGCCTTGTCCGTAGACTAGAGCGGTTTTTTCACAGCAACGGACGCCGCAATGAAGATTCTGGTAACAGGGGGCGCTGGCTTCATCGGGTCGGCGGTGATTCGCCACCTGATCGCCGACACCGACCACGCCGTGGTCAACGTGGACAAGTTGACCTACGCCGGGAACCTGGCCTCGCTGGGCGAGGCTGCGCAGAGCGATCGCTACGCCTTCGAGCAGGTCGATATCGGCGACGCCGACGCCCTGCGCGAGGTATTCGAGCGCCACGCGCCCGATGCGGTGATGCATCTGGCCGCGGAGTCCCATGTCGACCGGTCCATTCATGGCCCGGCGGACTTCATCCAGACCAACCTGGTGGGCACCGGGGTACTGCTTGAGGTGGCGCGCAGCTACCATGAGAACCTGCCGGTCGAGCGGCGCGCGGCGTTTCGCTTTCACCACGTCTCCACCGACGAGGTCTACGGCGATCTCGAGGGGCCGGAGGGGCTGTTCACCGAGGACACGCCCTACGCGCCCAGTTCGCCCTATTCGGCCAGCAAGGCCGGCTCGGACCACCTGGTGCGCGCCTGGCACCGCACCTTCGGCCTGCCGGTGCTGGTCACCAACTGCTCCAACAATTACGGCCCCTGTCACTTCCCCGAGAAGCTGATCCCGCTGATCATCCTCAACGCCCGCGCGGGCAAGCCGCTGCCGGTCTACGGCGACGGCAGCCAGGTGCGCGACTGGCTGTACGTGGAGGACCACGCCCGGGCGCTGGTCACGGTGCTCGAGTCCGGCACGGTGGGCGAGACCTACAACATCGGCGGCCACAACGAGCACCGCAATCTCGAGGTGGTCGAGCGCATCTGCGCGCTGCTCGAGGAGCTTGCTCCCGAGCATCCCGACGGCGTGGCGCGCTACGCGGACCTGATCACCTACGTGAAGGACCGGCCGGGGCACGACCTGCGCTATGCCATCGACGCCGGCAAGATCGAGCGCGAGCTGGGTTGGCGCCCGCGGGAGACGTTCGAGTCCGGGCTGCGCAAGACGGTACAGTGGTACCTGGACAACGACGCCTGGGTCGAGGGCGTGACCAGCGGGGCCTACCGCGAGTGGACTTCCCACCATTACGGAATGGATTGAAACGAGTCAGGAACCGACGCCATGAAGCGCAAGGGCATTATTCTCGCCGGCGGGTCCGGCACACGACTGCATCCGGTGACGCTGTCGATCTCCAAGCAGCTGCTGCCGGTCTACGACAAGCCGATGATCTACTATCCGCTGGCCACACTGATGCTGGCGGGCATCGACGAGATTCTGATCATCTCCACGCCTCAGGACACCCCGCGCTTCCAGCATCTGCTGGGCGACGGCAGCCACTGGGGCATCTCGCTGAGCTATGCGGTGCAGCCCTCGCCGGACGGCCTGGCCCAGGCGTTCATCATCGCCGAGGACTTCCTCGACGGCGCGCCGAGCTGCCTGGTGCTGGGCGACAACATCTTCTATGGCCACGACTTCCAGCCGCTGCTGCAAAGCGCCATGACCCGGGAGCAGGGCGCCAGCGTGTTCGCCTACCATGTCCATGATCCGGAACGCTACGGCGTGGTCGACTTCGACGCCGAGGGGCGTGCGACCTCGCTGGAGGAGAAGCCCGCCGAGCCGAAATCGCCGTTCGCGGTGACCGGGCTCTACTTCTACGACGCCGACGTGGTCGAGATGGCCAAGTCCCTGGAGCCCTCGGCCCGCGGCGAGCTGGAGATCACCGACATCAACCGCCTGTATCTCGAGCGCGGCGATCTCAATGTCGAGATCATGGGCCGCGGCTTCGCCTGGCTGGACACCGGCACCCACGAGTCGCTGATGGAGGCGTCCAACTTCATCGCCACCATCGAGCATCGCCAGGGGTTGAAGGCGTGCTGCCCCGAGGAAATCGCCTGGCGCCACGGCTGGATCGACGACGACCAGTTGCTGGCCCTGGCCGAGCCGCTGGCCAAGAGCGGCTACGGCAAGTTCCTTCAGCGTTTGCTCAACGAGAAGGGAGGGCCGGCATGAAGGCGATCGCCACCGACCTGCCCGAGGTCGTGATCCTGGAGCCGAAGGTGTTCGGCGATTCCCGCGGCTTCTTCATGGAGAGCTTCAACCGGCGCGCCTTCGAGGCGGCCACCGGCTGCGAGCGCGACTTCGTCCAGGACAACCATTCCCGCTCCCGCCAGGGGGTGCTGCGCGGCCTGCACTATCAGCTGGAGCAGCCTCAGGGAAAGCTGGTGCGGGTGACCCACGGCCGCGTCTACGATGTCGCCGTCGACCTGCGGCGCTCCTCGCCCAACTTCGGCCGCTGGGTCGGGGTGGAGCTGTCCGCCGACAACCATCGTCAGCTGTGGGTCCCGGAGGGCTTCGGTCACGGTTTCGTGGTGCTCTCCGAGAGCGCCGACTTCCTCTACAAGACCACCGACTACTACCACCCGGCCTCGGAGCGCTGCATCCGCTACGACGACCCCGAGCTGGGCATCGACTGGCCGGCGGTTCCCGACCTGACGCTGTCCGACAAGGACCTGGCCGGGGCGGCCTTCCGCGAGGCGGAGGTCTTTGCATGAGCGAGACGACGCCGGATTACCTGATCCTGGGGGCGAACGGCCAGGTGGGGCGCGAACTGGAGCGCGCCCTGCAGCCGTTCGGCCGCGGCGTGGCGCTGACTCGCCGCGACGGCGACCTGGCCGAGCCGGGGGCGGTGGCCGCGGCGGTAGCGCGATACGCACCGACCGTGGTGGTCAACGCGGCGGCCTACACCGCCGTGGATCGCGCCGAGAGCGAGCCGGCGCTGGCCCGGCGCATCAATGCCGAGGCGGTGGCGGAGCTGGCGACGGCCTGTGCCGAGCGGGATATTCCCCTGGTGCACTACTCCACGGACTACGTCTTCGCCGGCGAGGGCGAGACGCCGTATCGCCCCGGGGACGCGACCGCGCCGCGCTCCGTCTACGGGCGCACCAAGCGCGAGGGCGAGGAGGCCATCGCCGCTGCCGGTACCCGGGCGCTGGTGCTGCGCACCAGCTGGGTCTATGCCGCCCACGGGCACAATTTCGTCCGGACCATGCTGCGCCTGGCCGCCGAGCGCGATCAGCTGCGCGTCATCGACGATCAGGTCGGTGCCCCCACCTGGGCGGCCACCATCGCCGACGTGACGGCGCTGGCCCTGCACGCCTGGCGGCGCGAGGGCTGGTCGCCGGGCATGGCGGGTACCCATCACCTGGCTGCGGCGGGCGCGACCAGCTGGCACGGCTTCGCCGAGGCGATCTTCGAGGAGGCGGTAGCGCTGGGGCTGCTCGATGCCGACCGGCGTCCGAGCGTCGAGGCGATCGCCTCCCGCGAGTATCCGCAGCCGGCACCGCGGCCCGGCAACTCGCGGCTGGACACGACCTCGTTGCGCGAGACCTTCGGGGTGGCGTTGCCGCCCTGGCGGGAGTCGCTGCGCAGTTGTCTGCGGGCGTTGATGCCGTGATGGGGGCCTGCCCGGGCTGGGAAGCCCCGACGGCCTGGCGTTGTCCTCGCGGATTATGGATCGCCGGCTGTCTCTCGCTGGTGCTGTATGCGGCCCTGGGCGTGCTGTGGAGCGACGTGGGCGGCGATGCCGGCACGCTGACCGCGGCGCTGGGGCTGATCGCTGTGCTGACCTACGGTGGTGAAATGCGCCGCTCCGCGGCGCTGTGGCTGTTGCTGGCGGTGATCGTCGTGCAGGTGCTGTCCTGGACGCTGGGCTATTTCCATCACCCGCAGTGGGTGACGCGCAATCCGGAGGTGGACCGGCTGGCCAAGCTGTTCATCTTCATCGCCGTGGCCTGGTGGCTGGGTGGCAGCACGCGCAACACGCTGCGGCTCTGGGCGCTGGCGCTGGCGGGGTTTCTCGTCGCCACGCTGGTGCTCGGCGGCCCGCAGGAGTGGTGGCAGGGCCTGCACGGCCAGCGCATCGGCTTCGGCATCCGCAACAACCAGCACGGCTCCATGCTGTTCGGCGTGGCGCTGCTGGGCTGGGTGATCTTCGCGCGCCGCGTGATGCGCCCGCGGGAGGTCTGGGTGGCCTGGCGGGTCGGGCTGTGGGGTCTGGTGCTGGCGATGTGCCTGACCGGCATCGCCATCGGCCAGACCCGCGCCGTCTGGCTGGCGCTGGCCGTGTCGCTGCCGCTGGCGGGGCTGGCGGCCCTGGTGGTGGTGCGCCGCTACGGGGCCGGGCGTTCCCTGCGCCGGCCGCTGCTGCTGACCCTGGGCGCCGGCGTGCTGCTGGTCACCCTGGCCGTGGCGCTGTTCGGCGATACCCTGGCCGAGCGGGTCACCACCGAGTCCGGGGTGATCGCGCAGCTGATGCAGGGGAATCTGGAGCAGGTGCCGTATACCAGCATCGGCATCCGCATCCACAGCTGGATGGCGGCCCTGCAGTGGATCGCCGAGCGCCCGCTGGTCGGCTGGGGCGGCGAGGGGCGCAGCCTGGTGATCGACCACACGCCGTGGCTGCCGGACTTCGTCAAGGCCGACTTCGGCCATCTGCACAACTTCTTCATTGAAGTCTGGGTCGCCTATGGTCTGCTGGGCGTGGCGGTCATCGCCGCCCTGGCGGCGTGGATCGGTCGCGGCACCTGGCTGGCCTGGCGCGGTAGTGCCATGCCCGGCGATGTTGCGCTGTTCGGCGCGGCCTTCTTCGTCTACTGGGTGATCGTCAACCAGTTCGAGTCCTACGATTCCTTCTGGACCGGGGTCTATGTGCACAACCTGGTGGTCGGCGGCCTGGTGACGCACTACTGGCGCTGGCGCTATGGCTCCCGCGGTGCCTGAAGCCCGCTCACGAACGCCTCTCCGGTCACCTCGACGAAGACCTCCTGCGCGCGGACATGGCTGCGAAAGTAGTCATGGCCGCCGTAGCGGGGGCCGCGCGTGCCGGCGAGGGTCTCCCGCCACCGACGCTTCAGGCGCTTGATCGGCCCCGGATGGCCGCGCAGGTCGTGCATGGTGTCCAGGCTCAGGGCCTTCTCGCGCTGGAGATCCGGGCCGAGCGCTTCGCTGTGAAAGCGCCAGCGGCCCAGTGCCGAGTGGGTGCCCGCATGGGGCCAGATCGTGGCGCCGGCATGCGCCGGACCGAGGGGGAAGCCCCTGTGGCCGCGCAGGTGGTTGGCGTAGAGCAGCACCCGTTGCGGGGTGTGGCCGGTGTGCTGCAGCGCCCGGGCGATGGCCCGGGCCGCGGCGATGTGATCCCGGTGGGGGTCGACTTCGGGGTGGGTCACCACCACCGTGGCGGGGCGGATGTGCTCGACCAGGAAGGCGAGGTCGGCCAGCAGGGGGGCGCCGTGGTTGGCGGCGGCGTCGCCGGGCAGGGCCAGCCGGTTCCAGCGTCGAAAGTCCGAGGGGGAAAGGCCGTCCTCGACGGTGGTCACCGCCTTATGCCCGGCGTCGAGCAGCGGCCCGAGCATGTCGTTGCGGTAGCCCAGCATGACCAGGCGCTCCTGGGGGATGCCGGCCAGTTGCGGGGTGGTGGCGCTGTTCCAGGCGCGGATCAGCCCCTTGCGCCGGCGGGCGGCGGCCAGCGAGGTGTCCAGCCCGGCGAGGTACTGCCGGTCCAGGCGCTTGAGGGTCTCGCCGGCGCTCAGGGTGACGATCCAGGTGTGCTCGGCCAGGCGGCGATAGAGGCCGTAGCCGGCGAGTTCGGCGTCGTCCGGATGCGGTGCGACGAACAGCACCGGGCCACGGGTCAAATCGGGCTTGGCGAAGCCGTGCAGCACGGCCCGCTCGCCGAGTCGGCAGTGGGCGGCGATCACGCGCAGCGCGTCCCAGGTCGTGATGCCGGTCAGGTTCAGCCAGCGGCGCCCCGCGACCTTGCGCTCCAGGTAATGCGTGACCGCCTGACCCGCCGGGGAAGCGAGCGTCACCCGGGGCTGGCGCAGGCCCCGGCGCGGCCGGTAGTCGACCTCCAGCAGCCAGCTCCATTCGGCGGGGGCATCGGGGAGCCCGGCCGGCAGCGTCAGGCTGCCGTCGGCCGCCAGGCTGATCTCGACGCGGCGGTCGGCCTCGAACGGGTAGACGTCGTCACGCCGGCGCATGGGTAGGGCCGTCGTCGGCGGGATTCTCGAGGCGGGCATCGCCGAGCAGGCCGAGAAAGGCCTCGGCGACCCGGGGCTCGTCGAAGCGTTCCGCCCAGGCCGGGTCCACCGTCACCGGGTGCGTCCACGCCTCGCGCAGCTTCTCGGCCAGCCCCTCGACGCTGGGCTCGGCGATCAGGCGGGCCTGCTCGCCGGTCAGCACCTCGCGGATGCCGCCCGGCACGTCGGCGGCGACGCACTGGGTGCCCAGCGCCAGCGCCTCGATCAGCACCAGCCCGAGCCCCTCCATGCGCGAGCTGAGCGCGAAGGCGTTGGCCCGGGCGACCCACGGGTAGGGGTTGGCCTGCTGGCCGAGAAAGTGGACGCGCTCGGCGATGCCTAGCGCCTCGCAGCGCCGGGTCAACGCCTGGCGCCGGTCGCCGTCGCCGATGATGACCAGCGACAGCGGCAGGTCGGCCGCGGCGAAGGCCTCGAGCAGCAGCGCCTGGTTCTTGACCGAGGACAGCCGGCCGACGTGGACCAGGTAGGGGGTCGGCGGCGCCTCCGGCAACGGCGCCCGGGCGAGCTCGCGGATGCGCTCCAGCGGCACGGGATTGGTGAGGGTCCGCCGCTGGGCCGGCACCACGCCGTGACGCGCGAGCGTGGCGTCGAGCACGGCGCCGATGCCCTCGGAGACGCTGATCACACGCTTGCCCGCGTAGAGCTTGCGATACAGCCAGCCGGCCAGCGGGCTCTTCTCGGGGCCGGAGACCGGCCCCTCCACCACCTGCCAGCAGCGCGGGTCGTGAACGTCCCAGAGCAGCTCGAAGGCGCCCTGGCCGCGGATGACGATCAGGTCGAAGGCACCGTGTGTGGCCTCCAGGTCCGCCAGATGGCGCCGGAAGCCCCGGCTGACCGTGCGCCCCGTCCACACGAAGCCGGAACCCGGCAGCAGCGGCTTGAGCAGCACCCGCGAGGCCAGGTGCCGGGCCAGGCCGGCCGGCGTGCGTCGCGCGGCGCGCTCGAAGTCGACGCAGTGCAGGTGCACGCCGTCGGGCACCGTCAGCTCCGGGGTGCCCTTGAGCACCAGCAGGTGAACCTCGTGGCCGCCGGCCAGCAGGCCGCTGGCCAGGCTCAGCGAGGCCTTCTGGATGCCGCCCATGTTGAGCCGGCGCACGATGATGAGAACGCGCCTTCCGGCGTCGCGGGGAAGCGTCATGGTCGAGGGGCTGCCGAGGTCATGAATGACGATGCTCGCGGTGGTCGCACCGGGAATGCCGGGAGCGAAAGGGTAGCGTGAACGCCTCCGGCCCCACAACCGGGCGCGTCATTCCCGGTTGCCCCACACGATGAAGTGGGGGTTACGCGTCTCGCCGGGGGTGGCATAGCTCAGCGGTTCGCCCTGCAGGGTTTCCACGCGGCCGCCGGCCTGCTCGACCACCGCCTGGGCGGCGCCGGTGTCCCACAGGCAGGTGGGCCCCAGCCGCGGGTAGACGTCGGCGGCCCCTTCGGCGACCAGACAGAGCTTCAGCGAGCTGCCCATCGTCACCAGCTCGTGGGGGCCGAGCGCGTCCAGCCAGGCGGCCGTCTCGGCGCTCGGGTGCGAGCGGCTGCCCACTACGCGCCACGGCGTGCCCGGTGCCGGGGCGCCCGACACGCGAATGGCGCGGCGTTCGCCGTCCTCGCCCACCTTGAAGCCCCCGACGCCCTCGGCGGCCAGGTAGCTGACGCCGAGCGCGGGGGCGACGACCACGCCGAGCACCGGGCGGCCCTGTTCGATCAGCGCGATGTTGACGGTGAACTCGCCGTTGCGCTTGATGAACTCCTTGGTGCCGTCCAGCGGGTCCACCAGCCAGTAGCGTCCCTGAGCGTCATTGCCGGTAAAGCCTTCCACGTCTTCCTCGGAAAGCACGGGAATGTCTTCAGGCAGGGCCTTCAGTCCGGCGATGATGATGTCGTGGGCGGCCTTGTCGGCTTCGGTCAGCGGGCTCTTGTCGTGCTTTTCCTCGACGCTGAACTCGCGGGCGTAGACGGCCAGGATGGCGTTGCCGGCGTCGAGGGCGATGCGTTCAGCGTGGTTAAGCAGGTTGACAAGGTCAAATGACATGGCGGTCTCGGAAAACGTGAACATGGCGGCAGTATGCCCTCTTGGGCCTGGCCGGGCGCAAGCGCGATGGGACGGCGATGAAGCTCAGCCCTGTCCCAGCGCCTCGAAGATCAGTTCGGCCATGGCCTGCGCCGCCGGCGACAGGCTGCGCCGGGCCGGTTGCAGCAGGCCGATCTCGCGCTCGACCCGGGGCTCGCTCAGTGGGATGAAGCACAGGTGGCGGTGCTCCTCCGGGAAGGCGAGCCGGGGCAGGGTGGTCACGCCGATGCCGGCGTCGAGCATGGCGGTCAGCGAGATCATGTTGGAGATGAAGAAGGCGCTCTGCTCGAGCAGCGGCGCGGCCTCGGTGCCCTCGAGCAGACGCGAGGTGCCGTTGCGGATCAGGCGCTCGCCCTGCAGCTCCTGCCAGTTCAGGGTCTCGCGCCCGGCAAGGCGGTGATCGTCGCGGCAGACCACGCCCACGGCATCGTGCATCAGCGGCGCGAACGACAGGCGTTCGTCGTGCTGCCACAGGCTGGTCAGGGCTAGGTCGACCTCGCCGCGGCTGACCAGTTCGCGAACGAAGTCGGCGTTGCCGTCGTGCAGGCTGATGTGCAGGCCGGGATGGGCGGCGGCGAAGTCGGCGAGCAGGGCGGGCATCAGGCGGCTGGCCACCGAGGGCACGGCGGCGATGTCGACATGACCGGCGCGGCGCTCGACCCGGCTGACGATGTCGCGGCTCAGCCGGTCGTGCTGGGTCAGCAGCTCGCGGAAGCGGGGCACACAGTAGGCGCCGAACGGGGTGAGCCGTGACTTGCCGGCCTTCTCGAACAGGGGCTCGCCGAGGCGCTGTTCGAGTTCCTTGATGGCCATCGACAGCGCCGGCTGGCTGCGGTGAAGCCGGCGGGCGGCGGCATGAAAGCCGCCCTCGTCGACGACGGCCACCACATAGCGCAGGGGCTGGATCTTGAGCTCGGGGAGCATGGGAATCTCCGGGCAGGTTGCTCTTCCTGATGATAAGACTATCTTACCATTTTATCTTTATTATTGATTATCTTTATCCAAATGGCTCGCCTAGGCTGACGGCATGTTTTCCAGGAGGTGACCATGTCGGACGTTCATTCCCTCTACATCGATGGTGCCTGGGTCGAGGGCGCCACGCGCCTGACCAACACCAGCCCTTCCGATACCTCGGACGTGATCGGCGAGTTCGCCCAGGCGAGCGTCGAGCAGGTGGGGCAGGCGATCCAGGCTGCCCGGCGCGGTGCCCGCGAATGGGCCGCCAGCGAGCTCGAGACCCGCTACCGCATACTGATGGCGATCGGCGACGAGCTGATCGCGCGCAAGGACGAGCTGGGCCGCCTGCTGTCCCGCGAGGAGGGCAAGCCGCTGGCCGAGGGCGCCGGCGAGGTCTATCGCTCCGGCCAGTTCTTCCACTACTACGCCGCCGAGGTGCTGCGCCAGATCGACGAGCGGGTGGCCTCCGTGCGCCCGGGCATCGAGATCGACACCCGGCGCGAGCCGGTCGGCGTGGTGGGCATCATCAGCCCGTGGAACTTCCCCATGGCCACCGCGGTGTGGAAGATCGCCCCGGCGCTGGCGTTCGGCAATGCCGTGATCTTCAAGCCGGCCAACCTGGTGCCGGCCAGCGCCTGGGCGCTGACCGAGATCATCAGCCGCCAGGCGCTGCCGGCGGGCACCTTCAACCTGCTGATGGGCAGCGGCTCGAGCGTCGGCGACGCGCTGATCGCCAGCCCCGAGGTGGATGCGGTGAGCTTCACCGGCTCGCTGGAGGTGGGGCGCCGGGTCGCCGCGGCGACCGCCGGCAACCTGGTCAAGTGCCAGCTCGAGATGGGCTCCAAGAACGCCCTGATCGTCGCCGACGATGCCGACCTGGACCTGGCCGTCGAGGCGGCGTTCGCCGGGGCCTATTCCGGCACCGGCCAGAAGTGCACGGCGTCGTCGCGGCTGATCGTCACCGAGGCGGTGCACGATGCCTTCGTCGAGAAGCTGGTCGCCCGGCTGCGCGAGGCGCGGGTCGGCCATGCGCTGGACGCGAACACCCAGATCGGCCCGGTGGTGGATGCCCGCCAGCTCGAGTCCAACCTGGCCTGGATCGAGCGGGGCAAGGCGGACGGCGCGACGCTGGCCTTCGGCGGCGAACGCCTGAGCGCCGAGACCGAGGGCTACTACCTGGCGCCGACGCTGTTCGTCGATACCCGCAACGACATGGCGATCAACCGCGAGGAGGTGTTCGGGCCGATCGCCTGCGTGATCAAGGTCCGCGACTACGAGGAGGCGCTCGCCACCCTCAACGACACCCGCTACGGGCTGACCGCCGGCATCATCACCGACTCGCTGCATCTGGCCAGCGACTTCAAGGCGCGCGCCGAGACCGGCTGCGTGATGGTCAACCTGGCCACCGCGGGCACGGACTATCACGTGCCGTTCGGCGGTCGCAAGGACTCCAGCTTCGGCCCGCGCGAGCAGGGGCGCTACGCACGCGAGTTCTACACCGTGGTCAAGACCTGCTACGTCAAGGCCCACTGAGCCAAGGCCCGAGGAGAGCGCGTCATGTCTCAAGAGATGCTGATCGTCGACGGCCTGCAGTATTCCAACTGGTCGCGCGAGATCTTCGAGCAGATGCACGAGGGCGGCGTCGATGCCGTCCACGCCACCCTGGCGTACCACGAGACCACGCGCGATACGCTGTCGCGTTTCGGCGAGTGGAACCGGCGCTTCGAGGCGCATCATGACCTGATCATGCCGGTGCGCGAGCCCGCCGATATCCAGCGCGCCCGCGAGGCCGGCAAGGTGGGCATCCTGCTGGGCGCGCAGAACTGCTCGCCGATCGAGGACGACATCGACATGGTCGCGGTGATGCGCGACCTGGGGCTGCTGATCATGCAGCTCACCTACAATAACCAGAGCCTGCTGGCCTGCGGCTGCTACGAGGCCGAGGACAGCGGCATCACCCGCTTCGGGCGCCAGGTGATCCGCGAGATGAACCGCGTCGGCATGGTGATCGACATGTCGCACAGCGCCGAGCGCTCGACCCTGGAAGCGGTCGAGCTCTCCGAGCGCCCGGTGATCATCTCGCACGCCAATCCCAGCAGCTTTTATCCCGCCAAGCGCAACAAGTCGGACCGGGTGCTGTCGGCGATCGCCGAGTCGGGCGGGCTGCTCGGCTTCTCGGTCTACCCCTTTCATCTCAAGGACGGCGCCGACTGCACCCTGGAAATGTTCTGCGACATGGTGGCCCGCACCGTCGACCTGATGGGCATCGAGCACGTCGGCATCGGCACCGATCTGTGCCAGGCGCAGCCGACCTCGGTGCTCGAGTGGATGCGCAACGGCCGCTGGTCGAAGACCATGGACTACGGCGAGGGCAGCCAGGCCAACGCCGGCTGGCCGCGACCGCTGCCGTGGCTGCGCGACAACCGCGACTTCCCGCGGCTGGTCGAGGGACTGCGCCGGCGCGGCTTCGATGACGCCGCCGTAGCGCGCATCATGGGACGCAACTGGGTGGACGTGCTGGAGCGAGCGGCCACGCCGCGCTGAGTGTCCTCAATCATCATCCCCTTCCAACAAACCACAACGGGGTATGTCATGTCTCACGCCAAGCTCTCCACTGCGCCGGCCTCCACGGCCGGCGCCCGCTGGGGGGACCCGCTGGTTCTGAGTCTCACCGTCGGGTTCATCCTGGTCTTCTGCATCCTGTCGCTGATCGATGTCGATATGGTCGCGAACGCGATCGGCGTCGGCTTTGCCTGGACGGCCCGCACGCTCGGTGCCTACTTCCAGCTGTTGCTGCTGCTGACCTTCTTCATCGCCATCGGCCTGGCGGCCACTCCCGCCGCCAAGGCGCGCATCGGCGATCTCGCCGTCCCCGAGATGAGTACCTTCAAGTGGCTGTCGATCATCC
>NZ_JBSREH010000016.1:0-213511 GCF_055145905.1 Modicisalibacter sp. | reverse complement strand
AAGGCGCTGCATCATCAATCACCGATCACGGCGATGAAGGAGTGGCAGGCCAAGCGACCTGAGTTATTTACCAAACGGGTGGTTAATCACACGGGACCCAACACATAAACAAGAGCATCGCCAGGTCACCCATCCGATGGCAGCCCCAGCCTGGCCTCGGCCTGACGACGATAGTCATGAATGCGCTCGCTGATATCAACCCGATAGGCGGCCCCCTGGTCGAGACGATGAAGCCCCTCGGGCAACCGGGCGACGGCATCCAGGCTGGCCTCACGGGCGGTATCGGGATCGGCCATCCGCTCGGCCTGAAACTCACCATCGATGATGATGGGTTGCAGCAGTGGCATGCCGGGGGCGGTTTCGTCACGAAGTGTCAGGGTGTCACGCCGGTAGAACCCCTCGGCATCGGATTCACGATAGACCTGCTTGCGTCCGGGCAGGGAATGCTTGCCGGGCGAGTGCTTGAGGCGTGGCTCGCCGGCATATTCGGTCAGCTTGTAGGCCAGTTCCAGGCAGGGCGCATCGCTGGCCGCGCCGAGGGCCGTACCCACGCCGAAACTGTCGATGGGCGCGTCATCGGCCAGCAGGTCCTGAATGCGATACTCATTGAGTCCGCCGCTGGCGGTGATCTTGATTTCCGGGTAGCCGCCGTGGTCCAGCAGGTGGCGGCAGGTCTTCGCCAACTCGCCGAGATCGCCGGAATCGAGGCGGATAGCGCTGATGTGCAGGTCGGGATTGGCATCCAGCCAGCCGATCAGGCGCTTGACGGCCTCCACGGTGTCGTAGGTGTCGACCAGCAGGGCCGTACCCGGAAACTCCCGGGCGAACGCCTGCAGGGCGACGTCTTCGCTGTCATGCGCCTGGATGAAGCTGTGCGCCATGGTGCCGCGGGCCGGGAGATCATGGCGGCTGGCGCCGAGCACGTTGCTGGTGGCGGAGATGCCGGCCATGCGATAGGCGCGCACCCCACGGACGGCGGCATCGATGCCGTGCATGCGCCGCATGCCGAAATCGACGACCGGGCGACCCTGGGCGGCATTGACGATGCGCGAGGCCTTGGAGGCGAGGACGGTCTCGAGATGGACGTAGTTCATGACCAGGCTCTCGAGAAACTGCGCCTCGCCGATCGGAGCCTCGACTTCCAGCAGGGGTTCGTGCGGGAAGACCGGTGTGCCCTCGGGCAGGGCATGCAGGGTACCGGTAAAACGAAAGTCGGCCAGCCAGTCAAGAAAGGCCGGCTTGAAGAGATCCAGGCGACGCAGGGCCGCGATCTGCTCCTCCCCGAAGCGCAACTGGGAGATGAGTCGGGCGACGTGCTGCTGGCCGCAGGCCAGCATGTAGTTGCGGTGCGGCGGTAGCTTGCGGAAGAACAGGCTGAAGGTCGCGGTCTCCTGCATGCCTTCGGCCCAGTAGGCCTGCAGCATGGTCAGTTCGTAGAGGTCGACCAGCAGGCTGAGATCCTCGTCGCGGGGCAGTTCCTGGGTGGGCATTCCTGAATCACTCCTTGATGGTGGCACCGGCCCGACGCAGGGCATCGAGGCAGTCGGCGGCATGTGTCGGATCGACGGCCCGGGTGGCCTCGGCGAGCAACTCGACCTCGAACCCCTGGCCGAGCGCCTCCTCGGCGGTGGCCTTGACGCAGACATCTAGGGCCAGTCCGGCCACAAGCAGGCGCTGAACGCCGTGCCGGCGCAAGTAGACGGCCAGCCCCGTGCCATCGAAGGCTGAATAGTTGTCGCGGTCGAAGGCACAGCCCTTGCTGACGCGTACCGCTTTGTCAGGTAGCTGCAGGCTGGTGGGGAAGGCGGCCCCCTGTGTGTCCTGGACGCAGTGAGCGGGCCAGGGGCCGCCTTGTCCAGTGAAGCTGCAGTGTTCCTGCGGATGCCAGTCGCGGCTGGCCACGATCGGCCAGCCCTGGCGCTGTGCCGCATCGATCCAGCGGTTGACGACGGGCAGAATCCGCTCGGCCTCGGGTACGGCCAGGGTACCGCCGGGGCAGAAGTCGTTCTGGATGTCGACCAGCAGCAGGGCGTGGGTAGCCATGGCGCTTGCTCCGTTGGGGAACCTGTTTCAGGTGTGGCTGCCTTTGCCCGGCTTTTCAAGGGCCATCCCCGGGTGGCGGATGAATCGGGTAGACTCGAGTGCTGGCATTGATCCCGGGACGACAAGAGGTAGACGTGTACGATTTCATCATCATCGGTGGCGGCATTCTCGGCCTGTCCACGGCCATGCAGCTTCAGGAGGCCTATCCGGACAAGCGCATGCTGGTCGTGGAAAAGGAGGCAGGGCCGGCCCGGCACCAGACCGGGCACAACAGTGGCGTGATTCATGCCGGCGTCTATTACACGCCCGGCAGTCACAAGGCACGCTTCTGTCTTGCCGGCAATCGCGCCACCAAGGCCTTCTGTGACGAACATGCGATTCCCTACGAGGTGTGCGGCAAGCTGCTGGTCGCCACCAATGCGCTCGAGATGCAACGCATGGAGGCCCTGTGGGAACGCACGGCGGCCAACGGCCTTGAGCGTGAATGGCTGTCGGCCGAGGCGTTGCATGAACGCGAACCCAACATCACGGGGCAGGGCGGGATCTTCGTGCCGTCCAGCGGCATCGTCGACTACGCCAGAGTGGCGGAGGCCATGGGCGAGGTGTTTCGTCGCCAAGGCGGCGAGATTCGTTACGACACCGAAGTGACGGGGCTCAGCGAGCGGCGTGAGGAGGTCGTGGTGGAGACCGGTCAGGGCAGCTTTACCTCGCGCTATCTCGTCTCTTGCGCCGGGCTGATGGCGGACCGGGTGGTCAGCATGCTGGGTGTGAAGCCGGGCTTCACCATCTGTCCGTTCCGGGGCGAGTACTACCGGCTGCCCGAACGCCATAACGGCATCGTCAACCACCTGATCTACCCGATTCCGGACCCCTCGATGCCGTTTCTCGGTGTGCACCTGACCCGCATGATCGATGGCAGTGTGACCGTCGGCCCCAATGCGGTGCTGGCCTTCAAGCGTGAGGGGTATCGCAAGCGCGACGTGTCCTTGACCGACAGTGCCGCGATGCTGACCAACCCGGGCATTCTCAAGGTGCTCAAGGCCAATCTGCGGCCGGGCCTGATTGAGATGAAGAATTCCCTGTTCAAGAAGGGGTATCTCGAGGAGGTGCGCAAGTACTGCCCGGAGCTGGCGCTCGAGGATCTGCAGCCCTATCCGGCCGGCGTGAGGGCCCAGGCGGTTTCCAGCGACGGCAAGCTGATCGATGACTTTCGCTTCGTCAATACCACGCGCACCGTCAATGTCTGCAATGCGCCGTCGCCGGCCGCCACGTCGGCGATTCCGATCGGCGCGCACATCGTCGAGAAGGTGCAGGCGCTGGTCGGATGACGGTATCTCCGGGGTCTCACAGCGACCAGTTATCGCCGCGCATCGGTACCAGCTTGCCCTGGTCGATGACGCGACCGGTGGGACGGCCCTGTGGCGCACCGCTGGCCGGCTCGATGCTGACCGCGAAGTCGGCATGGTGCATCATCGGCCGCAGAGACGCCGGCATGCGCATGCGCGCCTCGCCGCGGCCGGGCAGCATGCCCAGCGACACTGGCTGACCGTCCTTCATCATCCACAGTTCGCCGGCCATACCGTCGGGCATGTCAGTGGGCTGAACCGCCTGGGCCATCAGCTCGCCATCACTTTCCGCATAGATGATCCAGCCCGGCACCCGGTTGTCGTCGAGCACGACATAGACGGCGTCTCCTGGCATGCCGGACGGCGCCGGGCGAACGAGAAGCAGGGTGCCGAGGATCAGCGTGCTCAGGGCCAGGCCGGCGCTCAGGGAACGCCATACACTCAGGCGGCGCCACCAGGGGCGGGGTGTCAGGCCCAGCGTCCGAACGATGCGTGGCCACAGCGCGTCCGGCGGCGCCACCGGTTCGAGGGGGGTGTTGAAGACCTGCAGGTGTTCGCGCCAGTCAGCGACCTGGCGCTGGAGCTCCGGGCTGACCGCGAGCAGGGCTTCGAAATGCGCCTGCTGCCGGCTGTCCAGGGTACCCAGCACGTATTCGCCGGCCGCCAGGTCACGCTCGTCCGGGTCGCTCAAATCCCACGGGTCATGCATGTTCTCAACCTCTCGAGTCCACGCCGTATCCAGCTCTTGACGGTACCCAGCGGCTGGCTCAGGACTTCGGCCAGCTCACCATGGGTCAGCCCTTCGAAATAGGCCGTCTCCAGCGCCCGTCGCTGATCGGCCGACAGGGTCTCGAGGCAGGCGTGCAGTCGCGCGGTATGCTGGGCGAGCTCGCTGGTGGCTGTCAGGTCGGTGTCATCGGCCAATGTCTCGAGCGCCGCGTCGCCATCCTCGCTTCTCCGGCGGCTGCGCCTCAGCCAGTCGATGCCCACGTTACGGGTGATGGTGGACAGCCAGGTCATGGGGCGCGACAGGTTGGCGTCATAGCGCCCGGCTGTCTGCCAGACGCGCAGGTAGACCTGCTGCAGGCAATCCTGGGCGGCGCTTTCTTCCCTGACGATACGCAGCAGTTGCGCGTATAGATGCGCGCTGGTGGCGTGGTAGAGCCGTTCGAAGGCTCGAGCCTCGCCATTGGCGCAACCAGCCAGGATGTCGATGAGGGGATCCTGTTCGTACCGGGTCATGCCGCTCTCTGCCACGCTGGGTATCCGGTCATCATAGCGAGCCCGGCTGGGTTGCGATACGCAGGTCGTCAATGACATGCGCCACGCCGCTCTCCGCCATCCATCGCCACCCGGCAAGTCGAGCCTGCCACTTTGGTCGCCCGTGGCGGGGCGCGGCTTGATGGCTATGGCGGGAGGCCGCATCATCCGCACTGGTCCCATCAACACCGCCGTCTCGCCAGCCGGGATGGAACAGGAATCTTGCCGGTTATGACGATGCAGCCTTCGACAGTGGCCGTGGTCGATGACGATGCCGAAATTCGTGAACTGCTGAAGACCTATCTGGAGCGGCAGGGCTTCGCGGTCGCTCTCGCCGAGGATGGCGAGGCGCTCCGGGCCCTGATGCAGGAAGCCGTGCCGGATCTGGTGGTGCTCGACATCATGATGCCCGGTGAGGATGGCCTGTCGTTGTGTCGCGATCTGCGGCGCCATCATCAGGTCCCGATCATCATGCTGACCGCCAGTGCTGATGAAACCGACCGGATTCTGGGGCTGGAACTGGGGGCCGACGATTACCTGGCCAAGCCGTTCAATCCGCGCGAACTGCTGGCGCGCATCAAGGCGGTGCTGCGGCGTGCGCGCCCGATCAGTCCCGAGGCCGCCCGTGTGGTTCGCTTCGGCCACTGGCGGCTGGATCGCATCACCCGCGAGCTGATCGACGCCGAGGGGCAGCGCAGTGCATTATCCGGGGCCGACTATTTGCTGCTCGGCGTGTTTCTCGAGCATCCCGAGCAGGTCCTCTCGCGTGAGCGGCTCTATGATCTCAGCCGCGGGCGCCGGGCGCCCCCGCTGGATCGTTCCATCGACGTGCATGTGTGCCGACTGCGTCAACGCCTCGGCGAGGATGCCCAGCACTCGCAGTTGATACGCACGGTGCGGGGCGCCGGCTACGTGCTGGCTACGACCGTGGAAGCGGAGGCGTGAAAACCGCTTTGCGACCGCGGACCCTGCGCGGCCGCTTCGTGCTGTTGATGCTGCTGGGGGTGCTGAGTGCCCAGGTGGCCAGTTATGGATTATGGAGCTGGCAGGAGAACCGTGAGCGCTTCGCCCAGCTCGATACCCTCTCGCGCAACCTGGCCGACAGCCTGGCCGCCACGGTACGTTACTTCCGCTCGCTGCCTTACGAGTACCGGCACATCGTGCTCGAGCAGCTGCGCGACATGGGAGGAACGCGCTTCTTCGTCAGCGTCAACGATCACCGTATCCATCTGACGGGGTCGCCCCCCGACCGGGCTCGGCAACTGGTAGCCCGCAACCTGCGCGAGGGGCTGCATCGTCAGCTGGGCAAGGTGGCGCTGACCATCGACTTCTCCCGCCCCGAGCATCTTCGGGTCTTCAACAACGAAGTGGCCCTGGATGCACTGCCTGCCCACTGGGCGCATCGCAGCCTGGCGATGGCACCGTTGTCGACGCCGATTCTGGTGGTGCAGATGCCACTGGACACCCATCAATGGCTGTTCGTGGCCACCAGTCTGCCGGTCGCCGGGTTGCTGGACGGGCCAAGCTGGCTGGCCGGCGATCGGCTGTTCGCGTTGTTGGCGGTGCTGGTTACGGTGATTGCGCTGTCGCTGATGGGGATTCGCTGGATGACACGGCCGTTATCGGTGATGGCGCGGGCGGCGCGGCGCCTGGGGGATGATCTGGAAACACCGCCACTGGCCGAGCGGGGCCCAAGGGAGCTGCGTGACACGGCGGTGGCTTTCAATCGCATGAGCGAGCGGATCCGGCAGCAGGTCGAGGAACGCGAACGGCTGTTCTCGGCAATCTCGCATGACCTCAAGACACCGATCACCCGACTGCGGCTACGTGCCGAACTGCTGGAAGAGGATGACCAGCGTGAGGCCTTCATCCGCACACTCGATGAGATGGATCAGCTGGTGAAGGGGGCGCTGGCGTCGGTCAAGGGACTGGATCTGCACGAGCAGCTCCAGCCAGTGGATCTCGATGGCCTGCTGATCGAATTGCAGGATGAACTGGCCGTGCATGGCAAGCCGCTGCACCTCAGTGGCGAAGCCGGGTCGGTGATGGCCAAGCCGCTGGCGCTCAAGCGTTGCCTGACCAACCTGATCGAGAATGCCATCTTCTACGGCAAGCGCGTGGATGTGGCGGTTCGCCGTGAGGTCGATCGAGTGGATGTCTGGGTTCGTGACGATGGCCCGGGCATCCCCGAGGCGCAGCGTGAGCGTGTCTTCCAGCCCTTCGTGCGACTCGAGCCCTCGCGCAGCCGCCATACCGGCGGCAGCGGGCTGGGGCTGGCCATCGCGCGGCACATTGCACGGGCGCATGGGGGCGATATCCATCTGGGGCGGGCCAGTGCCGGCGGCCTCGAGGTGCGGCTGCAACTGCCGCTCGGCGACGAGACGTCGAGTGTTACCAGCCTGTAATACTCCGGCAAGACTTTGCAGGATTCGGTAATCCCCGCCTGGAACAACCTGCGCTATCGTGTCCCTGATGCCCGGTTCGGCACGCCTTATAACGACAAGATTGCAGGATCACGCCCATGCCTCTCGACGACCCGCGCCAGCTCCGGTCGCATCTTGCGCGAACCATGGCTTTCTACCATCCGCGCTGCATCGATGCCGGCGGCGGCTTTCACCATTATCTCAAGGATGACGGCGAGGTTTACGACACCCGTCACCGTCATCTGGTGTCGAGTGCCCGCTATGTCTTCACCTATGCGCGCCATGCGGCGTTTACCGGGCGGGAAGAGTACCGGCACTGGGCGCGTCACGGACTTCGCTATCTCGAGCAGGCGCATTTCCAGACTCGCTACCAGGGCTATGCCTGGACACTGATCGACCATCAACCCGCGGATACCACCAACCACTGTTACGGCCTGGCCTTCGTGCTGCTGGCCTATGCCACGGCACTGCGTTGCGGCATCACCGAAGCCCGTGACGGCCTAGAGCGCGTTCATGCGCTGCAGACCCGGCGCTTCTGGGAGCCCCAATGGCAACTGTATGCCGATGAAGCAGACGCGTGCTGGTGGGTGAGCGACTACCGGGGCCAGAACGCCAACATGCACAGCTGCGAGGCTCTGATCGCCGCCTTCGAAGCGACGCAGGACCCGGCCTATCTCGAGCGCGCGCTCGCCGTCGCACGGGCGATCTGGCAGCGCCAGGCCCGGCAGACCGATGGCTGGATCTGGGAGCATTTCGATCGTCGCTGGCGCGTGGACCTGGAGTACAACCGCGACAATCCGCGTCACCTTTTCCGCCCCTGGGGCTTCCAGATCGGCCATCAGACCGAGTGGGCCAAGCTTCTGACGATCCTTTCGCGCCACTGCCCCGACGAGGTCTGGCTGCTGCCGACGGCGGCGCGACTGTTCATCGAGGCGGTCGAGGCGGGGTGGGATGCCGATCATGGCGGGCTGGTCTACGGGGTCGACCTCGAGCGGCGCCACTGCGACAGCGACAAGTATTTCTGGGTGCAGGCGGAAAGCCTGGCGGCGGCGGCGATGCTGGCCGACGCCACCGGCGAACACCGCTTCTGGCGTTGGTACCGGCGTCTGGCGGATTTCAGCTGGCAATACATGATCGACCATCGTCACGGAGGCTGGTATCGCATCCTGACGCCGGATAACCGCCGCTATTCCGACGAAAAGAGCCCGGCCGGCAAGGTGGACTACCACACCATGGGCGCCTGCCATGACATCCTGCCGATTCTCGAACGTCGCGAGGCGCGCCTGCCTCGCGTCTGACCCTGCGCCACCACAATAACCAGAAGGGAGACACGTCATGAAACCGCTCTATACACTGGCTGCCGGCGCCGCACTGGCGGCGGCCGTGACCCAGGCCAACGCCGCCGAAATCGAGGTGCTGCACTGGTGGACCTCCGGCGGTGAAGCCAAGGCCGCGAACCTGCTCAAGCAGAAGCTCGAGGCCAAGGGGCACACCTGGAAGGACTTCGCGGTGGCCGGTGGCGGCGGCGACAGCGCCATGACGGTGCTCAAGTCCCGTGCCATCTCGGGCAACCCGCCGGCGGTCGCCCAGATCAAGGGGCCGCTCATCCAGGAATGGGGAGAGATGGGCTTCCTCGGCAACATCGACAAGGTCGCCAAGGAAGAAAACTGGGACGCCTTCCTGCCGCCGGAGCTGTCGGCCTATGACAAGGTCGACGGCCACTATGCCGCGGTCCCCGTGAATATCCACCGTATCAACTGGCTGTGGGCCAACCCGGAGGTGCTCGAGAAATCCGGGGTCGATTCGCTGCCCAGGACCTGGGACGAATTCTTTGCCGATGCCAGGAAGATTCGCGACGCCGGCTTCGTTCCGCTGGCGCATGGCGGCCAGCCCTGGCAGGACGCCACCGTCTTCGAGGTGGTTCTGATGGGCGTCGGTGGTGCCGACTTCTACCGCAAGGCCTTTGTCGATCTCGATCCCGAGGCGCTGACCAGCGACACCATGGTCAAGGCACTCAAGACCTTCAAGAAGCTGCGCGGCGCCATGGACCCCGATATTGCCGGGCGTGACTGGAACATCGCCACCTCGATGGTCATCAGCGGCAAGGCCGCGATGCAGATCATGGGCGACTGGGCCAAGGGCGAGTTCACCGCCGCCGGCATGACGCCGAGTGAGGATTACCTGTGCGAAGCGGCGCCCATGACCGAGCACATGTTTTCCTACAACGTCGACAGCTTCGCCATGTTCAAGGTCGATGACAAGGGCAAGCAGCAGGCCCAGATGGACCTGGCGGGGCTGATCCTGTCCAAGGATTTCCAGACCACCTTCAACAAGGCCAAGGGATCGATTCCGGTGCGCATGGACGTACCGCTGGATGACTTCGATGCCTGCGCCAAGTCCTCGCGCGAGGCTTTCGATGCCGCACAGGCGCAGGGCGGTCTGGTGCCCAGCTTGGCCCACGGCATGGCGGTGTCGGCAAGCGTGCAGGGGGCCGTCTTCGACGTCATCACCAACTTCTTCAATGATCCCGACATGCCTGCCGAGAAGGCGGCCGAGCGTCTGGCCAGTGCGGTACGTGCCGCCGGCTGAATGATGCCATCGCCCCGGGGCCGGTAATGGCCGGCCCCGGTTTTCCCGACCATCCCGTCAGGTTCATGTTCCATGACTCCAACCGACTCCCTGTCGCGCGCTTCGTCGCGGCGGGCCGGCCGTCGCTCGCTGGCCGGTACCCTGGAACGGGTACTGCCGCGCCTGGTGGTGGCGCCGTCGCTCGCCGTGG
Organism: Modicisalibacter sp.; assembly: GCF_055145905.1. Classification (NCBI taxonomy): domain Bacteria; kingdom Pseudomonadati; phylum Pseudomonadota; class Gammaproteobacteria; order Oceanospirillales; family Halomonadaceae; genus Modicisalibacter; species Modicisalibacter sp. The sequence continues at coordinate 203,660 of NZ_JBSREH010000016.1, read as the reverse complement.
CCCTGTTCTTCGTCTACGGCTACATGCTGTGGACGTTCATCCTGTCATTGACCGGTTCGCGCATGCTGCCGCAGTACAACTTCGTCGGCTTAGAGCAGTATGCGCGTCTGTTCGCCAACGAGCGCTGGCACGTGGCAGCCACCAATCTGGTGGTGTTCGGCGGCCTGTTCATCGCCATCTGCCTGGTGCTGGGGCTGGCGCTGGCCATCTTCCTCGACCAGCGTATCCGCCAGGAAGGGGCGCTGCGCACCATCTATCTCTACCCCATGGCCCTGTCGTTGATCGTGACGGGTGTGGTATGGCGCTGGCTGCTCAACCCTAGTCTGGGGATCGAGGCACTGGTGCAGAGCTGGGGCTTCGAGAACTTTCGCTTCGACTGGCTGGTGGATCCCGACATGGCGATCTATACCCTGGTGATCGCGGCCGTCTGGCAGGCCTCGGGCTTTGTGATGGCGCTGTTTCTGGCCGGTCTGCGTGGCATCGACGACAGCCTGTTCAAGGCGGCGGCGCTCGATGGAGCCAGTCTGCCGCGTGTCTACTGGCGCATCGTGCTGCCGTGCCTGCGTCCGGTGGTGTTCAGTGCGGTGATGATTCTCGCGCACATCGCCATCAAGAGCTTCGATCTGGTGATGGCGCTAACCGGCGGCGGCCCGGGCTACGCCACGGATCTGCCGGCCACCTTCATGTATGCCCACACCTTCACGCGGGGGCAGATCGGCCTGGGCTCGGCCAGTGCCATCATGATGCTCTGCGGGGTGCTGGCCATCCTGATCCCCTACCTGTATTCCGAACTGCGGGAGCGCAAGCATGGATAACGTGATACGTCGCCGGACGCCACGTGCCCGGCTGCTGCGGGCCGGCCTTTATGCATTGCTGATCGCGGCCGCGCTGGTCTATCTACTGCCGCTGGTGGTGATGGTGCTGACCTCGGTCAAGCCGATCGAGGAGATCCGCGCCGGAGCGCTGCTGTCGCTGCCGAGTCATTTCACCCTGGACCCCTGGATCAAGGCTTGGAGCAGTGCCTGTACCGGCATGCGCTGTGATGGCTTGTCGGGGTATTTCGTCAACTCGATCAAGATCGTGGTGCCGGCGGTGGCGATCTCGACGCTAGTCGGGGCAATCAATGGTTATGCGCTGACCAAATGGCGATTCCGGGGATCGGAGCTGGTCTTCGCGATGCTGCTGTTCGGGTGTTTCGTGCCGTTTCAGGTGGTGCTGATGCCGATGGCGCGGACCCTGGGCTGGCTGGGGCTGGCCAGTTCGGTCAGTGGCCTGGTGCTGGTGCACGTGGTCTATGGCATTGCCTTCACCACGCTGTTCTTCCGCAACTACTACGTGGCCGTCCCGGACGAGATGATCAATGCCGCCAAGCTGGATGGCGCCGGCTTCTTCCGCATCTTCTGGCGGATTCTGCTGCCGGTGTCGGGGCCGATCATCACCGTGTCGGTGATCTGGCAGTTCACGCAGATCTGGAACGACTTCCTGTTCGGCGTGGCCTTTGCCGGATTCGATTCGCAGCCGGTGACGGTGGCTCTGAACAACATGGTCAATACCTCGACCGGCGTGAAGGAGTACAACGTCGACATGGCGGCGGCGATGATCGCGGCGCTACCCACGCTGGTGGTCTATGTACTGGCCGGCAAGTATTTCGTCCGCGGGTTGACCGCGGGGTCCGTCAAGGGCTAGGGAGAACTGATTTCATGTCCGCATTGGAAATTCGCAACGTACGCAAGACCTTCGGTGACACTGAGGTGCTCAAGGAGATCTCGCTGGCCATCGACTCCGGGGAGTTCCTGATCCTGGTGGGCCCCTCGGGCTGTGGCAAGTCGACGCTGATGAACGCCATCGCCGGTCTCGAACCGGTCACGGCCGGCGAGATTCACATCGGGGGCGAGGACGTCACCTGGCGGACGCCCGCCGAGCGGGACATCGCCATGGTCTTCCAGTCCTATGCCCTGTATCCGAGCATGACGGTGCGCCAGAACATCGCTTTTGGTCTCGAGATGCGCAAGGTGCCGAAGGCTGAGCGCGACCAGGCGGTGGAGCGGGTCGCCGACCTGCTGCAGATATCCCAGCTGCTGGATCGCAAGCCGTCGCAGCTCTCCGGCGGCCAGCGCCAGCGCGTCGCCATGGGCCGGGCGCTGGCGCGGGAACCGCAGATCTACCTGTTCGACGAACCGCTGTCCAACCTGGACGCCAAGCTGCGCGTCGAGATGCGCACCGAGATCAAGAAGCTGCACCAGCGTCTCGGCACCACCATCGTCTACGTGACCCATGACCAGATCGAGGCGATGACGCTGGCCGACCGCATCGCGATCATGCGCGATGGGCACATCCTCCAGCTGGGGACGCCCGACGAGGTCTACAACGATCCAGCCGACATGTTCGTCGCCGGCTTCATGGGATCGCCGGCGATGAACTTTCTCTCGGCGTCCCTCGAGGGTGGGCCCGGCGAGTATCGGGTACGGGTGGAGACCGAGGGCGCGCAGGCACCGCTGGTGCTTCCCTGGCCCGTGGAGCGCGAGACGGAGGCCCTGGCGTCGCAGGTCGGCCGCCCGGTGACCCTGGGGCTGCGTCCCGAGCACTTCAGCGAGGAGGACGAACGGCTCGGGGATCAGGCGGAAGGCACGCGCTTCGAGGCCACCACCACGGTGGTCGAGCCCACCGGAGCGGACACGCTGCTGCAGGTCCGCCTGAGCGGTGTCGAGGCAACCGTGCGCCTGGGGCCCAAGAGCCGCATCAAGGCAGGGGATCGCATTGCGCTGCGTGTCGACATGAGCCGCGCGGTCCTGTTTTCGACCGAGGACGAGTCGCGCCTGGCTTGATGCTCATCGGCTCGCGCCTTCATGCGCGGGCCGGACGCTCTACTCAAGTGGCTGTATCGACGCCCGCGCCGCATGGCGCGGGCGTAGTTCGCTCCAGGCACCGTAGGTACTCAGGAACACCCGGCCGGTCAGGGTATCGAGGAAGTCGCTGTGCTTGAGCCGGTCCATGACCGGCCCCTTGACCTCGGCCAGATGGAGTGTGACGCCGGAGTCCCTGAGACGCGCGTTGATGGCTTCGAGGCTCTCCAGCGCGGAGGCGTCGATCAGGTTGACCGCCGAGCAGATCAGCACCACGTCGGTCAGCTCGGGCCGCTCGGCGACCAGCGCATAGAGCGTGTCTTCCAGGTAGCGGGCATTGGCGAAGTAGAGGCTTTCGTCGATGCGCAGCAGGGCTATCTGGGCATGGCTCTCGACATCGTGGCGAGCCACGTTGCGAAAGTGCTCGGTGCCCGGGACGCGTCCCACCAGGGCGCTGTGAGGGCGGCTGGTGCGATACAGGAACAGGCCGATCGACAGTGCCACCCCGGCAATGATGCCGGCCTCCACGCCTTCGAGCAGGGTCAGCAGCAGCGTCGCCAGCAGGGCCGCGAAGTCGCTGCGCGAGTAGCGCCAGGTACGCCGCATGGCGGGGATGTCCACCAGGGTCAGGATGGAGACCGTGATGGTTGCCGCCAGGGTGGCGATGGGCAGGAAGTGGATCAACGGCGTGAAGAACAGCGTCACCACACCGATGCCCAGTGCCGCGATCAGGCCGGCGGCCGGCGTTCGGGCGCCGGCATCGAAGTTGATCACCGTGCGCGACAGTCCGCCGGTGACCGGCATGCCACCGGTAAAGGCGGATGCCAGGTTGGCCGTGCCGAGCCCCAGCAGTTCCTGGTCCGGCAGGATGCGCTCGCGGCGCTTGGCGGCGAGCATCTGGCCCATGGACACCGACTCGACGAAGCCGACGATGCTGATCAGCAGGGCCGGCACCCAGAGCTGGCCCCACAGGGTTGGATCGAGGCCGGGCAGGGTCAAGGGCGGCAGACCGCCGGGGACATCGCCGACCACCGCCACGCCCGCACTTTCCCAATCGAACAGCCAGGTGGCCGCCGTGGTGAGCACCACGGCAAAGACGGGGCCGGCCTTGGCGATCAGGTCGGCGAGTTTGGCGGGCATGCCGATCCGTTTCAGGCTGCTGCGGCCATGGCGTCGCATCAGCAGCAGGAAGGCCAGGGTGAACACGCTGATGCCCAGGGTCAGCGGATGCAACTCGCTGAGGTGGGTGAACAGACCGCTCAGCAGGGTCGGCAGGGTATAGCCGGAGACGCCGATCCCCAGCAGGTGGGAGGCCTGACTGGTCGCGATCAGCAACCCCGAGGCGGACAGAAAGCCGGAGATGACCGGGTGGCTGAGGAAGTTGGCGAAAAAGCCCAGGCGCAGAAAGCCCATGATCGTCAGCATCAGTCCCGACAGCAGCGACAGCATCAGTGCGGCCTGCACATAGTCGGTGGAGCCGGGGGCAGCGATCGCCGACAGTGACGAGGCCGTCATCAGGGCGATGATCGCCACCGGGCCGACGGCCAGGGTGCGGCTGGAGCCGAAGACCATGTAGACGATGGCCGGCAGGATGCTGGCGTACAGGCCCATGACCGCCGGTAGACCGGCCAGCAGGGCGTAGGCCAGCGATTGAGGAATCACCATCACCGTGACGATCAGGCCGGCGATCAGGTCATGGCTGAATGTCTCGCGGCGGTAGTGGGGCAGCCAGCTGAGAATGGGCAGATAGCGCTTGAGCATGGGGCAGACATCGAGAAGGTAGCGGTAATGGGAGGCGCCCGGGACGAACCCCGTTCCATCCGGCGCTCTGCAACCGGTTCGGCGTCGTTTGGCCGAAATGATGAAGAGTTGCGCAGGGGGGTGCAAGCCGCCTGGCAGGTTGATGATGTTCGCGTGTTGCCCGACGGCCCTGTCTCCGGCCAAAGTGAGCAGAGCGAACTCGGCGTCCACTGAGTCCGTGAACAAGCAATAATCAGAAAAGGAGCGTGGCATGTCGCAATTCGAGGAGCGTGTCGGCCGGAGCGATTCGAGGCAGATGGCGGAGCGGCCGAGTCAGGCGTACTGGATGCCGTTTACCGCGAACCGGGACTTTCGCGATCACCCGCGCATGGTCACGGGAGCCGACGGGCGTTACCTGATCGACACGGCGGGACGCCGGGTGTTCGACTCCCTGTCCGGACTGTGGTGTTGCGGGGCGGGGCACAACCGGGAGGCGATTCGCCAGGCGGTGAATCGTCAGCTGGGGCGGCTGGACTATGCCCCGGGCTTCCAGATGGGACATCCGCTGGCCTTCGAGCTGGCCGAGCGTATCGCCGCGATCACCCCGGCGGGGCTGGATCATGTCTTCTTTACCAATTCCGGGTCGGAAAGCGCCGATACCGCGCTCAAGATGGCGCGCGCCTACTGGCGGCTCAAGGGCCGGCCCGAGAAGACCCGCTTGATCGGGCGTGCCAAGGGCTATCACGGCGTCAATGTCGGCGGTACCAGTGCCGGCGGGATCGTCGCCAACCGGCGGCATTACGGGCAGCTGCTCGACATGGGGCACCTGCCGCACACGCTGCAGGCCGGCCAGGCATTCACCCGGGGCCAGGCGAAAAGCGGCGCCGAGCTGGCCGACGCCCTGCTCGAACACATCGCACTCGACGATGCCGCGAACATCGCCGCGGTGATCGTCGAGCCGATGTCGGGATCCGCCGGCGTGATCGTGCCGCCCGAAGGCTACCTGCAGCGACTGCGCGCGATCTGCGATCGGCACGACATCCTGCTCATCTTCGATGAAGTGATTACCGCCTTCGGGCGTTGTGGCGCGGCGACCGGCGCCGAGGCCTTCGGGGTGACGCCGGACATCATGACCGTGGCCAAGCAGGTGACCAACGGTGTCGTGCCGATGGGGGCGGTGATCGCGTCGCAGGCGATCTTCGAGGCCTTCATGCAGGGCGGTGGGCCGCGACATGGCATCGAGTTCCCCCATGGTTATACCTACAGCGCGCATCCTGTAGCCTGTGCCGCCGGGCTGGCGGCTCTCGACCTGTTCGAGGCGGAGGACTTTCCGGCTCAGGTTCGTGCGATTGCCCCGGCCTTCGAGACCCGGCTGCATGCCCTCAAGGGCTCCCCGCATATCGTCGACATCCGCAACTACGGTCTGGCCGGGGCGATCCAGCTGGCGCCGCGTGACGGTGACCCCACGATCCGGCCGCGAGACGCGGCGCTTGCCCTGTGGGAAGCGGGATTCTATGTGCGTTATGGCGGGGATACGCTGCAGTTCGGCCCGCCGTTCGCGACCACGGAAGCCGAACTGGAATATCTCTTCGATGCCGTGGCCACAGCGCTGGCTGTGTTGACGTGAGTCATGTGTGACTGCCTTCATGCGAAAGTACCATGGGAGCTCACTTCACTTGGCTCGGGGTTTGGCGGTTAATGGGCATGAATTCTCCATGAGGAAAATGTCATGCAGCTTGCCCGTCGTTTGCTTTGCCTGGGGCTCGTGGTCCTCGCTTGTGGCTTGGCGCTGTGGTCCGGTGCAGGGTGGGGGGCGCCGCTTGCCACCCTGGGGCTCGGCATGCTTGCCGGCGGGCTTTACCCCAGGATGGAGCGCATCTATCGGGCCGATCCCGAGGCCCTGTCGACATTCTCCGCGCGAGGCATGAGCCGGGCAGCGCGCGACTACCTGTCACTCAGGCAGATGGGACAGCGTCTGGTCGGGCGGGCTTCCAGCACGGCCATCGCGTCCGCGGAAGTCTCTCATCATGCAGACCGGCTCGATCAACGCCTGGGCGAGCAGGAAACCATCGTCAAGGATGCGGTAACGCGCATGGCGGCGATTACCGATGCCATTCAGCGAGTGTCCGCCAGTGCAACCCAGGTGGCCGGGCAGGCGGCCAGCTCCCAGGAAGCCAATAGGCACAATCGCGAGTCTTTGGGCGGCGTCCTCGAGGAAATGTCGGCGCTTGCCGAGCGCTCGGGGCAGGCACTGACCTTGCTCGAGTCGCTGGCCGACAAGAGTCAGAGCGTGCGCAACGTGACCGACATGATCGAGGATATCGCCGAGCAGACCAACCTGCTGTCGCTCAATGCCTCCATCGAGGCGGCTAGAGCCGGGGAGCACGGCCGGGGATTCGCGGTTGTGGCCGGCGAAGTTCGTGAGCTGGCCCGGCGTACCCGGGATGCCACCCGGCAGGTCGAGTCCCTGATCGACGAGATCGGCGAGAGCAGTGAGCAGGTGGTCGAGACCATCGGCCATCTGATGCGTCATGTGGGTGATCGGGCCAAGGAGGTGGAGTCCGTCGGAGGCCACCTGGCGACCCTGTCGCGGGATTTCGATACTGTCGAGAGCGAGATCACCGATATCGCCGACGCCATGCGTCAGACGCGCGATCATGGCGAGCGGGTGGCCGAGGTGCTTGGCACGCTCGAGCATCATGTCGATGAGGGGCATCGGGACATGCATGATCTGGCCAAGCAGGCGCGTGACCTGATGGAAGCCGCGGAAGCCGTGGACGGTGAACTGGCCCAGCAGCGCCTCGGCGGGCGCCATCAGCAGGTCTATCGGCTGGCCCGGCAGACGGCGGATCGTATCGGCCTTCTATTCGAGAAGGCCATTCAGCGGGGGGAGTTGGCGGAAGCAACGCTCTTCAATTCTGATTATACCGTTATCTCAAAGACCCAACCAACCAAATATTCAACGGACTACGATCAGTTCACGGATAAAAACCTTCCAGATATTCAGGAGCCTTTGCTGAAATCATTGGGAGCCGCTTATGCGATTGCCTGTGACCAGAGAGGGTATGTGCCGACTCACAATACACATGTCAGCCGGCCGCCCACGGGAGACCCTGACGTCGATCTCAAGTTCAGTCGCAGCAAACGCATCTTTGACGACCCCACCGGACGGCGCTGCGGCGCTCATACATCACCGTTGCTGGTGCAGACCTACAAGCGGGATACCGGCGAAGTCATGCACGATCTTTCCGTGCCGGTGTTCGTGAAAGGGCGCCACTGGGGCGGGTTCCGAATCGGCTATCAGCCTGAAGCGGTGGCCTGAACCGACACCGCAAATGCAAGCAGGAACTCGACCGCAAGTAATGCCCTCATACCCTAAAGAAAATGAGCGATCTGCCGTTAATCATGACAAGAGCGCCTGAAATCAGCGCAAAAAAAGAAGCTGGCCTCAAGAGACCAGCCGGTACGCAGGAGTTCAATTATGTCAGAGGGCCTTCCCAGCCCCATGAGTCTGCTGCAGGAGTCGTTGCTAGGCACTGCAGCAGGCGATGTCCTGTCGGTGGATGCCTTGACGGAGGAACTGTCGACGGCCTGCCATGACCTGGCCGGACCATTGCGACGACTCTGTCTGGGCCACGAAACGGAGTCCATGGACGGACCGCACGCGCTGTCCGCCAGTGCGCTGGCCGTGCGCATGAGCGAAACGTTATGCGAACTGCAAGCCTGGGCGCTGGCCCAGCCGGAGGAAGAGGCTTCGGGGCTTGAGGCTGAGCGGCTCAGCGACTTGTGGCATCTCGTGGCCATGGCACATAGCCTGGGCAGCGTGGCCGGGCGCGGGCACCCTGCTCGATTGCTTCACATGATGGGGCTCGTGGCGTTGCGTCTACGCCTGGAAAAGCATGCGGGAATAACCAGTACACTACCGTTCTCGCTGCAGGAGACCGAGGAACGCGGGCTCAGCATCACCGAGATTGCCGCGCTTTGCGGGCTCAAGCTCTCCACGGTCCGTAATGCCCTGTCTCGCCGCGAAATGCCCTATGACCGCCGGGTTGGTGTGGCGCTCGATGATGCGCTCGACTGGATGGTTCAGCGTAGCGGCTTTCTCTATCCCCATATCAATGCGTCGACCGTCGATCGCCGCATCAACGGTCGCCTGGCCGCCAACTGGCTAGCCGACCGCGAGAATGTGGTCTTCGAGCGCTCGATCAGCCGCTTGCGCCTGTCGGTCTGGCGGTTGACTGACAGTGGCCGGCGTTTTGCACTCAATACGGAAGGGGTGCGCAGCTGTGTCCTGCTGCTGCCGCACATGCTGATCGATGAAATCATCGACCTGCCGCTGGACGAGTGGGAAGAGCGCGGCCAGGATCCTTCCGCGGCCATGCATCGCGAAGCGCTGGGTCTGGAGACGGGCGTGTCGCTGTTGCAATGCCAGGTCCCGACGTTGAGCTGCCTGGAGGCGGTCATTCTGCGACTGGGGCCGGCCGGCCGGCCGTGCCACTCTGCCCGAGCTGGCGCACGATGAAGCCATGTAGCCCCTGATGACGGCGCCCCGTTGCCCGGAGAAGCGGGACGCCAGCATTCAAGCGCCTCGCGACTGCGGGCGCCCCTGCCAGGCTGAGCAGGAGTAGACGGCCAGACCAATCCAGATCAACACAAATGTGGCAAGCTGGATCGGCGACAGGGGCTCATGGAAGACCAGCAGGGCAATGAAGAACTGCATGGTCGGGTTCAGATACATGAGAAAACCGAGCGTCGCCAGCCGCAGGCGGCGCGCGGCACCCGCGAAGGCCATCAACGGCAGGGCGGTGAAGACGCCGCTGGCGATCAGCAGCAGCGTGGTCCGAGGGTCGCCCTGCAGGAAATGCGAGGCGCCTTCGGCGCTCAGCCAGCCCAGTGCCAGCAGGGCAAGCGGAAGCAGCAGCAGGGTTTCGACGAACAAGCCCGAGAGTCCGTCCAGAGGCACCTGCTTGCGCAGCAGGCCATAGGTGCCGAAGGACAACGCCAGTGCCAGTGTGATCCAGGGCAGCTTGCCCAGCACAATCAGTTGAACGGCGATGGCTATTGCCGCCAGTCCCACCGCCAGTGCCTGCCAGCGTGACATGCGTTCCTTCAGTACCAGCATGCCCAATGCCACGTTGACCAGGGGGGTCAGGAAGTAGCCCAGGCTGGCCTGGAGAACGTGATGGGTTTCCACCGCGTAGATGTAAATTCCCCAGTTGAGTCCGATCAACAGAGCGCAGGCCAGTACGCGCCCCAGCCGTTGCGGGCGCGCCAGTGCCTCGATGACCGGTTGCCAGCGGCGTAGCAGAATGACGAGCCCCGCGAGAAAGACACAGGACCAGAGCACGCGGTGGATCAGGATTTCCCAGGCCGGCGTGTCCTTGAACAGCGCAAAGAACAGGGGAAAGCAGCCCCACATCAGATAGGCGCCAAGTCCAAAGAGAACGCCGTGGGTCGCATCCTTGTCGGAGGGCATGGCCGGTGTCATGGTGATCCTTGTCCTGTCGAGCGTGAAGTCAATGACTCGCCGGACGAATCCTCACGTCGGCGAGCGCTAATGTTAGCATGGCCGGATGCTTCGCGACGCGTTCACGGGCTTGACCCCCTGTTCTCAACAAGAGGTTTCCATGAGCAACCTTCGAACGACGCTGGTCCAGGCTGACCTCCGCTGGGAGGATCCAGAGGCGAATTGCCGCCTGCTCGATGAGCAACTCGGCAGTCTGGACGCCACGACGACCGATCTGATCGTGCTGCCGGAGATGTTTGCCACCGGGTTCACCATGAACTCGCGGGAGATGGCCGAACCCATGGCCAGCAGCCGGAGCGTTGCCTGGATGCGGGAACAGGCCCGGCGGCGTGGCTGCGTGGTGACCGGCAGTGTGGCCGTCACCGAAGCCGGCGACTACTACAATCGCCTGATCTGGGCGACGCCGGACGGCGAGGTGGTGCACTACGACAAACGTCATCTGTTCCGCATGGCCGGCGAGCACGAGCGATACGGCATGGGCCTGAATCGTGCGGTCGTCGAGCTCAAGGGCTTTCGTATCCTGCTGACGGTCTGCTATGACCTGCGATTTCCGGTGTGGTTGCGTCAACAGCCTGCGCAGGACGAGCACTTCGAGTATGATGCGCTGCTTTGTGTGGCCAACTGGCCCGCTCCCCGGCGCGGCCCCTGGCGGACCCTGCTGCAGGCTCGAGCGATCGAGAATCTGTGCTATGTCATCGGGGTCAATCGCGTCGGTGAAGATGCCAAGGGGCTGGCCTACGCCGGCGACTCGATGCTGGTCGACTTCAAGGGCGACCCGCTGATCGACGAAGCGCGCGACCAGCCCTTCATTCGTACCGGCTCCCTGGAGCGGGAAGCGCTGTCACAGTTCCGTGACAAGTTTCCCGCCTGGATGGATGCCGATCGTTTTCAACTGGAGAGGTAATGCGTCTCGACAAGTTCCTGTGTGATACCACGGACCTCACGCGAAGTCTGGCCAAGAAAGCGCTGCACCGTGGCGAGGTGACGGTTGATGGGGTGGTGATCAAGAACCCGGCCACTCAGGTAGGGGAGGGGCACGACGTTCGCTGGCTGGACGAGTCGCTGGTCCTGAGTGGCAATCGTTACCTCATGCTCTACAAGCCGCTGGGGGTGGAGTGCACGACGCGCCCGGACCAGTATCCGACCGTGCTGGAGCTGATCGATCTGCCCAATGTCGGGCGCCTTCACCCAGTCGGCCGACTGGACGTCGACACGACCGGGATCCTGCTGCTGACCGACGATGGCAAGTGGTCTCACCGGGTGACATCTCCCCGCAAGGCCTGTCCGAAAGTCTATGAAGTGACGCTGGCTTCGCCCCTGCAAGCCAAGGACGCGGATGCCGCCCGGCGTCGCTTTGCCGAGGGCATCCAGCTGGACGGCGAGGAACGGCCGACCCAGCCGGCTGAGTTTGAGTGGCTGTCGCCCGCTCGGGCCAGAGTGACTGTCACCGAGGGGCGGTATCATCAGGTTCGGCGAATGGTGGCGGCACTGGGCAACCGGGTAGAGGCGCTGCATCGGACATCCATCGGCCCGCTGGCCCTTGACCCGGACCTGGCTCCCGGCGAGTGTCGTCATCTGCGCCCTGATGAGGTGGCATTCTTCCTGGAATGATTTTTATACCGTTATCTTTATTCTTGAACCTCAAATCTAATTTATAAAAAAGAGGCTGCAAGCAAGGATTGTGTATAGGTTGCTGCAGGGGAATGAAGGACATCCTCGCAACGTCCTTGCTCCACAATATCACCGTCCTTCATCACGATAATGCGGTGAGCCATGGCGCGTACCACTGCTAAATCGTGGCTGATGAACAAGTAGCTCAGCCCACGTCGTTCCTGCAAGTCGCGAAGTAAACGAATCAGCTGCTTCTGGACGGTACGGTCAAGCGCCGACGTGGGTTCATCGAGCACCAGAAGCTCGGGTTCCAGAATGATGGCTCGGGCCACGGCAATCCGCTGGCGCTGACCGCCGGAAAACTCGTGCGGATAGCGGGCGGCTACTTCCTGTGGGAGTCCAACTTCTCGCAACGTCGACAGGACACGCTCCGTCACCGTGTCGTTGCCCAGTTCCGGGTGATGGTAGCGCAGCCCCTCGCTGATGATATCGGCAACCGGCATGCGGGGAGACAGCGCCCCGTAGGGGTCCTGAAAGACGATCTGAGCACGACGGCGCTGGCGGCGAAGGTCGCCACCGCTCAGCTCATCCAGTCGTGTGTCGCCGAGGGTTATTCGGCCTTCACTTTCGACCAGCCGCAGCAAGGCCATGGCCAGAGTGGTCTTTCCGGAGCCGGATTCCCCGACGACACCCAGCGTCTCACCGCGAGCCAGCGACAGATCCAGTGGCTTGACGGCCGCAAAGCCCGGCGGACGCCGGGAAAACAACCGTTTCGGTCGGCGGAAGGTAACCGATAGCCGATGTGCTTCCAGCAGGGTTTCCGACATCGGGTGGGACGTCGGCCGTCCCTCGGGCTCGGCGGCCAGCAGGGTTCGGGTATAGGCGCTGTGGGGGGCATCGAAGACCTGGCTGACGGCGCCGGTTTCCTGCACGCGGCCCTGATAGAGGACACAGACCCGATCCGCATGGCGGCGGACAAGATTGAGGTCGTGGGTGATGAACAGCACCCCCATGCCGTGCCGCGTCTTCAGCTCGCCGAGCAGTTGCAGAATTTCTTGCTGGACGGTCACGTCAAGCGCCGTCGTGGGTTCGTCGGCAATCAGCAGGCGAGGGCGGTTGGCGATGGCCATGGCAATCATCACCCGTTGGCGTTGCCCGCCGGACAATTGATGCGGCCAGGCGTCGAGCAGCTCCTCGATCCGCGGCAGGTGGACCTGAGCCAGCAACTCCCGCGCGCGAGCCCGGGCCTCGCGCCCCCGCAAGCCCTGGTGAAGCCGAAGTGTCTCGCCAAGCTGCTTGCCGATGGTATGCAGCGGGTTGAGGGAGGTCATCGGTTCCTGGAAGATGAAACCGACCTGATTCCCCCTGACGCGCTGCCACTCGCGCGGACTCAGGGAAGACAGGTCACGCCCCTCGAGCCGGCAGCGACCGTCGACCCGGGCATTGGCCGGCAACAGTCCCATGGCGCCCAGTGCACTGACGGATTTTCCCGAGCCGGATTCGCCGACCAGCGCCAGGGTCTCGCCGGCGCCGACCTCCAGGGAGAGGCGATCAACCACGGTGGTTCCACTGAAGGCGATGGAGACCTCGTCGAGCTGCAGTACCGGTTCAGCGTTCATCGGTGGACTCCTGTGGCAGGGAAAGATCATCCGCTTCACTCACCGGCTGACGTGCGACCACAGGCCCACTGGCCGCTTTCTGGATATGCCGAGGATCAAAGGCATCGCGCAGTCCTTCGCCGATAAAGACCAGCAGCGACAGCATGAGACTGAGGCTGACGAAGGCCGTGATGCCCAGCCAGGGTGCCTGCAGATTGTTCTTGCCCTGAGCCACCAGCTCGCCCAGCGAGGGGGATCCCGGCGGCAGGCCGAAGCCGAGAAAATCCAGCGCCGTGAGCGTGGTGATGGCCCCCGTGAACAGGAAGGGAATGAAGGTCAGGGTAGCGACCATGGCATTGGGCAGCACGTGCCGCCACATGATCAGATGAGCGGGGAGCCCCATGGCACGCGCCGCACGCACATATTCCAGATTGCGTGCACGCAGGAATTCGGCGCGTACGATGTCCACCAGTCCCAGCCATGAAAAGAGCAGCATGATGCCCAGCAGCCACCAGATGTTGGGCTCGACCAGACTGGCCAGAATGATCAACAGGAACAGCACCGGCAGGCCGGACCAGATTTCCGACAACCGCTGGCCGATCAGGTCGACCTTGCCACCGAAGTAGCCCTGAATGCCGCCGAACACCACGCCCAGCATCAGCGAACCGATCGTCAGGGCCAGCGCGAACAGGACCGACAGACGAAATCCGTAGATCACACGGGCCAGTACATCGCGCCCCTGGTCGTCGGTGCCCAGCCAGTGCCGCCCATCGGGTGGTGATGGGGCAGGGTGATTGAGCGCCTGGTCCAGTGTGTCGTAGCGGAAGGGAATCGGCGGCCAGAGCATCCAGCCGTGGGCCTCGATCTCTTCCTTCACGAAGGGATCGCGATAATCCGCCGTGGTCGGCAGGAAGCCGCCGAAATCGGTTTCCGGATAGTCGACCAGCAACGGCGTATACCACTCGCCCTGATAACGCATGACGATCGGCTTGTCATTGGCGATCATTTCGGCGCCGAGGCTGAGAACGAACAGGAACAGAAAGCACCAGAATGACCACCAGGCACGGCGATTGTCCCGAAAGACCTGCAGACGACGCCGCGTGATGGGAGAGAGTCGGGAATGCGAAGCACTCTGGGTCATCAGGACTCCCGTGTCTCGAAATCGATGCGCGGATCGACCCACATGTAGGTCAAGTCCGATACCAGCTTGAGGATCAGGCCGATGAGGGTGTACAGGTACAAGGTGCCGAAGATGACCGGGTAGTCGCGCTGCATGACGGCCTCGAAGCCGAGCAGGCCAAGGCCGTTGAGCGAGAAGATGACCTCGATCAACAGTGAGCCGGTAAAGAAGATCCCCACCAGGGCCGAGGGCAGTCCGGCGATGATCAGCAGCATCGCATTGCGAAATACGTGGCCGTAGAGCACACGCCGCTCGCTCGCTCCCTTGGCCCTGGCCGTCAGCACATACTGCTTGTGAACCTCGTCGAGGAAGCTGTTCTTGGTGAGCATGGTAAGCGTGGCGAAGCTGCCGATCGACGCGGCCAGTACCGGCAGGGTGATGTGCCAGAGGTAATCGGTGACCTTGCCCCACAGCGAGAGCTGGTCGAAGTCCGGCGAGGTCAATCCGCGCAGCGGGAAAAGGTCGAAATAGCTGCCCCCGGCAAACAGCACGATCAGCAGGATGGCGAACAGGAAACCGGGGATGGCATAACCGAGGATGACCAGCCCCGACGACCATACATCGAAACGCGAGCCATGATGCAGGGCCTTGCGGATACCCAATGGAATCGAGATGAAGTAGACCAGTAGCGTCGTCCACAGCCCCAGCGAAATCGAGACCGGCAATCGCTCGAGCATCAGGTCCAGTACCGGCCGGTCGCGAAAGAAGCTGTCGCCCAGATCGAAGGTCGCATAGTCCACGATCATGTCGAAGAAGCGCTGGTAGGCGGGTTCATCGAAGCCGAACTGCTTCTCGAGCTGGGCGATGAAGCGCGGATCCACACCACGGGCGCCCCGCGAGGTAGCATCGCTGCCGGCCGAGGGGTCACCGCCGCCGGCATCCAGCCGGGTGCTGGCATTGCTGTCCATACCCTGGTAGCGAGCAATGATCTGATCGATCGGCCCGCCCGGGGCCGCCTGGACGATCACGAAATTGAGCAGCATGATCCCCAGCAGGGTGGGGATCATCAACAGCAGGCGCCTGACGATGTATGCAGCCACCGATGCCTACCCTCCGTGCTGACGGGCTTCGATGCGCTTTCCATCGGCGGGGTCAACCCACCAGGCATCGAGGTCGAGGCCGTATTCGGGAGACGGCTGCGGATGGCCGAACTTGTCCCACAGTGCGATGCGTGTTGCACCGAGATGGAACTGAGGAATCACGTAGAAGCCCCAGCGCAGCACGCGGTCCAGGGCCCTGGCGGCCGTGTCCAGTGCCTCACGGGAGTCGGCCCGGATCAGGTCATCGACCAGGGCATCGATCGCCGGATTCTTCAGGCCGATGAGGTTGCGGCTCTGGGGTTGATCGGCATACGCCGACGTCCAGTACTCGCGCTGCTCGTTGCCGGGGTTGATCGACTGCGGGAAGGTGGCGATGACCATGTCGTAGTCGAAGCCGCGCAACCGGTTCAGGTACTGATTGACGTCGACGGTACGGATCTTGCCCTGAATGCCGATGCGCTTGAGGTTCTTGAGCAGTGGCTGGACGATGCGCTCGAACTGGGTGTCATAAAGTAGAACCTGGAGGGTAAAGGGGTTGCCGGTTTCCCGGTCCACCATTTGACCGTTCTGGATCTCGTAGCCGGCATCACGCATCAGGCCCAGCGCCTTGCGCAGCCGGGGGCGCAGATCCTGTGGTTCCTCGATGGGCAGCGGCTTGTTGAATACCGGCTCGGGCAACTGGTCACGGTAGGGTTCGAGCAACGCCAGCTCGCCCGGCCCGGGCTTGCCCTCGGCCGCCATCGGCGAGTTTTCGAAATAACTGTGCGTGCGCTTGTAGGCGCCATAGAACAGGTTGTCGTTGAGCCAGGGAAAATAGAACGCCAGATTCAGAGCCTCACGGACTCGAGAGTCCTGGAACTTCTTGCGCCTCAGGTTCATCACATAGGCCTGCATGCCCGCCGGCTGGCCGTCCGGCACCAGCAGTTTCTTGACGAAGCCCTGATTGGCGGCCGGAAAGTCATAGGCCGTCGCCCAGTTGCTGGCACTGGACTCGATGCGCAGGTCGAGATTGCCCGCCTTGAAGGCCTCCAGGGCTACGGTCTGATCCCGGTAATAGTCAAATACCAGCCGGTCGATATTGTGACGCCCCTGGTTGACCGCCAGGTTGCGCCCCCAGTAATCATCGACCCGTTCGAAGACGATGCGCTGACCGGGCTCGACGCTAGCGATCCGGTAGGGGCCGGAACCCATCGGCTTGTCCAGGGTGGGGCGGGTGAAATCCCGCTTCGCCCAGTAGTGCTTGGGCAGCACGGGCAGCTGGCCGAGAATCAGCGGCAATTCACGCGAGTTGTCCTCGGCAAAGTCAAACCGCACGGTGTGGTCATCCAACGCCTGAGCCGAGGTGACATCCGCATAATAGGCCGCATAGAAGGGCTGCCCCTCGTCCCGCAGCAGCCGAAAGCTGAACACCACATCCTCGGCCGTGACCGGCGACCCATCATGAAAACGGGCCTTCGGATTGATGTCGAATTCCATCCAGCGCCGGTCGGGATCAAGTCGCACGCCGGAAGCCAGCAGGCCGTACATCGAGAAGGGCTCGTCGGGGTTGCTGACCATCAGGGTGTCATAGACCGCCATCAGGCCACTGGCCGGCGTTCCCTTGACGATGAAAGGGTTGGTGGAGTCGAAGCTGCCGATCGCTGCACGTACCAGCTCCCCGCCTTGCGGCGCATCGGGGTTGGTGTAGGGGAAGTGGGTAAAACCGGGCTTCAGTGCCGGCTGATCATACAGGGATAGCCCTGCCACCGTAGGAACGTCAACGGCCTCGGCCGCAAGGGAGAAGGAGGCGGGGGTCAACAGCGAAACGGCAAGCAACGCCGCCAGGGCGCTTCGTAGCATGGATGGTTTCCTTCTGGTCACGCATTCACTCGCAGTGCCCCACGCCAGCCGGTCGTCGACGAGCCCGGGGAGTCTTCTCGACCCCGCCGGGCGGAGGAGGTTCCCGGCGGCTCCCCGGTGCGGCCCGGGCGGTCAGTGTGAATACAGTGTCAGCCGCTGCCCGGGATGTAAATAAGCCGACGGATCCAGCCCGTTCCAGTGGGCGATATCCGCGGCGCTGACATCATGCCGGGCGGCGATTCGGCTCAGACTGTCGCCGGGACGGACCTTGACCACCATTCGTTCACCCGTGTCGGCATCCGCCACCGTGCGCTCGAGGGGCACTCTCAGGACCTGACCGATACGGATCATGTCACCCTGCAGGCCGTTCTCTCGGCGCAGAACGCTGATGGGCACGTCCTTGCGCGAGGCAATCGCGGAAAGCGTATCGCCACGGCGAACCTGATAGCGCTGCCAGCGAGCCAGTGCGTCATCAGGCTGCCTTGATAGCGCTGCCACGAACCTGTCGTGGTCCTTCGCCGGCACCAGCAGGGCCGGCGACCGGGACGGCAACGTCATGTTCTGCAGCAGCCCCGGGTTCAGGCGGCGCAGTTGAACCGGTGCGATGCCGGCCAGTTTCGCGGCCCGGCTCAGGTCGATCTGGCCGGGAATCCTGACTCTGGCAAAGGCCGGCCGATCGGGAATCGACGGCAGCTCGATCCCGTATTGGTGGGGAGCGGCAATGATCCGGGACAAGGCCAGCAACTTCGGCACATAGTTCATGGTCTGCCGCGGCAGGTGCAGGCTCCAGTAGTCGCCGCTCCCGCCATTTGCTCGGGCTCGGCGAATTGCCTGATTCACGGTGCCGGCGCCGGCATTGTAGGCGGCCAGCGCCAGTTCGAAGTCGCCGTCATACCACTGGTCGGCCTGTTGCTGCAGATAGTCGAGCGCCGCCTTGGTCGAGCGGATCACGTCGACACGTCCGTCGTACCACCAGTCGCGGCGTACCCCCAGCGCATCGCTGGTACCCGGCATCAATTGCCACAGTCCGGTAGCCCCACCGGGGTGCTTGGCCGTGGGTTTGTAGGCGCTCTCGATGAACGGCAGCAGCGCGATTTCGGCGGGCATGCCGCGTTGTTCGACTTCCTGGGTGATCCAGTACAACCAGGGGCGGGCCCGTTCGGCGATCCTCGCCACGCCCCGGGGGCGGCTCTGGTAGTAGTCGATCCAGCGCTGGACCCGCGGCTCACGGGCGTCGAAGGACCATTGAAAGCCCTGGCGCAGCTGCTGCCAGACATCCTGCAGGGGCGCGGGCTGCAGGATCAGTGCATCCCAGAATGAATCGGGTGACTCGGGTGTCGTGGCAGCAGCGTGCACGCTGCCGGCCAGTGACGTCAGAGTCAGGAGCAGACCGCCCGCCAGGCATCGGCCGCGGCGGGGCAGGGGTCGGTTGATCATGTCATTGAAGCCTTGTGGGCGCGAAAATGAGCGTCCATGGGACGAATTAGAAGCGGTCCTTCCAGGCGCGAAGGGTGGCGAAGGTCGCCAGCGGCGAATCGGTTTCGCCCTGGGCGGCGGCGGCCCGGCGCACGCCGGCTTCCGATGTGCGCAGAAACGGGTTGATCTGGCGCTCTCGGCCTATCGTGCTGGGCAGGGTGGGACGATCGAGGGAGCGTGCCTGCTGGCATTCCGCGAGGAAGCGGTCACGCAGCGCGTTGTCCGGGTCCGCAGCCTGGGCGAAGCGCAGGTTGGCCAGGGTGTACTCGTGAGCGGCGAAGACCAGGGTGTCTTCCGGCAGGGCCGCCAGACGCGACAGGGCATCGAACATCTGTTCGGGCGTGCCCTCGAAGAGCCGGCCGCAGCCGGCGGAAAACAGCGTGTCGCCACAGAAAAGCAGCGGCGGTGTGCCGGAGGCAAAGAAGGCAATGTGGTCCAGGGTATGCCCCGGCACCGTGAGTACTTCGAAGCGCCGGCCGAGAATGCGGCAGGCATCGCCATCGCCCAGCGGCTCGTCGATACCCTCGATGCGCGATCCGGCGGGGCCGACGACCCGACAGCCGTAACGCTTGACCAGCTCGGCAACGCCACCGGTATGGTCGGGGTGATGATGCGTAATCAAGATAGTATCGAGTGCCAGCGACTCGCGCTCGAGCGCCTCGATGACCGGGCGTGCATCGCCCGGATCGACGACTGCAACGTCGGGAGTGGCGTCCTGGCGCAATAGCCAGATATAGTTATCCGAGAAAGCCGGAATCGGTGTCACGCTCATCATGGGGTATCTATCCTCAGCACGGTTGTCGGCAGCCGGCGGCGTGTGGCATCGATGCCGGGGATGTCGTCGCCCACAGGGGGCCCCGCAAATGCTGGCTGCGTGAAATGGCATAAACCTTGGGGGGATCGAGCCGCCGTGTCAAATTCGGAGCCGTCGATTCAGCTGGCCCGACTGGTGCGAGAAGGTCGCCGATACTGGTCGACACCCGCCGGGCAGTCTCACTGGCAGGCCGAGCGCGCCTGCCTGGGGCCGGTCTGCGAGCGCCTCTTCGGCCAGCATAGCCTGCAGGTCGGCATGGCGCCCCGCCTGACCGACATGTGCCCGATTCGCCATGCACTCAGCTGGGCGCCCACACGGGAACTGGCGGCCGATGACTGCCATGTCGTCTGCCTGCCCGATCATTTCCCGCTGCCCGACGAAAGCCTGTCGCTGGTGGTTGTCCACCATCTGCTGGAAGTCGTGCCGGAACCGCACCGACTCCTGCAGGAAGTCACCCGTCTGGTTGCCGATGACGGTCGACTGATTCTCTTCGGCTGGTCGCCGATGGGAATCGAAGGGTGGCGTCGCCCCTGGCCGGGGCGACGCGAATGGCTGCCGTGGCGGGGACGCTGGCGGTCTCCCGGCCGTCTGCGCGACTGGCTGGCGTTTGTCGATTTCGAAATCGAACGGGTAGACTACTGTGCCTTCCGGCTGCCCGGCGGCCAGCCCGGCAACCCGGGGCTGGAAACCCTGGGGCGGCGTTACAATCTGCCGCTGGGGGACAGCTACATGATCCAGGCGCATCGTCGGGTACACCGTGTGCAGATCGTCCGACCGCCCCTGCCCGCGAGCGTGCCCGGCGGGCGGCTGATCGGGCACGCCACCCGCGTCGCCCGCACGTCGAACGAACGCGACGAATGCCAACACGAGAGGATTGCCGAGCTTGACTGACCACCCGCTACCCAGTGTCACGATTCATACCGACGGGGCCTGTCGTGGCAATCCCGGCCCCGGTGGCTGGGGGGCGCTCATGGAATCGGGCCCCCACGAGAAGACACTCAACGGCTTCGAGGCGGTGACCACCAACAACCGCATGGAGCTGAAAGCGGCGTTGATGGCGCTGCGGGAACTCAAGCGCCCCTGTCGTGTCGCCCTCTATACCGACTCGGAATACCTGCGCAAGGGCATCACCGAGTGGATCCACGGCTGGCAGAAGCGGGGTTGGAAGACCGCCTCGCGCCAGCCGGTCAAGAATGCCGAACTCTGGCGGGAACTCCTCGAAGAGACCCATCGCCACCAGATCGAATGGCACTGGGTGAAGGGCCACAGCGGCCATCCGGGTAACGAACGGGCCGACGCTCTGGCCAACGAGGCCATCGACGCCGCTATGGCGGCCGCGGATTGATAGCTCCGCCACT
Source organism: Modicisalibacter sp. (assembly GCF_055145905.1). NCBI lineage: Bacteria > Pseudomonadati > Pseudomonadota > Gammaproteobacteria > Oceanospirillales > Halomonadaceae > Modicisalibacter > Modicisalibacter sp. Next base: position 182,634 of record NZ_JBSREH010000016.1, on the reverse strand, counting down.
TTCCCTGCAGTCAGCGAGACATCATGCGCCAGATCATACTCGACACCGAAACCACCGGCATCGACCCCCGGGAAGGGCACCGTCTCATCGAGATCGGTGCCGTGGAAATGGTCAACCGGCGGCTGACCGGCCGGACCTATCACCAATACATCAACCCCGAGCGGGAGATCGAGGCCGAGGCCATCGAGGTACACGGCATCACCAATGAGCGCGTCGCCGATGAGCCGGTCTTCGCCGAGATTGCGGATGCCTTCTGGGATTTCATCCGGGGCGGCGAGCTGGTTATTCATAACGCCGCGTTCGACGTCGGCTTCATCGACCACGAGTTTTCGATGCTCAACGCCCGGCGCGGCGAGCCGAAGCTCGGCCCGGTCGCCGATCATTGCGGCATTCTGGATACCCTGAAGCTGGCCCGTGACAAGCATCCCGGCCAGCGCAATAACCTCGACGCCCTCTGCAAGCGCTACGCCATCGACAACGGCCACCGCGTACTGCACGGAGCCCTGCTGGACGCCGAGATTCTCGCCGACGTGTATCTGGCGATGACCGGCGGGCAGACAGCCCTGATGCTCGATGCCGACGGCAACGACCACGAAGGGGAGTCGGGCCCCGGCGCCGCCCGTATTCGCCGCCTGAACACGGATCGCCCACCGCTTGCCGTGGTGCGCCCCAGCGAGCAGGAGTGGTCGGCCCATGAAGCCAAGATGGCCGCCATTCGCGACAAGGCCGGCCAGTGCGTCTGGGACGGCGTGAAACAGGCCGACACGGAGTCTCCATGACGTTTCGCCGCGAGCTCGCCGATGCTGAAGCCTGCACGGGAGGACTGCTGATCCGGGTGGACGGCGCCAACGGAATCGCCGCCGGCCCCGACGATCAACCCTTCACCGAAGTGGCTTCCTGGCCGGCCGCAGCGCAGCCCCTGGGGTTCTGGGAGGAGCAGCCGGTCGCCGTGATCGCCGACCCCGAGCCTCGCGACTGGCCCAAGGCGCGGCAGTGGCTGGAGGGCTGGGACGAGTCACGCTTCGCGCTGCTGTCGACGGCTCTGCAGGTCGTCGCCTGGCAGCATAATCACCGTTTCTGCGGGCGCTGCGGGCATCCCCCACGGCGAGTCAGCGGCGAATTCGCCATGCACTGCGATCACTGCGGGCATCGCAATTACCCGCGCATCTCGCCGTGTATCATCACGCTGGTTACCCATGGCGATGACCTGCTGCTGGCCCGCAGCCCTCGCTTCCCCCCAGGGCGCTACTCGACACTGGCGGGCTTCATCGAGCCCGGCGAAGCGGCGGAGGATGCCGTGCATCGCGAGGTGTTCGAGGAGGTGGGCGTCACCATCGGCCGGCTGCGCTACTTCCGCAGCCAGTCGTGGCCGTTTCCCCATTCCCTGATGCTGGGCTTCTTCGCCGAAGCCACCAGCCGGCGCATTCGCATCGATGGCGTGGAAATTGCCGATGCGGCCTGGTTTACCCCGCGTCGGCTGCCGCAGTTGCCACCAAGCTACTCGATATCGCGTGCACTGATCGACGCCTTTCTGGCTGACGCTCACGCTCGCTGAGATCGCACCTGGCCGTTCAGGGTCGCGACGCGGAAAACGATTTCGCGTATAATCCGCGCCCCTGAGTCCGGCGGGCCGGAAGGCTCGCCCCGAGGGTTCCCTCACCCCTCGCGCCATTACCCAAAAAGGATAACCGCCGCATGCTATCGCTGAGTCACGGCCAGTACCGACGCTGCCTGGCCACACTGGCCGCCTTTCACATCCTGGTCATCGCCGCCAGCAACTATCTGGTGCAACTGCCGTTTACCGTTGCCGGGATCCACACCACCTGGGGTGCCTTCAGTTTCCCCTTCATCTTTCTGGCTACCGACCTGACCGTACGCCTGTTCGGCAAGACCTCGGCCCGGCGTATCATCGCCCGCGTCATGCTGCCGGCGCTGGTGATCTCGTATCTCTTGTCGGTCCTGTTCGAGAAGGGAGAATTTCGCAGCCTGGCCGCCCTGGGGACCTTCAACCTCTTCGTGGCGCGCATCGCCCTGGCGAGCTTCATGGCCTACGTGATCGGGCAGTTGCTGGACATCCAGGTCTTCGATCGCCTGCGGCGCAATGCGCGCTGGTGGGTGGCCCCGGCGGTGTCGACGGTGTTCGGCAACCTGGCGGATACCTTCGCCTTCTTTGCCATCGCCTTCCATCACAGTCCCGACGCCTTCATGGCCAGCCACTGGGTCGAGATCGCCTGGGTGGACTATGCCGTCAAGCTGACCATCTCGCTGCTGCTGTTTTTGCCCATGTACGGCCTGCTGCTGGGTGTCATGACACGCCGGCTGCTGTCCTGGGGTGCGCAGCCTGCACGCGAGGGCGTCTGAATCGTCGCCGCCTCGTGGATGCGAGGCGGTCCATCATCCCGCGACCGGAAAGGGAACGCTTCCATGAGTGACACTGTCGAGCTTTATTATCAGGCGGAAGGCCCGGAAGACACACGCCCGCTGGTGATCCTGCACGGCCTGTTCGGCAGCGCCGACAACTGGCGCTCCCATGCCAAACAGTGGCAGCGTCGCCGCCGGGTCGTGGCCGTCGACCTGCGCAATCACGGCCGTTCGCCGCATGTGGCGGGCATGAACTACGCCGCCATGGCCGACGACGTGATCGCCTTGCTGGACCGGCTGCAAATCACGGATTGCGACCTGCTGGGGCACTCGATGGGCGGCAAGGTCGCCATGAGTGTGGCGCGCCTGGCGCCACAGCGTGTCGCATCACTGATCGTGGCCGATATCGCGCCGATCACCTACGCGCATGGCCACGACAGCATCTTCGCCGCCATGCGCCGCGTCGAGCGAGCCCGGCCGGCATCGCGCCAGGAGGCCGACGCCCTGATGGCCGAAGAAATCGAGACCTCGGCCACGCGCCTGTTCCTGGCGACCAACCTGGTCAGGGAAGAAGGGGTCATGCGCTGGCGGGTGGGCCTCGACGAGATAGCGGCCGATTACGACGCCATCGTCGACTTGCCGGCCGGCGAGGGACCCTTCGAGGGCCGTGCGCTGGTGATCCGGGGCTCACAATCCCCGTATGTGCCGGATAGTTCCTTGCCAGCCGTGCGTGAAGTGCTCCCCAATGCCGAGATTGTCACCCTCGAGGCCGGCCACTGGGTACACGCCGAGGTACCCAAGCCGTTCCGCGAGGCGGTGGACGCCTTTCTGGCGCAAGGCGACTGATATCGCGACGGAGCCGGCTCTCGGCCGGCTCCAGGGGGCCTGCTGCAAGCGCCGTCACGGCACATCCAGCTCGACGGCCAGGTTCGACAGCGGGGTGATAGTCTTATGGAGCCCCCGTGCCTTCAGATAACGCTCAAAGCCCCGATAGCGTTCCGGCTGGAGCAGGGCGGGGCGCAACGCGAAGTAGCGCACCACGTTCGGCCAGGCATCGGCATTGGCCTGGGTATCCAGCGCCGGCTCGGCCTTGCGGATCAGATCCCAAGCCTTGTCGGGATGCTGGATGATCCACAGCGTGGACTGCTCAAGCGCCTTCAGGAAGTGCGAGACATCTCGCCGGTGCTGCCCGAGCGTGTCGCGATTGGCGACGATGATCAGGGCATCGTACAACGGCAGCCCGCTCTCCTCGGGCGTCAACTCATGGGTGGCCACACCCTGCTGGGCCAGGCCGTCACGCTCGGTGGGGCGCAGGGGCGCGATGATCGCGTCCACGTCGCCCTCCGCCAGCGCCCGGCCGAGGGCGAAATCGAGCGGCTTGAGCGTAACGTCATCCGGGGTCAGGGGTTGCTGTTCGAGCAGGGCATCAAGATAGACCTGGGCCACGCTTTCGGTAGCGTAGCCGACCGTCTTGCCCTTGAGCTGGGCCAGCGAGTCGATCCTGGCGTCGTCACGCACCAGCAAGCCGCTCAAGGGAAGCGGGATCAACGTGGCAACCCGGACCAGCGGCATGTCCCTGGCCACCAGACGATGCAGGGTCGGCTGCGATGTCAGGGCCAGTTCCGCCCGATTGGCGGCGACCAGCTTGGCCGGTACGCTGGGGTCGGCCGGTGCCGACAGCGTCACGTCGAGCCCCTCGCGGTCGAAGAGCCCGCGTTCCCGGGCGACGATCAGCGGTGCGTGATAGGGATTGATGTACCAGTCCAGCATCACGCGCAGGGTGTGCGTCGGGGGCGGCGTAATCGGCTCCGGCTCGCTGCGGGCGAAGTACGGCTCGTCCGGGGCGGCGAGAAAGGCCGCTTCAGCGCCTTCCGCCAGCTGCCGAATCAGGGGGTTGTCATGAAGGCGCAGTACCGGGGCGGCGTCGCCCGCGGCTACCTGTTGTGCCGAGGCAGCGGCTTCGGCGTCGACCGTGGTCGCCGCCGGCACCGAGGGGCTGATCACCAGCCAGACACTCATCAGGAGTGTCGAAAGGCGTCGCTCCAGCATGAAGGATTCCTTGTAGATCGCGATGAGACGCCCGCCGAGCGGGCGGCGAACCAGTCTATCCTTGCCGCGAGGGAGTGACCAGAACGGGGGCACCTGCTCAGGTTTCTACGACCATGGCATAATAGTGCTCTGTCTGGGCAAGGATCGGCCATGGATAGCGTCAATACCCTGTTTCTCTTCAGCGGGTCCCTGCTGGCCCTGAGCATACTGGCCAGCCGGCTGTCATCGCTGTTCGGCGTACCGCTGCTGCTGGTCTTTCTCGCCCTGGGCATGCTGGTCGGCGAGGACGGCCTGCTGGGCATCGAGTTCGACAACTACCCGCTGGCCTTTCTCATCGGCAATCTGGCCCTGGCGCTGATTCTCCTCGACGGTGGCCTGCGCACCCGGCTCAAGACGTTCCGCGTGGGGTTCAAGCCGGCGCTGTCGCTGGCAACCCTGGGCGTCTTCCTGACCAGCGGCATCGTCGGCCTGTTCGCCATGTGGCTGCTGGGTCTGTCCCCGGCGGAAGGCCTGCTGGTCGGCGCCATCGTCGGTTCCACCGATGCCGCGGCCGTGTTCTCGCTGCTGGGCGGGCAGGGCGTCAATCTCAACGAGCGGGTGGGCGCGACCCTGGAGATCGAGTCGGGCACCAACGACCCCATGGCGATCTTCCTGACCCTGACCCTGGTCGCACTGCTGACCGGCGATATCGGCGGGCCGCTCGATACGCTGGGCATGTTCGTCAATCAGTTCGGGTTGGGGATGGTGGTCGGTGTGGGAGCCGGCTGGCTGATCGCCCGCCTGCTGAGCTGGCTGGACCTGGCCCCCGGCCTGTATTCACTGCTGACGCTGGCTCTGGGGCTTTGTGTGTTCGGCCTGACCAGCGCCTTCGGCGGCAGCGGCTTTCTGGCCATCTACCTGACCGGGCTGATGATCGGCAACCGCCCGGGGCGCCACCTCAATTTCATCCTGCCGGTGCATGACGGCTTCGCCTGGCTGAGCCAGATCGGCCTGTTCCTGGTGCTGGGCCTGCTGGTCAGCCCGCGGGAAATGCTCTCCTACGCGCTGCCCGGCGCCGCACTCTCGTTCGTGCTCATCTTTCTGGCTCGCCCCCTGGCTGTGGTGCTGGCCATCAAGCCGTTCTTCCGCTTCCGGTGGCGCGAGGTGGTCTTCATCGCCTGGGTCGGCCTGCGCGGTGCGGTTCCTATCGTACTGGCGATCTTCCCGGTCATCGGTGGGGTCGAGAACGCGGCGGTCTACTTCAACATTGCCTTCTTCGCCGTGATCATGTCATTGCTGGTCCAGGGCGGCACCCTGTCGCTGGTGGCTCGCTGGACCCGGGTCCAGATTCCAGCGCAAGTCACCCCCAATCGGCGCGGCCCCTTGGGCGTGCTGCCGGAAAACGACTATGAGATGTTCGTCTATCAGGTGGAAAACGACGCCCTCGAGGACGTGCCCATCCGTCTGCTGCGTTTTCCCTCCGGCGCCCTGATCTCCGCCCTATTTCGTCAGCGCACCATGCTGCATCCCAAGGGCAGCACCCGGCTACGTCTGGGCGACGTGCTGTGCGTGATCGGCCGCAGTGCCGATCTGCCGGCCCTCAACCGATTGTTCAATGGCGACGCTCGACTCAAGCAGGAAAGGGCCTTCTTCGGCACCTTCACCCTGGATGGTCATGCGCTGATGCGTGATGTGGCGGATGCCTATGGGCTGACGCTCAGCCCGGGAGAGCAGGAGATGACACTGGGGGAGTTCGTGTCGCTGCGGGTCGGCGGGCATCCCGTGATCGGCGACGATGTCGACTGGCACGGGATCCACTGGGTGGTCAGCGAGATGCAGGGTAACCAGGTAACCCGGGTAGGGCTGCGCCTCTATTGAGACGCCGCCGGGAGCGACTTAGCCGGTGCCGGGGTCTTCCCGGCCGCCGGGTGGGTCGAGCGCGGCCCGGTTCGAAGCCTCGAGACGTGCGACCTCGTCCTGCGCCGCGGCCTGACTGGGAAAGGTACCCAGCGGCGTTCCGGTATCGCTGTCGTAGAGTTCGTAACGGGTGGCGGCGTCATCCGGCGAGGGCCGAAGTTCGCGGACGGCCAGGGCTTGCTGCAACATGGGGCCTCCTACCTGCATGAAGGAATTGCGCTTCCAAGGTGACACGATAGGCGCCACCCCCCGCAACGCGTCCATAACGTGCGTCAACCCGCACGCCGTTCCTCGGCATTCAGCCAGGCGCCGCAGCGCGTGCCGGCGCCGGCCCAGTCCTCGTCGACATGCATGACGAAAACGGCGTCCTCCTGATGGACATGACGCTTGAGCCGGTCGCGCAGGGCTCCGGCATCGCCCTCGGCTTCCAGCAGCCAGAAGCCATCCATGACGGCGACGTGCGGTACGGATTCGAGAATGTCGTAGAACCCGTCGTAGGTATCGGGGCGTTGAAGATCGTAGTTCACTGCGTACACGGACATGCCATCACCTGTAAATCGTTCTGGAATGCATTATTCATGGGTGAACCACCGACGATACAAAGTGTGACACAGGCCGCGCAACCGCCGCCGACGGCTGCCGATGTGTACCATGGTCGCACCCTGACGAAACGACGAGAGAATGACAGTGCCACAAGAGCTTCCCATCGAGGCTCGCCTCGAAGACATCCAGCACGCCCTGCAAGCACGCACCCGGGCGATCCTGGTCGCCGAACCCGGGGCCGGCAAGACCACGCGTGTGCCACTGGCCCTGCTCGAGGCCGAGTGGTGTCGTACCGGCAAGCTGTTGCTGCTGGAACCGCGCCGCGTTGCCGCTCGACTGGCGGCGCGCCACATGGCCGAGCAGCTCGGCGAGCCGGTGGGGCGGACGGTCGGCTATCGCATGCGGGGCGAAACCCGTACCAGCGAGGCGACGCGGCTCGAGGTCGTCACTCAGGGAGTGCTGACACGCCTGCTCCAGGACGACCCCATGCTCGAGGGGGTTGCCGGCCTCATCTTCGATGAGTTCCACGAACGCAGCCTGGAGACGGACCTGGGCCTGTCACTGGCCCTGGACGCCCAGACCGGGCTGCGCGACGACCTGCGACTGCTGGTCATGTCGGCTACCCTCGATGTTCAAGCCTTGCAGGCGGTGCTCGCCGACGCGGCGCTCATCGAGTGCGCCGGGCGCCACTTTCCGGTGACGACGCATTATCGCCCACTCGACTCCCGTGACGACCCGGCCCGGCAGCAGGCCCGGGTAGTGCATGAAGCACTCGACCACGAAGCGGGGGACCTGCTGGTCATCCTGCCCGGCGTCGGCGAGATCCGGCGCCTGGCCCGCGAGCTCGCGCCGCTTCCCGACGGCATGGTGGTACGCGAACTGCACGGGCGGCTGTCGATCGATACCCAGCAGCAGGCGATCGCCCGTGATCCCGAGGGTCGGCGACGCATCGTTCTGGCCACAGCGATCGCCGAATCCAGTGTCACAGTGGAGGGTGTGCACACCGTCATCGACAGCGGTTTCGAGCGTGTGCCGGTCTTCCAGGCTCGTCACGGTCTGACGCGTCTGGCCACACGCCGTGTCAATCAGGCCAGTGCCGATCAGCGCCGCGGGCGAGCCGGGCGGCAGGGGCCCGGCGCCTGCTACCGGCTCTGGGCACGGGAACAGCCGCTGCCGGCCCATGGCGAGCCCGAGATCCAGCAGGCGGACCTGGCACCACTGGCCTTCGAGCTGGCCCGCTGGGGGATCGATGACGCCGACCAGCTCACCTGGGTAACACCGCCGCCGGTCGCCGCGCTGGCGGCGGGGCAGGCCCTGCTGCAGCGCCTGGGCGCGCTGGATGAGCATCGCCACCTGACCGCGCTCGGGCGTGCCTGTGCCTGCCATCCGACGCATCCGCGGCTGGCCGTGATGCTCGAACGCGCCGGACAGCTCGGGGCCCGGCCGTTGGCCTGCTGGCTGGCAGCATTGCTCGAGGGGCGCGGTGTGGCGAATGACGACCCCGATCTGGCGACCGTGGTGGCGCGACGCCCCGCACGTCAGGCGCAGGATCCGACCGGGTCCTGGTACCGCGAGGCCCGGCGTCTGGCCGATCGGCTGAGATGCGGGCTGGCCGTGGACACCCTGGCCCCGCTGGGGAAGCTGCTGGCCATGGCGTACCCGGAGCGGGTGGCGCTACGCCAGGCCCCCGGGCGCTTCAAGCTGGCAGCGGGCAATCAGGCCTGGCTCGATGAGCGCCATCCGCTGGCCCATGCCGAGGCGCTGGTCGCGGTGGAACTCGACGGTCAGGCCCAGGGCGCGCGGATCTTCCGCGCGGCCGAGATCGACAAGGAGTCAATCACCGCGCTTTTTCCCGAGGCTCGTGTCTATCGGCCTCGCCTGACGTGGGACGATGCCGAGGAGCGCGTGGTGGGCGAGGAGGTCAGGGCGCTGGGCGAGCTGATTCTGGCTCGGCGCCCCTTGTTGCGTGAACTGCCCGAAAGCGCCGTGCAGGAGGCCCTGCTGGGGGCGGTCCGGCGGCGAGGGCGCCTGGCACTGAATGGCGAGGCGCTGCAGCTGTGTGCCCGGGTGGCCCTGCTGCGTCGCGAGCTCGGCGACGACTGGCCAGACTGGTCACAGGCGGCGCTGCTGGCCACCCTGGAAGCCTGGCTGACCCCTTATCTCAATGGAATACGCCGACTCGACCGGCTCGATGCGTTGCCGTTCGCGCGGATCCTGCACGACCGGCTCGACTGGTCCAAGCAGCAGGCCCTGGATGGCCTCGCGCCGACCCATCTCCGCGTGCCCAGCGGCTCGCGCGTGCGACTCGACTATACCGGCGATGAACCGGTACTGGCAGTCAAGCTGCAGGAACTGTTCGGCCTGGCGGAAACGCCGCGGCTGGCTGGCGGGCGTGTGCCGGTGCTGCTGCACCTGCTCTCGCCGGCAGGGCGCCCGTTGCAGGTCACTCGTGATCTGGGCAGCTTCTGGGCGCAAGGCTACTTCGAGGTGCGCAAGGACATGCGCGGGCGCTATCCCAAGCACCCCTGGCCCGACGATCCGGCTACCGCCATACCCACGGCGCGGACCAAGCGGCGTCTGTGATTGGTCGAAAGTCGAGGAGCACCGTGCCACGGCGGGGCAGGCAACAGGAACAGGAACAACAAAAAGGGCTGCCGATGGCAGCCCTTTTGGCATGGAGGCGTGTGTCGATATCAGGCAACGTGCCTGGCGATCCAGTTGAGCAGGCTGTCGGCAATGGAGCGTTTCCCGTGCCGCTCACGGTTCTGGCTCCAGACCATGAGGCAGGAAACGACGCCCAACGTCATCAGCAGACCTGCCAGTACCCATTCATTCATGAGCATCACCTCGCTCGTCGGAGGCCTTGTCGCGTTCCACGTAACCATAGCCGAACGCGCCGATGAATATCAACACGAGCCCCATGAGCACGCCCCAGCCGACGCCATCCGTGTTGACGCTCGGGTTGGTGATGACCCAGCCGGCGGTAAAACAGGTGGCCACGACAATGACACCCACGTTTCGCGTGGCCTCCAGGAACTGCTGCCGGGTGGCGTGCGTTCCTGCCTTGCGGTAAGGCGAGGGATTGGCCCGCTTGGCCTGCTCGCGAAGGATCAGCCGCTTAAGCCGCCTGCGCATGCGCCCGGGTTTCTGCATGACCGGCTCAGTAAAGTTGTGGGGCTTGTGTAGGGATTGGAGTGTAACAGGGTGGTGGGGCAGCCCGAAACGAAAACGCCCCGAGACCAGTAAGTGACTGAAATCTCGGGGCGTCATGTTCGAAGTGGCGGAGGGACAGGGATTCGAACCCTGGGAAGGCGTTAACCTTCGCCGGTTTTCAAGACCGGTGCATTCAACCGCTCTGCCATCCCTCCGGCTCACGGCGCTGTATATTACCACTTTTTCTTTTGGCGTCAACTCCTTCGGTGATTTACGTCGCCCCGATTTCGATTCCCAGCAACGAGAGGCAATATCGAGATGGTTTTTTATCACGGGGTAGGCGCAGCACCGACAGGACTGCTACGTTGAAACTGGGTGGCCGGGACGGCTGCCTGCAACCGAAGGACATCCTCGACAAGGAGACGATCATGAACCGTGATCAGGTCAAAGGTAACTGGAATCAGGTGAAGGGCGAGGTCAAACGCCGCTGGGGCAAGCTCAGCGATGACGACCTCGATGTGGTCGACGGTGAGTATGACAAGCTGGTCGGCAAGCTGCAGGAGCGCCACGGACTGGAACGCGAGCAAGCCAAGAAGGAAGTCGATGCGCTCTACGACACGCTTTGATGCGTTGCGCTGCCAAGGAGAAGGCCATGCCCACTGAAACCCCGTACAACGACACGCTGTTCATCGAGAAGGGCTCCGGCGAGCGCCTGGGGCCCTTGCACGGAACCGTTGAAGCCGATCGGGTCATTGTCGAGGCCATTCACGAGATTGCCTCGGGCGATGTACTGATTCACCGGCGTTCCGACCAGAGCGATACACGCCTGACCGTGACCGAACCGGGCTTTCAACCCGAGATCGGCGATGTTCCCGCACATTATGCAGCGCTCGTCACCAGGGCGGAGTGACGCTGTTTCTGGCGTTATCGACACGCCATGACCCGGCACAAGGAGACCGCCATGGAAATTACGCTACAGAATGCCGGCGAGCCCGGTAGCAGCTTTCATGAAACCGCTGCCGGCGAGACCGGTACGGCCCTGCGCAAGACCGGCAGGGACTTCATCGGCTCCCGGAACCTTTCCGAGAATCAGCTGCTTGCCATGCAGCGTGATGATCCGGAGGCCTTCGAGCGTCTGGAGGCGGAAATGACCGAGCACGCACTGCAGGTCAACAATGTTTCCCCCGATGCCGGCATCGCCCTGAAGCTCAATCTGGCGGGCGACAAGGCACCCTGAATCGCCGTGGGCGATCGTTATCCCGGCACGCGCCGTGTGTGTCGGGATCCCCCTGACGCTGCGCCGTTCCGGGGCCGAGCCAGGCTTGCGCAGGGAACCGCGAGTGGGCATGCTAGGTCCAATTATTGCCGTTATAAAACGACAGGAGCCGACCCCATGGCCTATCCCTCCTCGCATGCGACAGACCGCAGTCAGTCGGTACTGGCGACCAACAAGACACTGCGCAACACTTACCTGCTGCTGGCAATGACCCTGCTGTTCTCGGCGGTGACGGCCGCCGGCGCCATGGCACTGGGCATGGGCCAGATGAACATCCTGATCTTCTTCCTGGGCGCCTACGGTCTGATGTTCCTGGTGCACAAGACCGCGAACTCGGCTGCCGGGCTGCTATCCATCTTTGCTTTCACCGGCTTCATGGGCTTCACGCTCGGGCCGATCCTGAACCTCTATCTCTCGATCCCCAACGGCGCCCAGCTGGTGATGACAGCGCTGGCCATGACCGGTGCCACCTTCATCGGCCTGTCCGCCGTGGCGCTGGTGACCCGCAAGGACTTCAGCTTCCTCGGCAACTTCCTGATGGCCGGCGCGATCGTGCTGGTCATCGCGATGGTCGTGGCGATGCTCTTCAACATCGGTGCGCTGGCCCTGGCCGTCTCCGCTGGCTTCGTGTTGTTCTCCTCGGCGGTCATTCTCTACCAGACCAGCGAGATCGTGCACCGTGCCGGCGAGACCAACTACATCCTCGCCACGGTGACGCTCTATGTCTCTATCTATAATCTCTTCCTCAGCCTGCTGTCCCTGCTGGGGGTGATGAGCGACGACTGACGCTTCCCGGAGCGCGTCAAGTTCGGCCCCGCCCTTGTCGGCGGGGCCATTGCATTGAAGGAAGGCAGGAGAACGAGAGTGGCGAGCGAACAAGGCAAGCTGCGTTATGCACTGGTCGTGCTGGGCGCCCCCTACAGTCAGGCGGCCACCCATTCCGCCCTTCGCTTCGGCGAGGCACTGATCACGCAGGGCCACCGTCTGGATACCGTGTTCTTCTATCACGATGGGGTCTACAATACGTCGCGCCTGGCGGCGCCGCCCCAGGACGAGCCCCACCTGGTCGATGCCTGGGTGCGCCTGGCGAACGAACAGGGGACGGAGCTGCTGGTCTGTGTGGCCGCTGCGCTGCGCCGGGGCCTGCTCGATGAACGCGAGGCACAACGCTACGGCAAGCCCGCCTTTTCGGTCGAGCCGCCCTTCGTTCTCGCCGGGATCGGCCAGCTGGTCGAGGCGGGTATCACCCACGATCGTATGGTGACCTTCGCCCCCTGAGGAGCCCACATGAGCGACGACACCGCTGACAGGCCACTGCTGGTGATTCTGCGTCATGCACCGCATGACGGCAGCTGGTTGCGTGAAGGGCTGGACGTGGCCCTGGTCGCCGCCGCCTTCGGCCGCACGGTTACACTTCTGTTCATGGGGGACGGCGTCGAGGCGCTGCGCCCGGGGCAGACGGCGGGGCCGTTGGGGCAGAAGGGGACGCATCCCACCCTCGACATGCTCGCCATGTACGATATCGAGGATCTGCGTGTCGACGCGATCTCGCTGGCCGAGCGTGGGCTGTCCACGGCGGAACTGCAATGGTCGGCGACGCCCGTGACCGCCGAGCAGCTACCTGCCGTGATCGCGTCGGCTGCCCCCGTCTTCAATTTCTGACTCCGGGCACGGGAAAGCGCCATGCTACTGCACCTACTCAACCGCTCCCCGGCCGGCAGCCGTCTGCCCGAAGACGTGCTGCGCGCCATGGGCCCCGACGACCGCCTGCTGCTCATCGAATCGGGTGTCTATGGGGCCGTGTCGCCCCAGGCTGACTGTTTCAAAACGCTGAAAGGGCGCTGTTACGCGCTGCAGGACGATCTGTCGGCCCGCGGCCTGGCCGAGCGCCATGCCGACTGGATCATTCCCGTGGACATGGCCGGCTTCGTGGCCCTGACCGCCGAAACCCAACGCACCGTGAGCTGGTACTGATGGCAACCACAAGCATCGCCCGCCACCTTGACGTCGGGGGCCGCACCGTGGCGCTCGACCCCGAAGGCTATCTGGTTGACCTGGACGACTGGACGCCTGCCGTCGCCGAAGCCCTGGCTGCCGAGGAAGGCCGCACGCTCACCGCCGAGCACTGGGAGATTCTCGACCTGCTGCGCGAGTTCTATCGACGCTACGAGATGGCCCCGGCCATGCGTCCGCTGGTCAAGGCGGCTGGACAGCAGCTCGGGCCGGAAAAGGGCCGCTCACTGCATCTGATGCGGCTGTTCCCGGAAAGCCCCGCCAAGGTGGCGGCTCGGCTCGCCGGATTGCCCAAGCCCACCAACTGCCTCTAGGATCATGAATTTCCTGGCGCATGGCTGGCTGGCCCGGGGCGGTTCGGACGACTTCCTCTATGGCAACCTGATCGCCGACGGCGTCAAGGGAAGCGATCTGCAGGCCTGGGATACCCCCGTCGCCGCAGGCATCCGCCATCACCGTCGGGTCGACGCCGGCGTCGACCAGCATCCGGTGGTGCACCAAGCGCGGGCTCGTGCACCGCGTGACGGGCGACGCTATGCCGGCATTGCGCTCGACATGGTCTGGGATCACTTTCTGGCTCGTGATATCGCCGACCCGGCGCTGATCGAACGTTGCTATCGGGTGCTGGAGCAACGCCCCGCACCGGACAGACTGGCGGGCATGGTGCCCGTCATGATCGCCGAGGACTGGCTGTCGCGTTACGCCGATCTTCACTTCACCTGTCGGGCCCTGCAGGGAATCGGCAACCGTCTCCGCGGGCCGAACCGGATGGTCGAGCTGGCGGAGTGGATCGAGGCCGATTACGCGCGGCTCGAGCGCGATTTCGCCGAACTCTGGCCGGCGCTGACACAAACGCTCGCCGTCTGAAGCGACAAGCGCGACAGCCGGTGGGTCAGGTGCCGTCGGCTCGCGTGCAGACCGAGAGCACCGTGGCATCCTGTTCGCTCAACGAAACGAGAGCATGCCCCATGTCGCTGTCGAAATAGATGCTGTCACCCTGGTCGAGGCGCACGGGTTCATAGAACTCGGTGTAGAGCATGATGCTGCCATCGAGCACGATCAGGAATTCCTCGCCGTCGTGACGGACCCACTCGCTGAACGCCGCGAAGTCGCGGGCCCGGACGATGGTCTTGAAGGGAATCATGCGCTTCTGCGCCAGCTGATGGGAGAGCAGCTCGTGCTCGTAGGTGGGGGTGGGGTGACGCTGCCCGTCGCCGCCGCGCGTCAGGTCCCGGCGCCCCATGGTGCGGGTCTGGGCCCGGGGCGCGCTGAGCAGCTGCGGCAGGTCGATGTCCAGACCGCGAATCATCTTCTGCACGGCCGTGAAGGTCGGAGAGATCTGGTGGTTCTCGATCTTCGAGAGGGTCGAGCGTGCCAGCCCGGTTCGCTGGCTGACATCCTCCAGCGTCCATTGATTGGCCAGACGAATCTCCTTGAGCCGCTCGCCCAGCTGCAGGGGTTCGACGAAGGGCTTGCGCCCGGAAGCGATGCGCAGTGCGGCATCCTGATCGGTGTTTGACATGGTGGCTGTTCACGATAGGAAACTTAGTTTCCTCGATGCTACCACAGCCCGGCACCCATTCGCTGCCGAATCCCGCTATTGGCATGACCACGAACGACCATGGCGCCTCGGCGTTTCCCGATTTCGGGAAACGCCAATTCACCCCTGCGTGAAAGGCTGGCCCAGCAGGGCACGGACATGCGATGTGGCGCTGCGACCCAGCGCCTCGAGCGAGTAACCGCCCTCGAGCACCGAGACGAGGCGGTTCTGCGCGTGGACACGAGCGACATCCATGATCAGCGTGGTGATCCAGTGGTAATCGACATCGTCCAGGCAGATGTCCGCCAGGGGATCGTCGCGATGCGCGTCGAAGCCGGCCGAGACGAGAATCAGCTCGGGGCGATGGGCCTGCAAGGCGGGCAGCCAGTCGCGTTCCACCAGCCGCCGGAACGCCGGACCATCGCACCCGGGCTCGAGCGGCGTGTCAATGACGTTGTCGAAACTGGCACGCAGGTACCGCCAGGGATAGAAGGGATACTGATAGCTGGTGCACACAAGGGTGTCGGGATCACCGCCGAAGATGTCGATCGTGCCGTTACATTGGTGGACGTCGAAATCGATGATGGCCACCCGGCGGATACCGTAGCGCGCCCGGGCGTGGGCGGCGGCCACGGCGACATTGTTGAAGAAGCAGAAGCCCATCGCCTCGCTGATCTCGGCATGGTGGCCCGGCGGGCGCACGGCGCAGAAGACGTTGTCGGCCTGGTGGCGCATCACCCGATCGACCCCGGTGATGGCCGCGCCGGCAGCGAACCGGGCCGCCTCGAGGCTGTCGGGGTTCATGAAGGTGTCGTTGTCGAGGTTGATCAGCCCCTGCTCCGGGACGCAGCGTTTCAGGGCCTGCAGATGACGCGCCGGATGGATGCGCGTGATCTGTTCGTCGGTGGCGGGGCGGGCCTCGGACTGCATGGTCTGCTGGAGCACGCCGGCCAGCGCCATGTGGGCACGAATGCTTTCCAGGCGCTTGGGACTTTCCGGATGTTCCGGCCCCATGTGATGCAGATCACAGTGCGAATGCGTGATGAAGGCAGTGATCATGGGGGTCTCCGGCTGAAGGCCATAACAAGGTAATGGTCGGCGAGGCTTGCACGACACTGTCAATAAGTCGTACACAGGGAACAACCTCGGGGCAAGGGAGACACTCGTGAGCACGCGCTTCTTGCGGTATTTCTTCGAACCGCGCTCCATCGCGGTCATCGGTGCATCGGAAAAGACCCACTCGATGGGGGGGCTGGTGATCGGCAACCTGACCGAAAGCCAGTTCCCCGGCACGATCTGGGCGGTCAACCCCAAGGGGTATGCGTCCGTTCACGGCCGCACCTGCGTCAGGCATGTCGCCGACCTGCCCGAGGTGCCCGACCTGGCGGTGATCTGCTCGCCGGTCGATACCGTGCCGCAGCTGATCGAGCAGCTGGGCCGCTTCGGCGTCAGGGCGGCCATGGTGCTCTCGGGCGGCGCCTACCTGGATGATGCCGGACGCGACGGCGGCTCGATTCGCGAACGCATGCTGGCCGCGGCGCGGCGCTCGGGCATTCGCGTGCTGGGCCCGGAGTGCATGGGCATGATCGTTCCGGGACGCCGGCTCAACGCCAGCTATGCCAGTCAGCCGATCAAGCGCGGGCGCGTGGCCTACCTGGGCCAGTCCGGGATGCTCGGCAACGCCATGATCGACTGGGCGGCGGGGCGGGGCATCGGCTTTTCGCACCTGGTGACGCTCGGCGACAGCGTCGACGTGATGCTCCCCGACCTGATCGACTACATCAATCAGTACTCGCCCTGCCAGGCCATGCTGCTGCACCTCGAGCGCATCCACGATGCCCAGCATTTCATGACCGCGCTGCGCGACACGTCGCGCAACCGCCTGGTGCTGGCGATCAAGAGCGGCCGCACGCCGCAGTCCGATCTCGCCGCGGTCGCGCCGACACCGGGCGTGGCCAACCGCGATGTGATCATCGATGCCGCCCTGTCGCGGGCCGGGGTGGTCCGGGTGGACGATTCCGACGCGCTGTTCGACGCTCTCGAGACGCTGACCCGGATGAAGCCGCTGCGCGGCGACCGTCTGGCCATCGTCGCCAACGGGCTGGGGCCGGCCCTGCTGGCCATCGACAAGCTGGTCAGTGCCGGCGGGCGTCTGGCCGATTTCACGGCGGAAACACGCGAGGCGCTCACCGCCGGAGAGTTCGACCTCAGCCTGCCGGGGCGCAACCCGGTGGACCTGGGCGGGCATGCGACCCCCGAGCGCTTCGTCGAGGCGCTGGAAATCGTCGCCGCCGACGCCAATACCGATGCCGTGCTGGTGGTCCATGCCCCCACGCGACTGGCCCCGTCGCGCACCACCGCCCAGGCCCTGGTCGCCAATCGCCGGCGCTTCAAGCGCAATCTGCTGACCAGCTGGATGGGCCTCGAGGAAGCGCTGAGCGCCCGCCACGAATGCAACCTGGCGGGGATCCCGACGTACATTTCGCCCGAGAAGGCCATCAAGGCCTTCATGCACATGGTCGACTACCAGCGTGTGCAGGCGCTGCTGCAGGAAACACCGCCGAGCCTGCCGTTCACGACCACACCGGACATCCGAACCCGCTGCCATCGCCTGATCGAGGAAGCCAAGGCCGGCAACCGCGATCGCCTGACCCATCGGGAGACCGCGGAGGTGCTGGCGGCCTACGGCATCCCCGCGGCGCCGAGCCGCTACATCGCAACCCCCGAGGAGGGGGCCGAAGCCGCGGCCCAGCTGGACGGCCGCATGGCCCTGAAGGTGGTACACGACCACAACTGCGTGCCGTTTCGCTATCGCAGTCATCCCCACAAGCTCTCCGCCGGCCTGCTGCAGGACCTGGAGAGCCCGGAGCAGGTGGCCGACGGCATCCGCCGTCTCGGCGACAAGGTTCGCGAGAAGTTTCCGGAAAGCCGTATCCACGAGTATTGCCTGCAGAGCATGCAGCGCGGCAAGCACTCCATGCAGCTCTGCGCGGGCATCACCCGGGACGCGACCTTCGGTCCGGTCATCGTGTTCGGGATCGGCGGCTACAAGGTCAACGTGCTCGCCGACCGCCATGTCGCGCTGCCGCCACTGAACATGACCCTGGCCGACGAGCTCATCCAGCGCACCCACGCCGCACGCCTGATCCATGAGCATTCCCGCGACCCCGAGCGCGATATCGACCGGCTCTGCCAGCTGCTGGTCAAGCTCTCGCAGATGGCCTCCGACCTGCCGGAACTGCGTGGTCTCGAGCTCAACCCGCTGCTGCTCAACCGCGATGGCCTGGTGGCCGTCGACTTCGCCATGGACCTCGGCAGGCCGGCGCGCCATGCCATCATGCCTTATCCCGAGGAGCTGCGAGAGTGGGTCACCCTCAACGACGGCATGCCGGTCGAGATCCGTCCGATCCGCGGCGAGGATGCCCCCCTGATCACCAGCTTCCACGCCCAGCTTTCCGAGGAGAGCATTCGCTATCGCTACTTCCACAACAAGGCCGACCTGACCCAGCGCGACCTGTCACGCCTGGCCCAGATCAACTACGACCGCCAGATGGCCTTCATCGCCGAGCATCAGCGCGATGACGGCAGCAAGGAGATGCTGGGGGTCGTCCGGGTCTGGAACGACCCGGACAACATTCGCACCGAGTTCTCGATCATCATCCGCGACGACCTGCACGGCCACGGGCTGGGGCGGCTGCTGATGGAGAAGATGATCCGCTACTGCCGGGGGCTCGGCACCCTGGAAATGATCGGCAAGATCATGATAGACAACGGCCCGATGCGCGCCCTGATGAAGCAACTCGGCTTCACCTGCCGCTACAACATGGAGGAGCAGGTGGTCGACGCTGCCCTGCGACTCAACGAACCCACCAGCGACTGGCAACGCCACCGTCTGGAAAACCCAAGGGTCTGAGGACCTCGCTCGTCGCACAGGCGCATGGTTGAGCCAGTGTTTTTTTGAACCGTTGATCAATCATCAGCTATTCTGATTTGAAGCCCTTTCAATAAGAATGTATGATGCGCCGTAAATTATAAGTAATCGTTATGAGAGCAGGGATAAGCGATTGCAATGCAGAATCCATTGCCATCGCCTATCCCGCGACGAGACAGGTCACGACGAAAACAGGCGAAGTCGATGAGCGAATCCCAAACGACCAAGATCCAGGTACGCGGCCTGAGCAAGGTCTTCGGCAGCCAGCCGAAGAAGGCACTCGAGTTGCGCGACCAGGGCCTGAAGCGGCCCGAGATCCTCGAGAAGACCGGCCAGACCCTGGGCCTTTCCAACATCAGCTTCGACGTCAAGGAGGGCGAGCTGCTGGTGATCATGGGGCTGTCGGGCTCCGGCAAGTCCACCCTGATCCGCTGTCTCAACCGGCTGATCGAGCCCACCGAAGGCGACATCATCATCGATGGGGAAAACATCCCCAAGCTCAACGAGAAGGAGCTGCTGCAGTGTCGCCGCAGGCACTTCTCCATGGTCTTCCAGAATTTCGCGCTGTTTCCGCATCGCACGGTGCAGAACAACGCCGAGTACGGCCTGGAGATCCGCGGGGTCGACAAGGCCGAACGTACCCAGAAGGCCCGTGACGCCCTGAAGCAGGTGGGGCTGGATGGCTGGGAAGACGCCATGCCGAGCCAGCTGTCCGGCGGCATGCAGCAGCGCGTCGGTCTGGCCCGCGCGCTGGCCAACGATTCCAGCGTGCTGCTGATGGACGAGGCCTTCTCGGCCCTCGACCCGCTGATCCGCAAGGACATGCAGCAGGAGCTGCTGGAGCTGCAGCACCGGATGAAGAAGACCACCATCTTCATCACCCACGATCTCGACGAGGCCCTGAACATCGGCGACCGCATCATCCTGCTCAAGGATGGCGAGATCGTGCAGATCGGCACGCCCGAGGATATCCTCACCAACCCGGCCGACGAGTACGTGGCTCGCTTCATCGAGGGGGTCGACATGTCGCGCATTCTGACCGCGCGGCATGCCATGCGCCCGGTCCGTGCCACGGCGCGCGAGGACGACGGCCCGCGCACGGTGCTGCGCAAGCTCAGCGAAAACGGGCTCGACTCCATCTATGTCACGACACGCGAGCGCAAGCTGCTCGGCCTCGTGGACGCGGATGCCGCCGACCAGGCCGCCAAGGACGGGGAGCAGTCCATCAAGGCGATCCTGCACGACGACTTTCCGCGTGTCGGCCCCGATGAACCGTTGAACAACCTGTTCGCGATGTTCAATGAAAAGAGCCGCCCCATCGCCGTGGTCGACGAGAATCAGCGCCTGCTGGGCGTGGTGGTGAAGGGCGCCGTGCTGGCGGAACTGGCTGAATCTGGAGAACGCTGATGGCTATCGATATCCCCCGTCTTCCGCTCGGCGACTGGATCGAGGGCGGACTGGACTACCTGACGACCCAATTCTCCGCGGTGACACGCGGCATCTCCCATGTCACGCAGGGCGGCATCAACTCGCTCAACGATGCGCTGATGTGGATGCCGGCCTGGTCGCTGATCGCGCTGATCGCGCTGCTGTGCTGGCGAATGTCCAGCGTTCGCCTGGCCGTCGGCTCGGCACTCGGCCTGGCGCTGATCTGGAATCTGGGGCTCTGGGACCCGATGATCGAGTCGCTGACGCTGGTGGTCATCGCCACCCTGGTGGCCGTGGTCATCGCGCTCCCGCTGGGCATTCTGGCGGCGATTTCCAACCGCTTCTACGCCATCATCATGCCGGTGCTGGACTTCATGCAGACCATGCCGGCCTTCGTCTACCTGATCCCGGCGATCCCGTTCTTCGGCATCGGCTCGGTGTCGGCCATCTTTGCCACGGTGATCTTCTCCATGCCGCCGGCGATCCGCTTCACCACGCTGGGGATTCGCCAGGTGCCCAAGGAGCTGATCGAGGCCGCCGACGCCTTCGGCTCGACCCGTAGCCAGAAGCTCGTCAAGGTTCAGCTGCCACTGTCGCTGCCGACCATCATGGCCGGCATCAACCAGACCATCATGCTGGCCCTGTCGATGGTGGTCATCGCCGCCATGATCGGCGCCGACGGCCTGGGCAACGAGGTCTGGAAGGCGATCCAGCGCCTGCGTCCGGGCGACGGCTTCGAGGCGGGCATCGCCGTGGTCATCCTGGCCATGGTTCTGGACCGGCTGACCCAATCTTTCCGCAAGACCAAGAAGGCGCAGTAAGACGCCATGTTCGTGGCCGATCCTCCGATCGGCCACGAGGCGGCTCCGCCGGCCGGGGCCGTCGTCATTCTCAAGACCACAAGAAGGGGAAAGTGATGAAGACCGTCAATACCATGTCCCGTGCCGTTCGTTTCGGTTCGCTCATGATGATCGCCGGCCTCGGCGTGAGCGGGCTGGCCCAGGCACAGGAAGGCAGCAAGGGGGATGTCACCCTGGCCTATGTCGAATGGGCATCCGAAGTCGCCTCCACCAATGTGGTGCGCGCCGTGCTCGAGGACATGGGCTACAACGTCAAGCTGTCGTCATTGTCGGCCGCCGCCATGTGGCAGGCCGTCGCCTACGGCG
The DNA here is from genome assembly GCF_055145905.1 of Modicisalibacter sp. Lineage (NCBI taxonomy): Bacteria > Pseudomonadati > Pseudomonadota > Gammaproteobacteria > Oceanospirillales > Halomonadaceae > Modicisalibacter > Modicisalibacter sp. The sequence continues at coordinate 161,278 of NZ_JBSREH010000016.1, read as the reverse complement.
ACGCCGACGGCATGGTCGCCGCCTGGCTGCCGACGACCCACAAGAACTACTACGAGCAGACCAAGAACAAGCTGGTGGACCTCGGCGCCAACCTCGAGGGCACCAAGCTGGGCCTGGTCGTGCCGGCCTACACCGACATCGATTCCATCGACCAGCTGGCCAAGCCCGAGAAGGCGGACATGGTCGATGACGAGATCGTGGGCATCGACCCGGGTGCCGGCCTGATGGGGCTGACCGAGGATGCCATCGACGCCTACGGCCTCGACGACACCATCGATCTGCAGAGCGGCAGCGGCGCGACCATGACCGCCGCCCTGCAGGCCGCCATCAAGAACCACGACGACATCGTGGTGACCGGCTGGACGCCGCACTGGATGTTCGCGCGCTGGGATCTCAAGTATCTCGACGATCCCAAGAACGTCTATGGTGACGCCGAGGAGATTCACAGCATCGCGCGCAAGGGCCTGAAGGAAGACATGCCGGCGGTCTACCAGCTGCTCGACAACTTCCACTGGACCCCGGAGCAGATGGGGCAGGTCATGCTGATGAACCAGAAGGAAGATTCCGACCCCTACGAAAACGCCCAGAAGTGGGTCGACGAGCACCCGGATGTGGTCAAGCAGTGGACGCAGGGCATCGACAGCTGATCGCCACCTGCACGATCCGCCTAGCGCGAAACGCCCGGCCGAATGGCCGGGCGTTTCTCATGGGGCGAGGGGCGCAGATCTGAGTGGGGGGCAATGGCCCGCCTGGCGACGGGCCAGCGGGTTCACGGCGCCAGGCGAACCTTGATCCAGTCGTTGTCATGGCGACGATAGCGCAGCCGGTCATGCAGTCGATCGGACTGCCCCTGCCAGAATTCGAACACCTCCGGCTCGACCCGATAGCCTCCCCAGTGGGGCGGCCGGTCGATCGACTGATCGGTATAGAGCTGCTCGAAGCGGTGCCGCCGTTCCTCCAGCCATTCGCGATCGGGAATCTCCACGCCCTGCTGGGAGATCCAGGCACTCAGCTGACTGGCCCGCGGACGACTCTGGAAGTAGCGATCCGACTCGCCGTCCGCAACCTGAACGACGCGCCCCTCGACGCGCACCTGGCGTTGCAGGACCGGCCACCAGAAGACCAGGGCGGCATGCGGCACATTGGCCAGTTCCGCGCCCTTGTGGCTCTGGTAGCTGGTGTAGAAGACGAGGCCACGCTCGTCGAGACCCTTGAGCAGCACGATGCGGGCATGCGGCATGCCCAGGCTGTCGACGGTGGCCAGCGTCATGGCATTGGCGTCGTCGTTTTCCTGTTTCAACGCCTGGGCAAGCCAGTCCTCGAACAACGTGACCGGCGAGTCGGGGGTGTTCCGGATATCGAGATGATCTCCGGTATAGTTGCGACGCACGTCGGCAATGTCGGTAGTCATGGTGCTCTCCTGAAGTTTCCCTTCATCATCGCCCGTGATGCTGGCGGGCTCAACCCGAAAAGCGGCTCATCGGCATCGTTGTGGCCCGACCGTGATCTGGCTCAGGATGCATGCACGACAACCGCCGCCTCACGGCCAGACCAGCTGGATCAGCACCATGTACAGGCCGGTTCCTCCGACGATCGACAGCAGGGCATTGCGTCGCCACAGGTGCAGGAACACGACGGCCAGTGACGCCAGGATCAGCGGCACGCCCTGCGCTGACACATTCAGCTGTCCCGCGCTCCAGGGCGTCAGGTCGCGCAGGGCGTAGATCACCAGAATCGCCATGACCGCCGGCGGCAGGTAGCGCCCCAGGTGCAGGATCAACGGATGATCGGCCTGGCGTGACAGCGCCACGAAGGGCAGGACCCGGGTCAGGAAGGTGGCCAGGGTGCAGACCCCGATGAAGATCAGCAACTCGAGATCGCTCATGTCCGCGCCTCCTGGGGCTGACGGTGCAACCGGTAATGCACCAGCAGCAGCAGGCTGGCGGCACCGATCGCGCCCAGCAGCAGGTGCCGCTCCGGCAGCAGCAGGATGGCGCCCAGGCCGGTGGCCAGCGCAATCAGGAAGGGCAGGGCCTGGCGCAGTCGCGCGGCCTGTTCCAGGGTGAGCACGATGAACAGGGCCGTCAGCGCGAAATCCAGTCCCCGACCGTCGATGTTCAGGGTGGCACCGGCCAGGGTGCCCAGCAGCGTGCCCAGCACCCACCACAGCTGGTTGAGGGCGCCGATGCGGGCCGCCAGCCGATGCGTTTCCACGCCGGCATCCTGTGGGCGAGCCTGGCTGGTCAGCAGCGAATAGGTCTCGTCGGTCAGCGAGAAGATCATGTAGGGCTTGCGCCAGCCGGCCCCGCGAAACCGCTTGAGCAGCGACAGACCGTAGAACAGGTGCCGCGAGTTGAGCATGAACGACGCGACCGCGACCTCGACCAGACCGGCATGATTGGCCAGCAGGGTCACGGCCAGGAACTGGCCGGCGCCGGCGTAGATGAACAGCGACATCAGCGGCGCCCCCCACCAGGGCAGGCCGAGCTGCATGTACAGCACCCCGAACGCGGCCCCCAGGGGCAGATAACCGAACATCACCGGAAGGGTCTGGATCGCGGCATGCCGCCAGGAATGCAACGCAGGTGACACGCCTATACTCCATTCAGTCCATGGGTCATCATCGGCGCCGCACGGGCGCGCTGCATTGTATTTTGCTGATTAAAGCGCCATCTGGCTACCAAGAAGGAGCCCCCATGAAGGTATACAAGGCCTGGGACCTTCCCGTCCGCCTGTTTCACTGGTCGCTGGTGGCCACGATCCTGGTGTCCTGGTACACCATCAAGACCAGTGGCCGGCCGCTGGCCTTTCCGGTCGAATGGCACGCGCGGGCCGGTTACACCATCCTGGCGCTGCTGATCTTTCGCTGGCTGTGGAGCCTCGTCGGCAGCCGCCACGCCCGGCTGCGGGAACTCTGCCGCTCGCCGCGGACGGTCTGGCGCTACACCGCAAGCTGGTTCCGCCGCCGGCCCGACCTCTACGTCGGGCACAATCCGCTCGGCGGCTGGATGACCCTGCTGCTGCTGGTATCGCTGACTTTCCAGGCGACCTCCGGTCTGTTCATGAGCGACGGCCTCCTGTTCTCCGCGCCGCTGGCCAGGCGCTTCGAGGCCGATGCCATCGCCTGGCTGGTGACCCTGCACCATGTCAACGGCAATCTGCTGTTCGTGCTGGTGGGAATCCATCTGCTGGCGATCCTGCTGCATCGCCTGCGCGGCGAGGCCCTGGTCGGCGCCATGTTCAGCGGCCGCAAGCGCCTGGCCCGGCCGGCGCGGGACGGCGATGATCAGCCGGTATCGGGCTGGCGAGCCTGGGCCAGCGCGTCGATCGCCGTGCTGTTGCTGACCGCCATCCTGGAGTGGCTGTAACCGGATCAGGTCTATTCACGATAGGCGTCGTGGCAGGCCTTGCAGGAGCGCGCCACGTCCACCAGGGCCGCTCTCGCCGCATCGAAGCTGCCGTCACCGGCGGCCCGGCTCAGTTCACGAACGGCCGTCTCGAAGGCCTCGGCCTTGCCGCGAAACGCCTCCGGCTGCGCGGCAATCGTCGCGGAGGCCGCCGTACCCCCGCGTGAATAGGAGCCCTCGATGAACCCTTCCCAGGGCAGGGGAGCCAGCGCCTCGAGATGCCGGGCGCGTTCGGCGAAGGTCTCGGCATCATAGGGGGTCTCGCCCCTGGCCATGTCGGCCATGGGCTGCAGCTGCCAGGCCATGACCTCCATGGCGGCCTGACGGTAGGTGATGGCATCATCGATGGGGTCGGCGCCGGCCGTGGCGGGTAGCCCGACCAGGCCCAGCACGGGCCACAGGATCCGCAGTCCTTTCATGCTCGCCTCCAAGTCGCTTGCCGACAACCCGCGTCGGCGGGCTTCGCTCTTACCATAGGCGAGTCGGGATGAGGCTGCTCAGCCGAGCCAGGCGCGCACCGCCAGGATTCCCCCGCAGGCCAGCCAGCCGAGCACCGCGTAGGGCAGGTTCCAGCGCAGCATTTCCCGGGGGGAGACCCCGTAGCGTGAGCACAGCACCAGATTGCTGCCCGACAGCGGACTGCTGCCGGTGCCCAGCGCCCAGCCCATCAGGAACACCATGCCCAGCAGCGTCGGCTCGGGGTGCAGGGAGGCCAGCAGGGGCGCCAGCGTGGTCACGCCCACCAGCGGGTGGATGCCGACGAAGGCCAGCGACACGATGACCCCCAGCGTCAGCCAGGCCTGCAGATGCCCGAAATGCGCAAAGGGCAGCACCGGCCCGTGCGGCCAGCTGGCCAGCAGCGCGCTCAGCCCGCTGGAGAGCACACCCGCCGCCAGAAACAGCGCGAACTGCGGCATCAGGCGGGCCAGGCCGTGATCAAGCTGCTGTCGCAGGCGGGCTTGCCGCTCGCCCCGTGGCGCCAGCAGCAAGGCGGCGACGGGCGCCACCACGCTGATGATCAGCGGAATGCCCATCTCCGGCCGCCAGCTGTGCCAGAGCAGCACGGCCAGCGCCAGCACGCCCGGCAGCAGCAGGGTCCCCGGCGACAGCGGATAGCCCTGGAACGGCCCCTTGACGCGCAGGACATCCAGGGCCGTCAGGCCCAGCAGTATCCCTGCGCAGGCCAGCCCCCAGGGCAGCAGTGCGGTGAACTCCAGCCCCGGGGCATAGGTCAGCGCCACCCCCATTGCCACGAAGAAGGGCGACCAGGCGGCCGCGGCCGGAAAGGCCCGGCCCAGCACCATGGCCTGGCGACGGGACAGCCCGCGGTCGAACTGCATGCGATCGGCGAACAGGAACAGCGCCGACAGGTTGATCACGGCCCCGAACAGGTGAACGCCCACCAGCGTGCCCGGCAGGCTGCCGTCGTGCCGGGCGCCGTCGCGCCGGGAAGTGGCCGGCTGCGACCGCGGCGCCGCCATCGACAGGAAGCTCACGCCGGCAAACATCATCAGCAGCGTCTGGTTGATGGCCAGGGCCTGCAGCAGGGGGGCGGGGGTATCGCGCCACAGGGCCACCACCCAGAAGGCCGCGCCGGCGCCGCCCAGCCACAGCGCCTGGCGTCGCGAGGCCTTCGGCAGCTGGCGGGCCAGGCGCAGCGTGGCCAGCCAGCCGAGAATGGCGGGCGGCCACAATGGCCAGTGCAGCAGGCTGGCGACGATGCTCAGCCCGAGCATCGCCAGGATCAGCGCGCTGGAAGGCCTCAGGCGTCGCACTGACGCCGCCGCCAGCGCGCGTAGGCCAGACTGGAGACGCCCAATGCCGCGGCCGCCAGGCCTTCCAGCACGCCCCACCAGAATCGGTCGGGCAGGTTGGCGATGGTGATGCCCTGGGCGAGATACAGCACGCTGACGAAGGCCAGCCAGAGGTGGCCGCGCGGGCGGCGTGTCAGGACGCTGGGCAGGAACAGGACCAGGGGCAGCATCCGCACCAGTATCGGGGCCCAGCCGACCGAGCCGCCGGCCCGGAGCTGCCAGCCGCCGAGACCCACCAGGCAGAACAGGACGATGAGGCTGATGATCACGCCCAGGCGCGCCTGCCGGGTACGCCGGTCGATGACGTCACATTCGGCTTCAGGCATGCCCCGCCTCCGCGTGCAGCGCCCTGGCCAGTCTTGCGATGCGCCGCCCCTGGGCCTTGGCCAGATGACGTTCGGTCTCGTCGACCTCGCGCTCGTTGCGCCCACCGGCGACATGACTCGTGCCATAGGGCGTGCCGCCGCTGGTGGTGGCGAGCAGAGCCGTCTCGCTGTAGGGCACGCCGGCATAGACCATGCCGTGGTGCAGCAACGGAATCAGCATGCTCAGCAGGGTGGCTTCCTGCCCGCCATGCAGGCTGGCCGTGGAGGTAAAGGCCGTGGCCGGCTTGTCGATCAACGCCCCGTTGAGCCACAGTTCGCTGCTGGTATCCAGAAAATACTTCAACGGCGAAGCCATGTTGCCGAAACGCGTCGGGCTGCCCAGCGCCAGCCCGGCACAGTGACGCAGGTCATCGAGCGTGGCGTAGACGGCGCCGGACTCGGGAATCTCGGGATCGACGGCCTCGCAGGTCGGCGATACCGGCGGCACCGTACGCAGCCGGGCATCGATGCCGCCCAGGCTCTCGATCCCCGCGGCGACCTGCTCGGCCAGGGTGCGGGTGGCGCCGTGGCGTGAATAGTAGAGGACCAGCACGTAGGGGCGTGTTGCACTCATGGGCGTTCCTTGTCAGCGGGCAAAGAAGGGAAGGCGAGAGGCGCTAGTCGGTCTCGAGCAGGGCCAGGATCGCTTCCGGCGGACGGCCGATCACGGCCCTGTCGCCGCGATCGAGGATCGGGCGCTGCAGCAGGCGCGGATGCTCGGCAAGCGCCTCGAGTATCTGCGCCACGGAGGGCGTCTCGAGGGCGAGCGCCTTCCATTCCGCCTCGTTGCGGCGCAGCAAGGTCTCGACCGGCGCATCGAGGCGGGCGGCCAGGGCCTGCAGTTCCTCGCGATTGAGCGGGTCATCGAGGTAGCGCCGTACCGTGACATCGACGCCGCGCGACTCGAGCAGGGCGAGCGCCTCACGGGACTTGGAGCAGCGCGGATTGTGCAGGAGAGTCAGGGTCATCACTCGTAAGTCCTTGTCTGCGTGATGGATCGAAGCGTCATTCTAACCCCATGTGCCGGGAACCGGGAGAACCGGTGCCTTCAGCGGTCGGACTCGAGGCGGTCATAGACCCAGGCCTGTCGGCCATCCGCCAGGGTGATACGCACCCGCCGGTAGCGCACACCCAGCCGCTCATAGCGGTCGAGGCGGGCCAGCTCACGGGCATCGACCTCGAGCAGCGCCCCCGGCACGCGCCCACCGGGTTGCGGCACGATATCCAGTTCATCGCGAACGTACCCCGTCAGGGTCGCCGGATCGGGCGCGTCCCAGTCACCGTAGACCAGCCAGCGCACCAGGCCATAGCGCAGGGTGCCATAGACGAAGAGGCGGTGCTTGCCCGGCGAGATCGTTTCGAGTTCGGCCGGGCGCGTATAGCCCCAGGGGCTGACGAAGGTGTACCAGGCATAACCCGCCGTCAGCCCGCCAAGAGCCAGCAGCCCCACCAACGCCGTGAGCAGCCATTGTTTCAAGCGCGCCTCCTTGTCGGTCGTTATCCGGACCCTGCCACAGCAACGCTCACCTTCCCAGCCCCGGAGCCTGGCTATCGACAATAACGACAGCCTTACCGAGGCTTAGGCTGGCCTCGTTCCTTTGCTAACATCGAGATTCGGACCAAGAGGGAGGGTGTCGCCATGCAGCAGCATCACCAGGATGCGGACTTCACGGCCCTGATGGGCGGCAAGGTGCGCCCGTTGACCAAGGGGCGCGACAGGGCGGATGTGTCGGCGCCCGCACCGGAACCCGACGAGGCCCAGCTGGCCCGGCGCGCCAGCGCCCAGGCCGAGGAGGAGGCCGCCAACTTTCTCAGCGACGAGTTCGTCGACCTGCTGCCGAAGGACGACCCCGTCGAGTATCGCCGGCCCGGCGTGCAGACCGGCGTCGCCGACCGACTGCGGCAGGGCGGGTATGCCCCGGAGGCACGGCTGCACCTGATCGGACGCCCGGTGCGAGAATGCCGTCAGGCGCTGTTTCGTTTCATTCAGGAGGGTAACGAGAACGACCTGCGTTGCCTGCTGGTGGTCCACGGCCGCGGCAAGGCAGAGAACAGTCATGCCAACGTGGTGCGCTCCTACATGGCCAAATGGCTTGCCCAGTTCGAGACGGTGCAGGCGTACGTCTCCGCCCAGCCGTTTCACGGCGGGCTGGGTGCCACCTATGTGATGCTGCGCAAGTCGGAACGGGCGCGAGCCGCCAATCGCGAACGCCAGCAGAAGCGCCGCGGCTAGCCCAAAAGAAGCGAGCGGCCCCTCCGGGGCCGCTCGTGAGATTTCAGGCGAGTGCGGCTTCCGCGTGCCTGGCGCGGTCGCGCAGCCGGCGCCGGAACAGCGGTTCGCTAGTGTCGGTTCCCGGCTGGTAGCTCAGGCTGAAGGTGTTGAGCGCCGCCAGGGCATCCTCGACGACCTGGTCGGGACGCAGCGAGAAGGCGTTGAACCCGCAGCGGCTCATGTAGAACAGCTGGTCGATCAGCACGTCGCCCACGGCACGAATCTCGCCCAGATAGCCGAAGCGCTCGCGCAGCAGCCGGGCGATGCTGTAGCCCCGACCGTCGGTGAACTTCGGGAAATCGATGGCCACCAGCGGCGCCGAACGCAGGCTCTCGGCGAGCGCCGGTGTCACCTCGGTATCGCTCGGCAGCCAAGGCGCCAGTTCGGCACGCTCGTCGGCAGCCAGCCACTCCTCCAGCGGCACGATCGCCGGCCGGCCGGCAGGGCGGTCGGCCAGGCTCTCGCACAGGGTCCAGGCATCGGTGGCGATGCGGCGATCGAGAATCAGCGGACGATCGGTCTGTGACTCAGGCATAGACACGCTCCTTGAAGGGTTTGATACCGATGCGACGGTAGGTGTCGAGGAAGGTTTCCTCCGGCGTACGCTCGCCGACATAGACCTGCAGCAGCTTGTCGATGACGGCCGGCACGTCCTCGCGATAGAAGGAGGGGCCGAGGATCTTGCCCAGCGAGGAGGCGTTGCCCTGGCTGCCGCCCAGCGACACCTGGTAGTACTCCTCGCCCTTCTTGTCGACCCCCAGGATGCCGATGTGGCCGACATGGTGATGGCCGCAGGCGTTCATGCAGCCGGAGATGTTGAGCTCCAGCGGCCCCAGGTCGTAGAGGAAGTCCAGATCCTCGAAACGCTCCTGGATGGCCTGGGCGACGGGGATCGACTTGGCATTGGCCAGCGAGCAGTAGTCACCGCCCGGGCAGCAGATCAGGTCGGCCAGAGTACCCACCGTGGGGTTGGCCATGCCCAGCGCATCGAGGCGTTGCCAGAGGTCTTCCAGCCGGTCCACCGGGACGTCGGTGAACACCAGGTTCTGCTCGTGGGTCACACGCAGCTCGCCATACCCGAACTCGTCGGCCAGGTCGGCGATGGCGGCCATCTGCTCGGAGGTGACGTCCCCCGGCGAATGGGCGCGCCGCTTCAGCGACAGCGTCACGGCCTTGTAGCCCGGTACCTTGTGGTCGGTGACGTTGTTGCTGACGAAGCGTGCGAAGGCCCGGTTGTCCTGGCGCAGCTGCTCGAAGGCGGCGATGGCGTCATCGGAGACCGCGCGGCGCTCGGGGTCGACGAAGTGCGCGGCGACGGCGGCGACCGCCTCGTCGGTCAGCGTCTGGGGACCATCCTTGAGATGGGCCCATTCGGCGTCCACACGGCGGCTGAACTCCTCGATGCCCAGGGCCTTGACCAGAATCTTGATGCGCGCCTTGAACTTGTTGTCGCGGCGGCCGAACTGGTTGTAGACCCGCAGGATGGCCTCGAGATAGGTCAGCAGGTGCTGCCAGGGAAGATCCTCGCGCACCACGTCGCCGATCATCGGTGTGCGGCCGAGGCCGCCACCGGCCAGCACGCGCACGCGGACCTCACCGTTGTCGTCGCGCCACAGGCGCAGGCCCACGTCGTGCACCTGGATGGCGGCACGGTCCTCGGCGGCGCCGGTCACCGCGATCTTGAACTTGCGCGGCAGATAGGCAAATTCCGGGTGGAAGGTGGACCACTGGCGGATCAGCTCGCACCACGGACGCGGGTCGACCTCTTCATCAGCGGCGATACCCGAGAACTGGTCGGTGGTGGTGTTGCGGATATCGTTGCCGCTGGTCTGGATGGCGTGCATCTGCACGCTGGCCAGCTCCGCCAGGATATCCGGCACGTCTTCCATCTTCGGCCAATTCAACTGCAGGTTGGTACGCGTGGTGAAGTGGCCGTAGCCGCGGTCGTAACGCGCCGCGATTTCCCCCAGCTTGCGCAGCTGGTAGGACGCCAGCATGCCGTAGGGGATGGCGATGCGCAGCATCGGCGCATGACGCTGGACGTAGAGGCCGTTCTGCACGCGCAGCGGCAGAAATTCCTCGTCGCTGATCTTGCCTTCGAGATAGCGACGCATCTGATCGCGGAACTGGGCGACGCGCTCGTCGACAAGTGTCTGGTCGTAAGAGTCGTACCGATACATACCGGAGTTGTCCTGCTAGTCAGGGCGAAATGGGATCCATGCCATGCCCCGACCATACTCCGCCGGATTTATTCTATGAAAGAATAAATAATCATACTTTCTGTCTTTATGGTTATTAAACGCCTTACGCCAAGGACAAAGGCCAAGCCGGCCTTGCACCGCCGCTACACGACAACCTGCTGCCAGCGGCGGCGCTGCCAGACCATCGCGAACGACAGCGAGTTGAGCCCCCGATAGCCGAGCTGCGCCCACCAGACACCGAGCAGCCCGGCTCCCTGGTGGACACCGACCCACCAGGCCATCGGCAGGAACACCAGCCACTGCAGGGCCAGGGTCAGCACCATGACGGTCCGGTTGGCACCGGCTCCCAGCAGGGCCTGGCCGAGCACGATGGCGGCGGCGTCGAGCACGATCATCAGCGCCGTCAGCTGCAGCGGCAGGCGGCCGAGCGGGATGAGGTCTGCGGGCAGGAAAACGCTCAATACCCGATCGGGGAAGATCAGCATCGGCAGGGCCAGCACCGACAGGCAGATCCAGGCCACGCGCACCACGTCCCAGCCCCAGCGATGGGCGTCATGCGGGGTGTCGCGGCCCAGCGCCTGACCCACCAGGCTCATGGCCGCCAGTCCCAGGCCGACCCCGGGGAGAATCAGCAGCAGCGACAGGTTGACCAGCACATGCCCCACGGCAACGCTGGCGGTCCCGATCTGGCCGAGAATCCAGAACAGCGCGGCATAGCCGCCGGCGAACCACATCTGCTGGAAGGAGTGGGGGGCGGCCAGGGCCAGCGTGCGGCGCATCACGGCGAGACGAGGCCATCGCCAGCGTTCGCGGGTGCGCTGCGTGTGGCGCCAGCTGCTGATTCCCCACAGCAGCAGGGCCACCGTCAGGGCCACGGTGGTCCCGGCCCCGGCGCCCGCTGCACCAAGTTCGGGCAGCCCCGCCAGGCCGAAGATCAACCCGGCGCTGACCGCCACGTTGAGGGCATGGGTGACCAGCATGATGCCCAGATAGATGCGCGTCTGCTGGATGCCGTTCCAGTAGCCGCGAAAGCAGAAGATCAGGGCGATCGGCACCAGCCCCACCAGGCGCCAGCGCAGATAGGCCACGGCCACCGCCGCGACATCCGGCTGACCGGTCAGCAGCCCGATCAGCCGCGGCGCCTGCCAGAGGCAGAGCGCGGTCAGCGGCAGGGCGACCGCCAGGGCGATCAGCAACCCGGCCTCGAGAGGCTGGGCGCGGCGCGCATAGGCGGCTTCGCCATGGCGGCGGGCAGTCTGGGACTGCACCCCCGAGGACAGCCCGAACACCACCGCGGTGATCAGGAACATGGCATAACCGCCCAGCCCCACACCGGCCAGCGGCACTTCGCCCAGCGCGCCGACGAAGGCGGCGTCCACCAGGTTGAGCAGGCTCTGCGAGAGCATGCCGCCGATGATCGGCAGCGCCAGGCGAAGAATCACCTGGCTGCGTGCGGCGTCGATCATCCCTCGGGATCGTACCCCAGTACCGGTGCCAGCCAGCGCTCCAGCTCGCCGATGGCCATGCCCTTGCGCTCGGCCAGCGCCTCGACCTGATCCCGGGTGATCTTGCCGGTGGAGAAGTACTTCGACTGCGGGTGCGCGAAATACCAGCCCGATACCGCGGCCGCCGGCCACATGGCGAAACTGTCGGTCAGTTCCAGGCCGGAATTGGTCTCGGCGTCGAGCAGCCGGAACAGCGTGGCCTTCTCGGTGTGATCCGGGCAGGCTGGATAGCCCGGTGCCGGCCGGATGCCCTGGTACTTCTCGGCGATCAACTGCTCGTTGTCGAGCGTCTCGTCGGGCACATAGCCCCAGAACTCCTTGCGCACCCGTTCGTGCATGCGCTCGGCGAAGGCTTCCGCCAGCCGGTCGGCCAGAGCCTTGACCATGATCGCGTTGTAGTCGTCACCCGCCGCCTCGTATTCGGCAGCGAGCGCGTCGGCACCGTGACCGGTGGTCACCGCGAAGCCGCCGATCCAGTCGGGCCGGCCGCTGTCGCTGGGTGCAATGAAGTCGGCCAGGCTGTAGCACACGCCGTCGCGGTTGCGGGTGGTCTGCTGGCGGATGTGGTGCAGCCGCTCGATAACCGTCTCGCGGGACTCATCGGCATAGACCTCGATGACGTCATCGTCGACGACGTTGGCCGGCCAGAAGCCGATCACGCCGCGTGCCGTCAGGCGCTTTTCATCGATCATCTTGCGCAGCATCGCCCGGGCGTCGGCGAACAGGTTGCGCGCCGCTTCGCCGACCACCTCGTCGTCGAGAATCTTCGGGTACTTGCCGGACAGCTGCCAGCTCATGAAGAAGGGCGTCCAATCGATGCGTTCGACGAGCTCCTCGAGGTTGTAGTCGTCGAAGGCCCGGAGCCCGGTAAAGGCCGGCGCGGGCGGGGTGTAGGCGGACCAGTCCGGCTGGAAGCGCCGCTCGCGGGCCTCGGCGTAGCTGATGTCGGCCGCCTTGGGCCGGCGCTTGGCATTGCGCTCGCGGACCGTCTCGTACTCCGCGCGGATATCGTCGACATAGGCCTCCTTGAGGCCGGGCGAGAGCAGCCGGCCGGCCACGCCGACGGCGCGGGAGGCATCGGTGACATAGATCACCGGATGTTCGTACTGCGGGTCGATCTTCACCGCGGTATGGGCCTTTGACGTGGTGGCGCCGCCGATCAGCAGCGGGATATCGAAGCCCTGCCGTTGCATTTCCTTCGCGACGTGAACCATCTCGTCCAGCGAGGGCGTGATCAGCCCCGACAGGCCGATGATGTCGGCGTTCTCGTCGCGGGCGGTCTGCAAGATCTTCTCGGCCGGCACCATCACGCCGAGGTCGATCACCTCGTAGTTGTTGCACTGCAGGACGACGCCGACGATGTTCTTGCCGATGTCGTGGACGTCGCCCTTGACCGTGGCCATGACGATCTTGCCCTTGGCCTGGGCATCTTCGCTCTTCTCGGCCTCGATGTAGGGAATCAGATAGGCCACCGCCTGCTTCATCACGCGTGCCGACTTGACCACCTGGGGCAGGAACATCTTGCCGGCGCCGAACAGGTCGCCGACCACGTTCATGCCGTCCATCAGCGGCCCCTCGATCACCTCGATGGGGCGCGCGGCACGCTGACGCGCCAGCTCGGTGTCTTCCTCGATGTAAGCGGTGATGCCCTTGACCAGCGCATGCTCGATGCGCTTCTCGACTTCCCAGCCGCGCCACTCGAGGTCTTCCTTCCTGGCCCCGCCGGAACCGTCGCCCTTGTAGCGCTCGGCGAGGTCGAGCAGCCGCTCGGTGCCGTCGCTGCGGCGGTTGAGCACCACGTCCTCGACCGCCTCGCGCAGCTCCTCGGGCAGGTCATCGTAGACCGCCAGCTGGCCGGCGTTGACGATACCCATGGTCAGTCCGGCCTGGATGGCGTGGTAGAGGAAGACCGAGTGGATCGCCTCACGCACGGTGTTGTTGCCGCGGAACGAGAACGACACGTTGGAGACGCCGCCGGAGACCATGGCATGGGGCAGGTGGGTGGTGATCCAGCGGGTCGCCTCGATGAAGTCGACGGCGTAGTTGTCGTGCTCCTCGATACCGGTGGCGATGGCGAAGATGTTGGGGTCGAAGATGATGTCCTCGGCCGGGAAGCCGATCTCGTCGACCAGCAGGCGATAGGCGCGCTCGCTGATCTCGGTCTTGCGCTCGAAGGTATCGGCCTGCCCCTGCTCATCGAAGGCCATCACCACGATGGCGGCGCCGAAGCGGCGACAGACGGTGGCCTGCTCGCGGAAGGCCGCCTCGCCCTCCTTGAGCGAGATCGAGTTGACCACTGCCTTGCCCTGGATGCACTTGAGGCCCGCCTCGAGGATCGACCACTTGGAGGAGTCGATCATGATCGGCACCCGGGCGATGTCCGGCTCGGAGGCGACGAGGTTCAGGAAGTGAACCATCGCCTCCTGGGAGTCGAGCATCCCCTCGTCCATGTTGATGTCGATGACCTGGGCGCCGTTCTCGACCTGCTCGAGGGCGACTTCCAGCGCCGTGGTGAAGTCCTCTTCCTTGATCAGCCGCTTGAAGCGGGCCGAGCCGGTGACGTTGGTACGCTCGCCGACGTTGACGAACAACGAGTCGGCCTCGATGTTGAACGGCTCGAGGCCGGACAGCCGGCAGGCCGCCGGGCGCTCGGGCAAGCGGCGGGGCGCGACGCCATCCACGGCCTCGCGGATCGCCGCGATGTGTTCGGGCGTGGTGCCGCAGCAGCCGCCGATGACGTTGACCAGCCCGCTTTCGGCGAACTCGCGGATGATCGCCGCCATCTCCTCGGGGGTCTGGTCGTACTCGCCGAACTCGTTGGGCAGGCCGGCGTTGGGGTGCGCCGAGACCAGGGTATCGGCCTTGGCGGACAGTTCCTCGAGGTAGGGCCGCAGTTCGGCCGCGCCCAGCGCGCAGTTGAGGCCCACCGAGAGCGGGTCGGCGTGACGGATCGAGTTCCAGAACGCCTCGGTGGTCTGGCCCGAGAGGGTGCGGCCCGAAGCATCGGTGATGGTCCCCGAGATCATCACCGGCAATCGCGCGCCGCGCGCGTCGAACAGCTCCTCGAGGGCGTAGATCGCTGCCTTGGCATTCAGGGTGTCGAAGATCGTCTCGATGAGAATGACATCGACGCCGCCGTCGATCAGGGCCTCGGCGGCCTCGTAGTAGTTCTCGCGCAGGGCGTCGAAGGTGACGTTGCGCTTGGCGGGGTCGTTGACGTCCGGCGACAGCGAGGCGGTGCGACTGGTCGGCCCCAGCACCCCGGCGACATAACGCGGCACGCCGGTTTCCTCGCCGACCGCATCGCACACCGAGCGCGCCAGGCGGGCGGCCTCGCGATTGAGCTCGACGACCAGCTCTTCCATACCGTAGTCGGCCTGGGAAAGCCGTGTGCTGTTGAAGGTGTTGGTCTCGACGATGTCGGCGCCGGCCTCGAGGTAGTCGCGGTGGATCCGGCACACCAGCTCGGGCTGGGTCAGCGCCAGCAGGTCGTTGTTGCCCTGCAGCTGGCTCGGCCAGTCGCCGAAGCGTTCGCCGCGGAACTCGGCTTCGCTCAGCCTGGCGTTCTGCAGCATCGTTCCCATGCCGCCGTCGAGCAGCAAGATGCGCTGTTCGAGCGTCCGGGCGAGCGTTTCGGGCAGGCACGCAGCCACCCTGGGCGAAAGCATCGAAGTGAGCGTAGCGGCAGCCATGGTCGGCATGTGTCTCCAGCAGCGTCGTTTTTCGGTATGTCCTGTCGCAAGGGCGGCAACGGGGCGCCTGCGCCGGTTCTGTCAGGGGCAATATCCTACCAGACTCGTGACAGCGGCGGGACTCGATGCCTAAAACCCAGTATTTCAGTCAGGATTGTGCCTGCCGGGGTTTTTTCTTACCATGTCAGGAAAATCTTCAACCCTGACGGGACCCGACTGATGAGCGAAAGCATCCAGATTACCGACAGCGCCCAGGACTACCTCGCCGAACTGCTCGCCAAGCAGAACGTCGAAGGGATCGCAGTGCGCATCTTCATCACCCAGCCGGGCACGCCCTATGCCGAAACCTGCCTGGCCTACTGCCGCCCCGGCGAGGAAGAGCCGAGCGACGAGAAGATGACGCTGGAGAAGATCACCGTCTTCGTCGATACCCACAGCGTGCCGTTCCTTGAAGAGGCCGTGGTCGATTTCAACGCCGACCGCATGGGGGGGCAGCTGACCATCAAGGCGCCCAACGCCAAGATGCCCAAGGTCAATGCCGACAGCCCGCTGGAGGATCGCATCAACTATATCCTCTACAGCGAGATCAATCCCGGACTGGCGGCCCACGGCGGCGAGATCCGCCTGATCCAGCTCACCGACGAGAACTACGCCGTGCTGCAGTTCGGCGGGGGCTGCCA
Source organism: Modicisalibacter sp. (assembly GCF_055145905.1). Classification (NCBI taxonomy): domain Bacteria; kingdom Pseudomonadati; phylum Pseudomonadota; class Gammaproteobacteria; order Oceanospirillales; family Halomonadaceae; genus Modicisalibacter; species Modicisalibacter sp. The sequence goes on along the minus strand of NZ_JBSREH010000016.1, from coordinate 145,342 downwards.
GGGCTGCGCGGCCGTCGACCTGACCCTCAAGGAGGGCGTCGAGAAGACCCTGCTGGAGCGCATTCCCGAACTGTCCGGTATCCGTGACGTGACCGACCACACCGACAACACCAACGCCTACTATCGCTGATGCGCTGAACTGCGTGGCATGACCGCCGGCCGGCGGTCATGCGCGTGTCAGTAGACGAAGGGCGGCAACGGCAGGCGAGCCAGTCGCGCCTCGGCCTCGCGCAGTTTCGTGCGCGCCTCGTCCCGCTCCTGCTTATAGCCTTCGGCGTCCGCTTCCAGAGCCTCCTCCCGACGCCTTGCCTCCTGCAACGCGGCTTCGGCCTGCTGCAGCGCCCACTGCGTCTCGCGCTGTGCGGCCTGGGCTTCCGCCTGTTCCCGCCGCGTCTCGCGCAACGCCTCGTCCGCCTCCCGTAGCCGCGCTTCCAGCGACGACAGGCGCTGCTGAAGCTGCTTTTCGCTGCGCTGGTGTTCCTGGCGCGCCTCATCGAGCAGGGTCATGAGCCGGCCCTCGGCCGCCTCGTTGCGTTTTTCTTCCTGATCCAGCCGCTTGCGCCACTCGGCCTGCTGTTCCGCCAGGGCGGCCTGGTGCGTCTCGGCAAGGCGCTCCCGGCGCACCTGTTCGTCGGCCAGCTCGGCCTGCTGCTGCGCGCAGCGCTCGGCGAGCTGTTCGCCGTGTCGTTCCGCAGCCTCGCGGGCCGCCTGCTGCCTTGCCAGCTCCGCACTCTGCGTCTGCAACTGCTGCTGTGCCTGAGTCAGGTGCTCGTTGAGCGCCTTCTCCCGCTCGCGGGCATCTTCCGCCTCGCGACGCGCTTGTACCGATTCCTCACGGGCAGAGGCCACGGCCTTGTCGGCCGCCTCGCGGTAATGGGCGAGTTCGTCGGCCGCCGCTGCTTGTGCCTGTTCCCAGAGTGTCTGCATCAGCGCCGTGATGGCGTCGGGTATCTCGCTGGCTGCGGGCTCGTCGCGATTCTCCTCGCAGCGGGTGCGCCACTCCCGAAGGTGTTCGCTGATGGTGGTGAAGCTGCCCGTGCCCAGCACGTCACGGATCTTCTGAACTCCCGGCGTTTCGCCGCGCTTGAGCAGCACCTCGATGGCCTGCCGAACATCCGCGTACTGCACACCGCTGCGTGCCATGCCTATTCCTCCTGAACGATTTGCGCCCCCAGCGTTGCAACGCAGTCTACTGCAAACGTGGCAGACGTGTCGCTATTTTACGTATTATGTAATTACATATTTTACATATGATGCTCACTGAAAATTCAAGATTACGCGGCTTATCTTGATATCAGGTACCGTATTGGCGACACTGGGCCTCCTGGAAAGCCACGAGGCAGGGGAAGGGTGGGAAAGGACATGGCAGAGAGCGAGACAGGGCCACGCGCCATCACGGCCCGGGGCGAAGCACCGCCGGCCGCGCAGCAGGGCGAGGTGGCGGCGCGGGTCTCTCGCATCGCGGCGACCACGGATGCCGAGGCCGTGGGGTGCTGGCTCGAAGAGTACCGGGCGACGCCGCAGACCTTCCGCGCCTATCGCAAGGAGAGCGAGCGGCTTCTTCTGTGGCTCGCCGAGCGCGGGATGCGACTGGCCGATATCGATCGCCAGGCACTGCAGGCCTTCGAGGCCTTCCTGGCCGACCCGCAGCCGGCGTCACGCTGGATCGGTCCGCCGCGTGGGCGCACCCATCCTCAGTGGCGGCCGTTTCGCGGCCCGCTGTCCGCCGCCAGTCGGCGGCAGAGCCTGACGATCCTGCAGGGGCTGTGCAGCTGGCTGGTGGAGGCGGGGTGGATCGACCATAACCCGTTTCGCCTGATGCGCGACAAGCGCCGCCGCCTGGACAACCGTCAGCCCGGCATCGAGCGCTATCTCGAGCGCCCGCTCTGGAACTGGTTCTGGAACTGGCTGAACCGGCCGCTTGCCGGGGATGCCACGCCCCGCGAGTGGCGGTTGTGGCAGCGCGACCGACTGGTCTTCGGTTTTGGTTACCTGCTGGCCCCCCGCATCCGCGAGATGGCCGACGCCCGCATGGCGGACTTTCAGTTCCGGGAAGGGCAGTGGTGGTGGCAGGTGGTGGGGAAGGGCGGCAAGCTCGCGCGCATCCCGGTACCCGAGGACATGATGGTGCTGCTCGGCGGATGGCGGGCACATCTGGGCCTGCCCGAAAGACCCGACGCCGGGGAGGACGCGCCGGTCATCCGGGCGCTGGACGGCGAGCGCGGCGTCGGCGACAACCAGCTCTACCGGCTGATCAAGCGCACCTTCATCCGTGCGGCCAAGGCTCTGGCCGCGGACCCTGACGCGCCGGATGCGGTGATCCGTCTGGCCGGCCGGCTTGCCGAGGCCACGCCGCACTGGCTGCGCCACACGGCGATCACCCATCAGGCCCAGGCCGGTGTGGAGCTGCGCTACCTGGCCCGAACCGCACGCCACTCGCGGCTCGACACCACGGCCCGTTACCTGCACGCCGAAGCCGAGGAGTGGCATCGTCAGATCGGTGCGCATCGGCTGACCGACACGCCCTAAGGACGGACGACGCCTCGCCGCCGAGCCGTTATAATGCCGCCGACGAATCAGGAGGAGAGATCATGAGTGCCCAGCAAGCCCAGGCGGAACTGGTCGAGGAATTCGGTTTCTTCGACAACTGGATGGACCGCTACCAGTACATCATCGACATGGGCAAGCAGTTGCCGGCCTTTCCCGAGACCCTGAAAACGCCGGAAAACAAGATCCAGGGCTGTCAGTCGAATGTCTGGATTCACCACGAGCGCCAGGGCGACCAGCTGCATTTCCAGGCGACCTCCGATGCCGCCATCGTCTCCGGGCTGATCGCCGTGCTGATGCGCATCTACAACGACCGCTCCCCCGCGGAGATTGTCGCGACGCCACCGTCCTTCCTCGAGGAACTCGGCCTCGACAAGCATCTGTCACCGACCCGTTCCAACGGGCTGCACGCGATGCTCAAGCGCATCTTTGCCGTCGCCGAGCAGGAAGCTGCCTGAGCCCAGACTAGCTTTCGCCGCCCGAAACGTTCCGCCGAGTTGCCGAGCCTTCGGATGCGTCCCGGGGGCGGAATCCAGCATCGAGCTCCGGATCGTCACGACATAGCTTCTCGCTGGGCCCGCCCGGCACCGGATCAATACCGCCCGCCGAAGCGGGGTGGCAGCGCAGGATGCGCCGCCCCGCAAGGACGCTGCCCCGAAATGGCCCGTGGGTACGCAGGGCCTCGATGGCGTAGTGGGAACAGCTCGGCCAGAAACGGCACCGGGGGCCGAGCAGGGGGCTGATCAGCCACTGATAGCCCTTGATCAGGCCGATCAGCGGCCAGGCCAGCCAGCGGCCGGCGCGGGCTTCAGTGCGAGGCGCCATACAGCGTCGCAGGGTCGATCAGCGGATCACTGACGACTTCGCCGTGCTCATCGTCCAGCGCCACATAGAAGCAGCTGCGCCGCCCGGAGTGACAGGCTGGCCCCGCCTGATCGACCGCCAGCAGCAACGTATCACCGTCGCAGTCCAGATAGGCGCGCTTGAGCTGCTGTACCTGTCCGGACGACTCGCCCTTGCGCCACAACTTGCCGCGCGAGCGGGACCAGTAGCAGACCCGCCCCGTCCGGAGGGTTTCCTCCAGGGCCTGACGGTTCATCCAGGCCATCATCAGCACCTCGCCGGTATCGTGCTGCTGGGCGATCGCCGGCACCAGCCCCTCGGCGTTCCAGCGCATGGCGGCCAGCAGGGCCTCGGCAGGGCGGGTGTCACCGCGTTCGGCGGTTTCCAGGGTCTTGAAGAGTTCACTCATGGGAGAGGCCTGTATATCGCGGATCCGAAGGAATGGTCAGGCGCCGCCGGCCGCCGAGGCCCGGCAGGCATCGCAGGTACCGAGCAGCTCGATGGTCTGGCGGTCCACCGCAAACCCCAGCGCGGCCGCCCGGGCACTGAGCTGGGCATTGACGTCATCCAGGTGCAGTTCCTCGACACGCCCGCAATGCCGACAGATGAGCAGCTGGAAGCCGTGATGATGTTCGGGGCAGGGGCAGGCCACGTAGGCGTTGAGCGACTCGATGCGATGCACCAGCCCCTGTTCGATCAGAAAGTCGAGGGCCCGATAGACCGTCGGTGGCCGGGCGGCACCGTGTTCGACAGCCAGGCGATCGAGCAGGTCGTAGGCCTTGAGCCCACCGGACGAGCCGGCAATCAGCTCCAGCACCCGGCGGCGAATCGGCGTGAAGCGCACGCCGCGCTGCTGGCACTGGCGCTCGGCCTGTCGGGTCAATGTCTGGATATCGGGCATGTCGGCATGTGTCGGCTGCAGGGACGCTCATTCTACGCGCCCGGCCCGTCACGGACCAGACAACCACCTTTTGCCGAGTAACTCCTTAAGGGCGCGGCTATTCGTTACGCACCAGCGGCAGCAGCCGGCGTTGCAGCCAGTGACGCACCCGCACCACGGCGCGCTCCTGAAACAGCATGCAGAACACCACGGTCACGGCCAGGAAGACAGGATACGCCCATAGCGAGGCCGAGCCGGCGGCGTCTATGCAGCGTGAAAAGTCGGTCAGGCACAGCGACGGCTCGCCCGCCAGGACACGCTCGGCCCGCGTGAAGATCACGAACAAGGGCACATGCAGGGCGAACATCGGCAACGACGCGCCACCGAGGCGGATGGCCAGGCGTTTCACTCGGGCGCTGTCGGGCGAGGGCCAATGGGCCACGACGTAGATCAGTGCCAGCTGCGCCGGCAGGAAAAGGCCATTGTGCAACAGGTAATACCAGGCATGCGCGCCATGCTGCAAAAGCCAGGAGCCGATCACGACCGCCACGGCCACACCGCCCAGCAGCAGGGCCTGCTGCGCGGGGCTCAGCAGCCGACCCTCGCGGCTGCGCTGCCGGTACAGCGCATACAGCAGGATCCCGGCAACGAATTCCGGCAAGCGTATGATCGGGTTGCGGTGCAGCAGGCCGGTTTCCGGCGTGCCGAAGTCGGTCAGGGCGATCACCAGCAACGGCGGTATCAGATAGATCAGATTGGTGACCGCCAGAGCCCGGCGCAGCGCGGTGATCTTCAGCAGGCGAGGGGCGATCCAGGGAAACACCAGGTAGAAGAAGAACAGGGTGGAAATCGACCAGGTGACCGGATTGAAGGTCAGGTAGAAGGGATTCCAGGCATGCAGCAGGGTGAGATTGAGCAGGATGTTGATCACCAGCTCGGGATTGCTCATGTAGTGGGTGATGCTCGCCATGCTGGAGCCGTCATTGACGTCATAAAGCACGAAACGGATCGAAGCGCCGGCGTCCTGCTCGGTAATGGCCAGATAACCCACCAGCGTGGAAATCGCCATGGCCAGCAACACCGAGCCGATATGCAACGGATAGAGGTTGGAGAAGCGCTTGACCCAGAAGCTGCGCGCCGGTTCGCGCATAGTGCCCGTGGCGCCGAAATAGACATGCGTCAGCAGGAAGCCGGAGAGCAAGAAGAAGGCACTGGTGGAAAAGAACCCGACGTTCGTCACGTACCCGGACCAGTCACTGATCGACGGGTAGGTGTGCAGGGTGTGGAATATGACGATATAAAGCCCCAGCAGGAAGCGCAGCCACTCCAGTCCATAGAAGCGCTGCGTGCGCGGAGCCGCGGAAGAACGTGAATCATCCATGACGTGAATCACCGTGGAAACCGTGACAGGGGAGAAGGCCGTCGACAATCCCTGACGACGGCCTGGTTCGGTCAGCCGTCGGACGGCAGCCGGTAGAACCAGGTCTCGGACAGCCGCTTGCCATCCTCGGCCTGCAGTCGGGCACGCACTTCCAGCGGGCGCGCCTCGTCGTTCCGCTTGACGCGCAGTTTCAACCGCCAGCCGCCCGCGGCCGTATTCTGCATGAGCTGACTCTCGATCAGCTTGCCATTGTCACCGACCTGGATCCAGGGCTGCGGAGCGGTGCCAGCAGCCGCAGCGCCGCCCTTGAAGTCGACGACGAAGCCGATCGAGCCATCCGGCTGGCGGACCAGGTCGTCCCGGCGTACTTCGCCCGGATAGCGCCGCGTCTGGTCCACCCAGGCCAGCTGCGGATCGAGCAGCTTCGACTCCTGGCGGGTCCAGTGGATCCGGTAGTCGAACTCCATCGGCTTGCCGGGGCTAGCCACGTCATCCGGCCGCCAGAAAGCGGCGATGTTGTCGTAGGTCTCATTGGGTGTGTGAAGCTCCAGCAGTTCCACGGAACCGGGGCCCCAGTCGTTGGTCGGTTCCACCCAGGCGCTCGGCCGCCGATCATAGCGATCGACGAGATCCTCGTAATCCCGAAAATCATGGGAGCGCTGTAGCAGCCCGAACCCTTCGAGCGACTGAACAGCATAGTCGTTGACCTCGACACCGGCCGGATTGACCAGTGGCCGCCAGGTCCAGCCGGATTCGGCACCATGCATCAGCAGGCCATTCGAGTCGTGGATAGCCGGGCGAAAGTTGACCTGCTTGGCCGGCTGGGACGGTCCGTAGAAAAACATGCTGGTCAACGGGGCGATGCCCAGCTTGACGACCGGCTTGCGCAGGTAGACGCGGGATTTCACGTCCACCACCGAATCGTCGCCCGGCGTGAGCACGAAGCGATAGGCCCCGGTGGCGCTGGGCGAATCGAGCAGGGCATGGATCGTCAGCGAGTCGGCGTCCGCCGCCGGCTTCTCGATCCAGAACTCGCGGAAGTCCGGAAACTCCTCGCCGGATGGCGTCTCGGTATCGATGGCCAGACCGCGTCCCGACAGCCCATAGATCTGATCGCGCCCAATCACGCGAAAGTAGCTGGCACCCTGAAACACCATGATCTCGTCATCAATGTTGTCGGGGTCGTTGATGGGAAAGTGGATCTTGAGCCCGGCGAAACCGAGCTGGTCGAGATCCGCCTTGTCCAGCTTGAGATCTCCATAGTAGAAATCGTCGGGATCAAACTCGATGCGCTGCACCTGATCGCCATCGACGATGTTCATCTGCACGCTGCTGGTATAGTGCATGCCTTCATGAAAGAAGCTGAGATTGAACGGCAGGCCTTCATCCCGCCACACGGCATGGTCCATGCGGTACTGGATCTGCGCGTATTGCTCGTACTCCAGATTGCGCAGCCGCGGTGTCGTGTTGGTTTCCGGCGGTTGATAGGGCTTGTCGGCCAGTGTCTTCGCCCGTTTGGCGACATCCTCGAAGCCGAAGCCGAAACTGGCGGGGGCAGCCAGGGCGAGGGCAATTCCCAGCAGACCCAGCATCGCGAAGCGGCGAGGGCGGTTATCCTGAGGGGCGGGGCACGAAGCCATGACGTTCTTCCGGTCCACGGTTCATTCCTTTGCAGCCATTTCCGGTCAACGCAAGCCTATCGTCACGAGAGCCGCGACAGAAGTATGAATTTCCTGGAGATACAAATACTGACCTTATTTAACATAATATACATTATGCGAAATAAACAGACTGTATCGATTTACGCGCCCATGGCGACTCTTCAGACCCTTTTCCTGAACGATGTGCCTGGATCAGTACCATAGTCGTGCCCTGGCCCGATCCAGGCAACCTCCCTCCCTTTATTTAACCGTAATGCGTCGAGCCACCGAGAAACAGCTCACCGGCCTCGCCGAGGGTTTCGGTGAGTGTCGGATGCGGGTGCACGGTCAAGGCCAGATCCTCGGCGACGGCGCCCATCTCGATGGCCAGCACTGCCTCGCCGATCAGTGACTCCGCCTGAGGCCCGACGATCCCGGCACCCAGCAAGCGCCCGCTGTCCGGCTCGACGATCAGCTTGCTCAGGCCGTAATCGGCCTGCAGCGACAAGGCGCGCCCGGCCGCCTGCCAGGGAAACTTGAGAACCTGGATCTCGCGATCCTCGTCCCGAGCCTGGGCTTCGGTCAGCCCGCACCAGGCGAGCTGCGGCACGGTGTACACGACGGCCGGTACCGCGCGCGCATCGAAAGCCGCCGATTGGCCGGCCGCCGTGCGTGCCGCCACCTTGCCCTGGTGCATGGCCTCATGAGCCAGCAACATGCCGCCGGCGACGTCGCCGATCGCATGAATATGCGACACGCTGGTGCGACACTGAGCATCGATCTCGATGAAACCGGCGTCATCACAGCTCACCCCGGCCTTGTCGAGATCCAGCCCCTCGCTGTTGGGACGCCGGCCTACCGCGACCAGCACGCGGCTGAACCGGTGATCGCGCGAGCCGTTCTCGTCTTCCAGCGTGACCGTTACCTGTCGCTGCGTTTCATGCAGCCCGGAGACCTGGGTCTTGAGGTGCACGGCCTTGAAACGCGACTCCAGCGTCCTGGCGAGCGGCTTGACCAGATCCTCGTCCGCGTTGGGCATCAATCGCTCGGCCATTTCCACCACGGTCACCTGACTGCCCAGTGACTGATAGACCATGCCCATTTCCAGACCCACGTAGCCACCGCCGATGACCAGCAACGACTCGGGGATCTCCTCGAGTTCCAGAGCACCGGTGGAATCCATGATTCGGCGGCTCTCGGCGAAATCCACGCCCGGCAAGGCGACCGGGCGCGATCCGCTAGCGATGATCGCCTGCTCGAAGCGCAACGTGCCCGAGACGTCGTCACCTTCGACCGTCAGGTTCTGATCGTCGGCGAAGCGCGCACGAGCCCTGACCAGTCGCACGCCGCGCTGACGACACAGCCCTTCCAGGCCATCCGTTAGCGTCTTCACCACCTTCTGCTTCCACTGACGGAGCGCATCGACATCGATCTCGGGCCTGGCGAAGCGCAAGCCCATGGTCTCCGCCGATTCGCTGGTGTGAATCAGCTCGGTGACCTCGAGGAGCGTCTTCGAAGGAATACAGCCGCGCAGCAGGCAAACGCCACCGACCGGCGCCTCGTCGTTGATCAGCGTCACGTCCAAGCCCTGCTTGACCGCCTCGAAGGCCGCGGCATAACCGCCCGGCCCGCCACCGATCACGGCCAGTTGTGTGCTGTCGGGCAGCTTGGATGATTCGTCCTTTCTTGCCATGGTCGTCCATTACCTCCGGCAGCATTGATCAGATCTTGAGCAGCAGCGAATGCGGATCCTCGAGGGCACCGATCAGCGTCGTCACGAAGCTGGCGGCATCCGCCCCGTCGTTGGCACGATGATCGAACCCGAGCGACAACGGCAGCATCAGCCGCGGCTTGACCTCGTAGTCATCGAGATCGCCATGTACCACGGGCTCGAGGCGGGCCTGGCCCATGCCCAGGATGGCAACTTCGGGCGGGTTGATCAGCGGCGACAACGAGGTGCCGCCCATGGGGCCTGGGTTGGTCAGGGTCATGCAGCCACCTTCCATGTCCTCGCGCCCCAGCTCGCCGGCCTTGGCCTTGTCGGTGGTCTCCTTCAACTCGGCAGTCAAATCGATCAGGTTCTTGCGATCGACATCACGAATCACCGGCACCAGCAGGCCCTGCTCGGTGGCGACGGCCACGCCGATATGGAAATAGCGCTTGAGAACGATCTCGTCGTTCTCGTTATCCAGACTGGCGTTGAAGCGCGGAAACTGCTTCAAGGCATAGACCATCGCCTTGAGCATCAACACGGTCATGGTGAACTTGCCGCCGTTGGTCTCGGCGCTGGGCTCGTAATCGCGCCGGAACCGCTCGAGCGCCGTGATGTCAGCCACGTCCTGATGATAAACGTGCGGGATATCCCGCCAGGACTGAGACATTCGCTTAGCGGTGGCGCGACGAATCGAACGCATCGCTTCGCGCTCGGTCTCGCCCCAGCGCGAGAAGTCCGGCAGACCACTGGCTTGTTGCTGCGATTCCTGCTCGGCTGACGCCGTCTCCCGAGAGGCTTCGCCCTGCTCTCCCTTCGCCGCGGCCTCGACATCTTCCGCCGTCACCCGGCCCTGCGGGCCGCTGGGCTCGACATCGTGCAGGTCCACACCCTTCTCGCGAGCGATTCGCCGGGTACTGGGCGCCGCCGGCACCGGCTGGCGACGATCGGCCTGCCTGCCGCCGCGGGTATCGTCCTCTTTTCGAGCCCCCTGCGCCTTCCGGGAACTCTCCTTCTGAACGCTTTCCTCGTCGTCGTTCTCCGCGGCCTCGCTGTCGGCTTCCTGCTCCTCGTCGCCGTCCTTGCCCTTCTCCTGCGATGCATCTTCCCGGGACGCTTCATCCTGAGACTCGTCCGGCTCGGCCTCCTGTTGCTCCTCGCCGCCATCCGACCCGTCGTCGGGCTGGTAGGTGATCAGCAGATCATCGACCCGGACACGATCGCCGGTACTGGGATGAACGGTCTCGACGGTACCGGTAAACGGCGCGGGGATATCAGTGGCCGCCTTGTCGGTCTCCACGGTGAGCACGGTGTCGCCGTCGTTGACGTGGTCGCCCTCACTGACGTGAATCTCGAGAACTTCCGCTTCCTCGAGCCCCTCGCCGGGGTCGGAAAATCTGAACGTTTCGCTCATGGTCCCTTGTTCCTCAATCGTTCAACACGCCGCGGGCGGCTGCCAGGATGCGCTCCTGATCCGGCAGATAATCCTGCTCCCGGGCGAACAGCGGTACGATGGTGTCGAAGCCGGTAACGCGACGCACGGGTGCTTCGAGATAATAGAAAGCCTCCTCGGTCAGCCGAGCCATGATTTCGCCCGCCGGGCCGAAGGTGCGATGGGCTTCGTGAACGATCACCACCCGGCCGGTACGTCGTGCGGATTCGGCGAATCGTGAGTGATCGAGCGGCGACAGACTCAGCAGATCGATCACCTCGGCCTCAACGCCGTCCTCCTCGGCCAGGGTGTCGGCGGCTTCCAGGGCCCGATGCAGCATCGCGCCATAGCTGATCAGGGTCAGGTCATCGCCCTCACGGGCTACCCGCGATTCGCCCAGTGGCAGGGTCTCTTCCTCGTCGGGCACCTCCTCACGAAAGGCGCGGTAGACGGCCTTGGGCTCGAAGAACACCACCGGGTCCGGGTCGCGGATGGCACTGACCAGAAGCGCGCGGGCATTGCGTGGTGTCGAGGGGACGACCATCTTCAGCCCCGGGGTGTGGGCATAGAAGACTTCCTTGCTCTCGGAGTGGTGCTCCAGGGCGTGAACCCCGGCCCCGTAGGGCATGCGCAGGACCATGGGCACGGTATGTCCACCACGGGTCCGCCAGCGCATGCGCGCGGCATGGGCTTCCATCTGGTGAAAACCCTGATAGCTGAACCCCGAAAACTGCATTTCGCAGACCGGCTTGAGCCCGTTGATTGCCAGCCCCACCGAGACGCCGGTCAACGCGGTCTCCGCCACCGGCGAATCGATCACTCGCCGCTCGCCGTAACGCTCCAGCAAGCCATCGGTAATACGAAAGACCCCGCCATCGACGCCGACGTCTTCGCCGAGCACGACCACGGAGTCATCCTTTTCCATTTCCTGGGTCAGCGCCAGGTTGAGCGCATCCGCCATGTTCAGTTCGGCCATCGGTCACTCTCCTTCCTTGAGTCGATCGGCGAACGATTGCCGTTGCGATTCGAGATACTCGGGGGTTTCTGCGTAGACGTGATCGAAGATCACCTGCGAATCGCTCAGCGATTCGATACGCTCGTGGGCGCTCTCCCAGGCTTTGTCAACCTGCCCCTCGATCTCCTTCTCGAGCTTGTCGATCTGCTTGTCGCTGAGCCAGCGCTTCTTCTTGAGGTAGGTCTGCAGGCGGGCGATCGGCTCACGCCCCTGCCACTTCTCCACCTCTTCCTCGTCGCGATACTTGCTGGGATCGTCCGCGGTGGTATGCACCGTCAGCCGGTAGGTGACGCACTCGATGAGCGTTGGCCCCTCGCCGTCGCGGGCCCGCTGGGCAGCCTCCTGGACGGCGGCATAGACGGCCAGCACATCGTTGCCGTCGACCTGCAGCGAGGGAATCGCGTAGGCCAGCCCCTTCTGGGCAAGTGTCCTGGATTCGCTCTGGCGCCCGCGCGGCATCGAGATCGCCCAGTGGTTGTTCTGGCACAGAAAGATCACCGGGGTCTTGAGCACACTGGCGAAGTTCAGCGCCTCGTGGAAGTCACCCTCGGATGTTGCACCGTCACCGAAGAACGTGATGGTGACCTCATCGAGCCCACGCAGGCCGGAGGCGTAGCCGATACCCACGGCATGAGGGATCTGGGAGGCCACGGGAATGGAGATGGGGAGGTCGTGGCTGCCCTCCTCGATCGCGCCGCCTTCGCTGTAGCCCGCGTTGTAGAGCAGCAGGTTTTCCGGCGGGATGCCACGCCACAGCATGGCCGCGGTTTCCCGGAAGGCCGGCACGAACCAGTCATCACCGGAAAGAGCCGCCATGGCAGCGATCTGTGAGGCTTCCTGGCCCTTGGCTGGAGCGAAGGTGCCGATGCGTCCCTGGCGCTGCAGGGTGAGCATCCGCTCGTCGAGCCGTCGGCTAAGCAGCATCATGCGGTGAATGTCGAGCAGTGTCTGCTTGCTGATGTCCGGCTCGAGCTTGTCATCGACCCGCCCTTTCTCGTCGAGTATCGAGAGGTACTCGACGGCGTGTTCCAGCCTGACTCGCTTCCTCGGCATGACGTTCCTCCGCGGATTCCATGGGTTCCGGGTCTCGGCCGCACTCCATGCGGCCTTGAACGTCTAGTGACTGTAGAAACCCTGCCGAGGTAATGCCAATCATTACCTGGCTATCCATCTTCCCGGCCACGGCGGTCCTCGCTTTCCCGGCGCCAACAAAAACGCCCCCGCTGGCACGCGGGGGCGATCATGTACGGCTTTTCGGGGAGGCCGGCTCAGAGCTCTTCCGACGGTGCGTAGGAGCCGTCCTCGCGGTGGTCTTCCTTGCCGGTCAGCCCCGGGGTGAAGACGCAGGCCAGCACCAGGGTCTCCGAGGCACGCAACAGATGGTCGTCATGCTGGTCGAGGATGTAGATGTCGCCCGGACCGATGGGCCAGATCTTGCCGTCGGCCAGGGTCTCCACCTCACCCTTGCCCTCGATGCAGTAGACCGCCTCGAAGTGATGCTTGTAGTGGATATGGGTCTCGGTATTGGCAAAGATCCGCGTGATGTGGAACGAGCAGTTGCCGCCGTCATCGGCCAGGCTCAGACGTGTGCTGTCCCAGTTGCCGTTGGCGGCGGTAACCAGGCGATCCGTCTTGCGGGCTTCTTCGAGATTGCGAACGATCATGGTGGTGTCCCTTGTGACAAGCGATGAACAAGGCGGCCCGCAGAAGGCCGCCCGGGAATTCGGCCGTCAGGCGCAGTGTGTCAGCCGATGGCCTGCTTGGTGCTGGCTTCGAGGATATCCAGCCCCTCGATCAGGTCTTCGTCGGAAATCGTCAGCGGGCATAGGCACTTGACTACCTCGCCGCCCTGACCGCTGGTCTCGATGACCAGGCCGTTCTCGAAGGCCTTGGCGGTGATCTTGTCGGCGATGTCGCCGGTACCGACATCGATACCGCGCATCAGGCCGCGTCCCCGCTCGGAGGCCGGCACGCCCTGATCGGTCAGCCAGGCGGCGATCTTCTGGAAGCGATCCTCGACCACCCGACCCTTGCGCTGCACGTCACGCTCGAACTTGTCGTCGCTCCAGTAGCGGCGCATCGCGGCGGCGGCCGTCGTGAAGGCCAGATTGAAGCCGCGGAAGGTGCCGTTGTATTGACCCGGTTTCCATTTGTCGAGCTCAGGGCGCATCAGCACGTGCGCGAACGGCAGCCCGTAGGCGGACAGCGACTTCGAATTGGTGACGATGTCCGGCGTGATGCCGGCGTGCTCGAAGCTGAAGAACTTGCCGGTACGCCCGCAACCCGCCTGAATGTCATCGACGATCAGCAGGATGTCGTGATCACGGCAGATCTGCTCGAGACGCTTGAGCCAGTCGAGGCCGGCCACGTTGATGCCGCCCTCGCCCTGTACGGTCTCGACGATCACCGCCGCCGGCCGATCAAGACCGCTGGAGTTGTCGCCGAGCAGTTTCTCGAAGTAGCTCAGGGTGTCGTTACCCTCGCCCATGTAGCCGTCATACGGCATGAAGGCCGCGCCCTGGGTGGGGATGCCGCCGGTCGCCTCGCGGAACTTGCGATTACCGGTGGTGGCCAGCGCGCCCATGGTGACGCCGTGGAAGCCGTTGGTGAAGGTGACGATGTTGTGCCGACCCTTGGCCACCCGCGCCAGACGAATCGCCGCCTCGACCGCGTTGGTACCGGTCGGCCCCGGCAGGTGCACCTTGTACTCGAGACCACGCGGCTTGAGGATCACGTTCTCGAGAGTTTCCAGATAGTCGCGCTTGGCAGCGGTCCAGAAGTCCAGGCCGTGGACGATGCCGTCGCTGGACAGGTAGTCGAGCAGCGCCTGCTTGATGTGCGGGTTGTTGTGCCCGTAGTTCAGGGTGCCGGCGCCGGCCAGGAAATCGATGTACTCGCGACCGTCTTCATCGGTCAGGCGCGCGTTCTGCGCCTTGGTGAACACCACGGGGAAGGAACGCGAATAGGTCCGGACCTCGGATTCCATGCGTTCAAGAATCTGCGTCTGCATTGACGACCTCCAGGTCGGTAACAAGAAAACGTGAATAACAGAAGTGCGGCGACGCAAGGTGACGGAAGGAAACGGGCGCCGCCGCCGGGCTCAGATGCGCTCGGGATCGAAGGGGCCGATGCGCACCAGGTTTTCGGGATCGTGCTCGCCACCCAACTGGTCGGTGGAGAAGTATTCCCGGCTGTTGAGAGGCGCCTGCCAGCGATCGGACAGACGCTGGAAAAGCCCCCAGGACGCCTGATTGTCGGGCGTGATGGTGGTTTCCAGATGACGCACGTGAGCCATTTCGGGACGCCGCATCACGGCTTCCACCAGCCGCCGCGCGAGACCGGTGCCCCGGGCTTTCTCGCCGACGGCCACCTGCCAGAGAAAGTAGGTTTCCGGCGAATTGCGCTTGGGATAACCGGAGACGAAGCCGACGATCTCGCCTTCCTCGTTCGTGGCCACGGCACAGCTGTCACGGAACTGCGTGGCCAGCAGCAGGTAGGCGTAGGCGGAGTTGACATCAAGGGGCGGGCAGGACTTGACCAGTTCGTAGATGCCCCAGCCATCGTCGGTTGTCGGCTTGCGGATGAAGAGTGGCGTCTGCTGACTGCCGACCACGGCATCCGCGACACTGGGCTTGGCCAGTTCCGCCGAAGGCGTGAAGGATTGCGTTGTCATGGTCATGGAACGGTTCGCCGTTGCGAATTTGTTTTCAACCTTAACAGGCGTTTATGGATAAATCAAAGAAACGGTTATTGCTTTGCGCTAAGTCCATAAAGGTTGGTTATGTGCACGCGCGACGATGAAATCGCCGCAGGCGACGTTAGAGGATCCTCTTGAGTTTAGGCGGCGATACGCAGCCGTGCTAATTCGGGACGCTGAAAATGACAAGGCCGCCTCGAGGGCGGCCTTGAAAGGCAGGAACGATGGCAGTATCAGCGACGCGTCGGGGTGCGCATGGTCACGAACTCCTCGGCCCCGGTCGGGTGAATCCCTACGGTGGCGTCGAAGTCGGTCTTGCTCAGACCGGCACGCACGGCGATGGCGATGCCCTGGATCACTTCGCCGGCCTCCTCGCCGACCATGTGGGCGCCGACCACCCGATCGCTGGCATCATCCACCACCAGCTTCATCAGGCACCGCTCCTCGCTGCCCGACAACGTATGCTTCATGGGGCGGAAGTCGGCGGTGTAGACGCGGATTTCGCCGCATTCGGCACGCGCGGCTTCTTCGCTGAGCCCCACGGTGCCGATATTGGGATGACAGAACACCGCCGTGGCGATGTTGTGGTAATTGAGAGGGCCCGGCGGCTCGGTCGTGAAGTGATGCTGCACCATGTGCATTGCCTCGGCCAGCGCCACCGGCGTCAGCTCCGGCCCGCCGGTGACATCGCCCAGGGCGAGAATCGAGGGTACAGACGTCTCGTATCGCTCATTGACCTTGAGGGTGCCGTCGGGGTTGAGCGCGATATCGAAGGCATCCAGCCCCAGCCCGGCCAGGTGCGGCCGGCGGCCGGTCGCCGACAGCACGGCATCGACGATCAGCGTCTCGCCGTTGGTCAGGGTCACGGCCAGCTCGTCGCCCTGCTTTTCGACCGTCTCGATGGTGGTCTCGAAGTGCAGGTTGACACCTTTCTTGGTCATCTCGTCGCGGGTGAACTCGCGCACCTCGTGGTCGAAGCCGCGCAGGAAGAGTTCGCCCCGGTAGACCAGATGGGTGTCGCTACCCAGGCCGTTGAAGATGCTGGCGAACTCGACGGCGATGTAACCCCCGCCCAGCACCAGAAAACGCCTGGGGAATTCCTCGAGATCGAAGACGCGGTTGGAGTCGAGCACATGCTCGTTGCCGGGGAAATCGGGGATCCACGGCCAGCCGCCCACGGCCACCAGGATCTTCTCGGCAGTGAGGGTCTCGCCGTTGATCTCGACGGCGTGCTCGCCGACCACTCGGGCGCGACCATTGATCAGGCGCACCCCGGCGTTGTCGAGCAGACGCCCGTAAATGCCGTTGAGGCGCTTGATCTCCTCGATCTTGTTGTCACGCAGGGTCGCCCATTCGAAACGCGGGGCTTCCGGCAGCTGCCAGCCGAAACCGGCACTCTCCTCGAAGGCATCATGAAAGTGTGCCGCGTAGGAATAGAGTTTCTTGGGGACGCACCCGACGTTGACGCAGGTCCCGCCGAGGTAGCGATCCTCGGCGATGGCAACACGAGCGCCGGTAGCCGCGGCCGTGCGCGCTGCACGCACACCGCCTGACCCGGCACCGATGACGAACAGATCGTAATCGAATTCAGCCACGTTGATGTCTCTCTCCTGTCTGCAATGCAGGCGATGATAACAGCCGTGCCGACCACTCGGGAGGCCTGCTCCATTGACCCCTTCTATGCCGTTGATAAAAAATGCTATCTGTCGTGCGGCCTGACCATAAGGAGTTCCCTATATGAAGAACGAAATGAAACGCCTGCTGGAGCGCAACCGTGAGTGGGCCGAGAATGTCCGTCAGCAGGATCCGGATTTCTTTGCCCGCCTGTCACAGCAGCAGAACCCGGACTATCTGTGGATCGGCTGCTCCGATAGCCGTGTGCCTGCCAACCAGATTATCGACCTTCCCCCGGGTGAGGTCTTCGTCCACCGCAACGTCGGCAACGTCCTCAATCACAGCGACATGAACGCGCTGTCGGTGGTGCAGTTCGCCGTCGACGTGCTCGAAGTCAAGCACATCATGGTCGTCGGCCACTACGGCTGCGGCGGCGTCAAGGCCTCGATCACCGGCGGCGAGTTCGGCATTGTCGACTACTGGCTGCACCCGATCCGCGCCCTCTACAGCCAGCATCGCGAGGCCCTGCAGGACCTGCCGCTCGAGGAACAGGTCGACCGCATGTGTGAACTCAACGTCCAGGCGCAGGTTGCCAACCTCTGCCAGACCAAGATCATCCAGCGTGCCTGGCTGCGCGGCCAGCGGCTGGCCGTCCACGGCTGGGTCTACGGCCTGAGCGACGGCCGCGTCACCGATCTCGACTGCACCATCGAGGGGCTCGACCAGGTCGAGCAGCTGTACCGCGTCGACCGGGTCGAGCCGCTGCCCAGCGACGACTGAGTCTCATCCCGAACAACGGCAAGACAAACGGGGCGTCGCGGCAATCGCGATGGCCCGTTTGCGTATCCCCCCTTCCCGATTCTCCCCTGAATTTCTCCGGCCGGGACGGCGCATATACGCCCCGCGCATGAGACCTGTCAGTTTTTCGATTGTGCCCGACGCCCGGCCTCCCTATGTTGGATGATGGACCCAAGGGTCAAACAACAAACAATCAGCCATTCATGGGTTACTACATGACATTCAAGAAAACGCTGCTTGCCACCCTGATCGGCGCCTCGCTGACGCTGCCGATGGCCGCCCTCGCCCAGGACGTCACTGGCGACGGCAAAGACGTCAACCTGCGCGTCGCCTACGATGCCGACCCGGTATCGCTGGACATCCACGAGCAGTTGTCCGGCGGCATCCTGCAACTGTCACACCTGGTCTTCGACCCGCTGGTCCGCTGGACCCAGGACTTTACCTTCGAACCGCGCCTGGCCACTGACTGGAAACAGATCGACGACACCACCATGCGCCTGCATCTGCGACAGGGCGTCACGTTCCACAGCGGCAACCCCTTCACCGCCAAGGATGTCGTCTGGACGGTGAATCGCCTCAAGCGCAGCCCGGACTTCAAGGCGATCTTCGAGCCCATCGAAAGCGTCGACGCCGTCGACGACTACACCGTCGACATTCACACCAAGCGCCCCTACCCGCTGCTGCTCAACCTTTCCACCTACATTTTCCCGATGGACAGCGAGTTCTACTCCGGCACCACGGAAAACGGCAAGGACAAGGGCGAGATCGTCAAGAACGGCAACTCCTTCGCCTCGCGGCACGAGTCCGGCACCGGGCCGTATCGGGTCACCGCCCGGCAGCAGGGCGTGAAGGTCGAGTTCGAGCGCTTCGACGACTACTGGGACAAGGATTCCCCGGGCAACGTCGATCACATCGTCATGACACCGATCAGCGAGAACGCTACCCGTGTGGCCGCGCTGCTCTCCGGCGATGTCGACTTCATCGCCCCGGTGCCGCCCAACGATCTGGAGCGGGTGCGCGCCGACAAGAACGTCAAGCTGGTCACCATGTCCGGCACGCGGATCATCACCCTGCAGATGAACCAGAAGCGCGTCGACGCCTTCAAGGATGCCCGAGTCAGGAAGGCCATCGCCTACGCCGTCAACCAGGAGGCGATCGCCGACCGCCTGATGAAGGGCTTTGCCACTCCGGCCGCCCAGCTCTCGCCCAAGGGCTACTCGGGCCACAACCCGGACCTCAAGCCGCGCTATGACCTGGAAAAGGCCAAGCAGCTGATGAAGGAAGCCGGCTACGAAGACGGCTTCAGCATCACCATGATGGCGCCCAACAACCGCTACGTGAACGACGCCCAGATCGCCCAGGCGGTGGCGGCCATGCTGGCGCGCATCAACATCAAGGTCGATCTCAAGACCCTGCCCAAGGCCCAGTACTGGGGCGAGTTCGACGATCGTGCCGCGGACATCATGATGATTGGCTGGCACGCCGACACCGAGGACTCGGCCAACTTCTACCAGTACCTGACCGAGTGCCCGAACCCCGATACCGGGGCCGGCCAGTACAACAGCGGCAACTACTGCAACCCGGAACTCGACAAGCTGGTCGAGAAGGCCAACCTCGAGACCGATCGCGACAAGCGCGCCAAGATGCTGCAGGCCGTGGAAAAGGGGCTCTACGATGATGCCGCCTTCATTCCGCTGCACTGGCAGGATCTGGCCTGGGCCGCCAAGAACAAGGTGCAGATCGAGCCGGTGCTCAATGTCATGAACTTCCCCTACCTGGGTGATGTGGTCGTCGAGCAGAACTGACGCGCGACCGCGGCGACGGTGTGGCTTGAGCCCGCCGTCGCCGGCCACCCGTTTCCAAAGCCACGGAAAGCGTCTCGACACCCCTTCGGGGGTGTCGATGGCGGCTTTCGTATCCAACAGGGCCGCAATCCATGATTGCCTTTCTGATCAAGCGACTCTTTCACGCCCTGCTGGTGATGTTCGTCATCAGCGTGGTCAGCTTTGCCATTCAGGACAACCTGGGCGATCCCATCCAGCAGATGGTCGGGCAGTCGGTGCCCGAGAGCGAGCGCGCTGAACTGCGCGAGGAACTGGGTCTCAACGACCCCTTCCTGGTGCAGTACCTGCGCTTCGCCGAGAACGCCCTGCACTTCGACTTCGGCTATTCGTACTTCTACAACGAGCCGACCACCGACGTGATCATGCGTCACCTGCCCGCCACGCTGGAGCTGGTCTTCGCGACCACCCTGCTGATCATCCTGCTGTCGGTGCCGATCGGGGTCTACAGCGCCATCCGACCACGGTCCTGGCTGTCGCGACTGTTCATGGGGGTGTCGATCGTCGGCATTTCCATACCGGTGTTCCTCACCGCCATCGTGCTGATCCAGATATTCGCCATCGGCATTCACGTTTCGCTGTTTCCGGCCGACACCGCCTGGGGCGCCTGGCTCAACGGCCTGCTGTCCACCAGCGGGGGCATGCCCGCCTACGGCCGGGGCGACGTGACCCATGTCTTCGGCACCTGGGATACCAACTTCGCCTCGCTTAACGGGCTCACCTACCTGGTGCTGCCGGCGATCTCGCTGGCCTCGATCATGCTGCCGCTGTTCATCCGGCTGATCCGCGCCGAGATGATGGAGGTCCTGCAGTCCGAATACATCAAGTTCGCCAAGGCCAAGGGCATCAGCATGCGGCGCATCTACTTCCTGCACGCCCTGAAGAACACCATGCTACCGGTGATCACCGTCGGCGGCGTGCAGATCGGCACGCTGGTCGCCTACACCATTCTCACCGAAACGGTCTTCCAGTGGCCGGGCGTGGGACTGATGTTCCTCGACGCCATCCAGCGCTCCGACATTCCACTGATCGTCACCTATCTGATGGTGGTCGGCCTGATCTTCGTCATCACCAACACGGTCGTCGACCTGATCTACGGTCTCGTCAACCCCACCGTGAAACTCACAGGTAAGCCCGCATGACGACTTCTGCTTCCGCGGCGCCCTCGCGCTGGGCGCGCTTCCGTGACTCCTATCTGGTCTACAGCTTCAAGCGTGACCTGATCGCCCAAGTCTGCCTGGTGACCTTCCTGGGCATGGTGCTGGCCGCCGTGCTGGCGCCCTGGCTGGCGCCGATGAATCCCTACGACCTGGCCCAGATCGACATCCTCGCCTCCGAACTGCCGCCGTTCTGGATCGACGGCAGCGACCCCACCTACGTGCTGGGTACCGACGCCCAGGGCCGTGACCTGCTATCGACGATCCTCTACGGCGCCCGCGTGTCGCTGGTCATCGGCTTCGGCGCGGTCATCCTCCAGGCAATGCTGGGCGTCACCTTCGGGTTGCTCGCCGGCTACCTCGGCGGCCGCGTGGATGCTTTCCTGATGCGCCTGGCGGACATCCAGCTGTCGTTCTCCACCCTGATGGTGGCGATCATCGTCGGCGCGGTGATCAAGGCCACCTTCGGCGGGGCCATCTACAGCGAGTATGCAGTAATCATCCTGGTGTTGATCATCGGCCTGGCCGAATGGCCGCAGTACGCGCGTACCGTGCGCGCCTCGGTGCTCGCCGAGCGCAGCAAGGAATACGTCGATGCCGCGCGGGTGATGGGCTTTCGCGCCAAACGGATCATGTTCCGACACATCCTGCCCAACACCCTGTCGCCGATCTTCGTCATCTCCACCGTGCAGATCGCCAACGCCATCATCTCCGAGGCCGCGCTGTCATTCCTCGGCCTGGGCATGCCGGAGACCCAGCCCTCGCTGGGCTCGCTGATCAAGTCGGGCTTCGACTACCTGCAATCCGGCTCCTGGTGGATCACCCTGATTCCCGGCGCGGTGCTGGTGGTGCTGGTGCTGGTCATCAACCTGCTGGGTGACTGGCTGCGTGACGTCATGAACCCGAGACTCTACAAGGGCTGAACCGCATGGCTTTACTCGATGTTTCCAATCTCGACGTGCGCTTCGCCCTGCGTCAGGGCGAGGTCAAGGCGCTACGCGACGTCAGCTTCACCCTGGACCGCGGCGAGCGCCTGGGCATCGTGGGCGAATCCGGCGCCGGCAAGTCGGTGGCCGCCTTCACCCTGCTCAACCTGATCGCCAAGCCGGGCTACATCGCCGGTGGCAGCATCCGTTTCGACGGCCAGGAGCTGACCACCATGAAGCCCCGCCAGCTTCAGCAGATTCGCGGCAACAAGATCTCGATGATCTTCCAGGACCCGATGATGACGCTCAACCCGGTGCTGACTATCGGCGAGCAGATGGTCGAGTGCCTCAAGGCACACCGGCGCATCCGCACCCGGGCCGCTCGCGAGATCGCGCTCAACAAGCTGCGCCAGGTGCCCATCCCCTCGCCGGAAAAGCGCCTCGATCAGTACCCGCACGAACTCTCCGGCGGCATGCGTCAGCGCATCATCATTGCCATCGCGCTGTTGCTCGACCCGGACATCATCGTCGCCGACGAGCCGACCACGGCGCTGGACGTGACCATCCAGGCGGAGATCATGTCGCTGCTGCTGGAACTGTGCGAGAAGCACAACGTGGCGCTAGTGCTGATCACCCACGACCTGGGGGTGGTCAGCCAGGTGACCCAGCGCACCCTGGTGATGTACGCCGGCCGAGTGATCGAGCAGGGCCCGACCCGCGAGATCATCAACGATGCCCAGCATCCCTATACCCAGGGGTTGATCAACGCTCTGCCCCAGATGGCCACACCGGGCAGCCGGCTCAATCAGATTCCCGGCGCAATGCCGACACTGTCGCGGATTCCTTCCGGCTGCGCCTTCCATCCACGCTGCAGCTTCGCGTTCAACGATGACGGTTCGCCGCGCCGGGACTGCCGGGAAGTGATCCCGGGCTTCGTTCGCTCGGGCAACTGCGACGTGGCTTGCCACATGGTCCGCGATCTGGTCGAGAACAATTCGGACGCCCGAGACCCCGTCGAATTCCAGGAGGCCCCATGACTCAGGTGATGGCCAAGACCGCGCCGCAGGCCACCTCGGCGCAGGCGGGCGACACGCTCGTCGAGATCCGCGACCTCGAGAAGCACTTTCCGCTGTCCGGCGACTTCCTCGAACAACTGCGCTTCAAGGGCGGCAAGCTGGTGCGCCGCCAGGAATTCGTCCACGCCATCAACGGCGTCGACATCGACGTCCGGCGCGGCGAGTCGCTGTGCGTGGTGGGTGAATCCGGCTGCGGCAAGTCGACGGTAGCACGCATGGTGATGGGGCTTTTGCACCCCACCGGCGGCGAGATCCGCTATGACGGTCAACGCATCGACAACCTCTCGCCGCGCCAGTTGCTGCCCTATCGGCGGCGTATGCAGATGATCTTCCAGAATCCGTACGCATCGCTGAACCCGCGCATGACCATCCAGCAGACGCTGGAGGAGCCGCTGCGCTTTCATCACCCGGACTGGAAGACACCGCAGATTCGCGACAAGGTCGCCGAGGTCATGGATTCGGTGGGCATCGACCCCGAATGGGGCAAACGCTTCGGCCACGAGTTCTCCGGCGGCCAGCGTCAACGCATCGCCATCGCTCGTGCCCTGGCCGTCGATCCCGAGTTCATCGTCGCCGACGAACCCATCTCGGCGCTCGACGTGTCGATCCAGGCACAGGTCCTCAACCTGCTGATGGACGCCCAGGAGACCCATCACCTCACCTACCTGTTCATCACCCACGACCTGGCGGTGGTCGAGCACTTCGGCACGCGGGTGGTGGTGATGTACCTGGGCCGGGTCTGCGAGGTCGCCGAAACCCGCACGCTGTTCTCGACGCCCCGCCATCCCTACACCCAGGCCCTGCTGTCGGCCATTCCCCGCCTGGAGGACGACCGTCCGGACTACATCCGCCTCGAGGGTGAAGTGCCCACACCGGTCAACCTCCCTTCCGGCTGCGTCTTCCACGGCCGCTGTCCGCATGCCAACGAGCGCTGCCGCCGCGAGGTGCCCCAGCTCATCGCGGCCGAAAGCACCCAGGTCGCCTGTCATGCCGTCGAGGAGGGACGGCTCTGACGACGCGTTGATGGCACGGTTCCCGGTGCATGCCACAATGCCGACGCCACCCCGAGCTTCCGGGGTGGCGTCGGCATGGCCGGATACGCCGTCGTCGACGCCCGAGGATCACCGGTAGACGAGGTACTGGATGGAGATTCGCTGGTTGGAGGACTTCATCGCGCTGGCGCATACCCGGCACTTTTCGCGGGCCGCCGAAGCGCAGAACGTCACTCAGCCGACCTTCTCGCGCCGGATCAAGCTGCTCGAGGAAGAGATGGGCACCACCCTGGTCAACCGCCAGACACTGCCCCTGTCACTGACTCCCGCCGGCGAGGAGTTCCTGCGCCTTTGCGAACAGATCACCGAGCGGGTGCGTCTATCGCGCGAGCGCATCCAGCAGATCGCCGACGACCAGGCACGCCGTATCGTCGTGGCCGCACCCCAGAGCCTGCTGTCCTACGTGCTGCCCGAGTGGCTGGCGCACCACGACCTGACCCGGCGCGTGGAGCCTTACCTGCGTGCCACCAGCTGGCTGCTGGTGGATTACTTCCAGGCACTGGAACGCGATGAGTGTGATCTGGCGCTCTGCTACTGGCCCCGGGATCGGGTGGCGCTGGACATCGACCTCAATGGCCACGAGCACCTGGAAATCGGCACGGAAACCCTGGTGCCCGTCTGCGCGCCCGACGACACCGGTTTTCCGCGCTTTGCGCTGCCGGGGCAGCGTCGCCACCCGCTGCCGTGCATCGCCTATCACCCCCGGGGGCTGATTCATCGCGTGATCGAGGCCCATCTGACGCGGCTTTCCCAGGCCGCTCACCTGGTCACGCTCAACGAAAACGTGCAAACCGCCAACATCAAGGAACTGGTCGCCCTCGGCTATGGCCTCGGCTGGCTTCCCTGGCGCGCCGCCCGACGCTCGCTGGAAAGCGGCGAGCTGGTGCGCGCCGGCGACGAGCGCTGGGACGTACCGCTGACGATTCGCCTCTTTCGCAATCGCCATAACACGCATCCCGGCCTCGACGCCCTCTGGCACCAGTTACAGGAGACCCGCCATGACCCGAACCCCAGTGCGTAACGACCGCCACGCGGCCCATCTCGATGCCCTCGAGCGCGCCTATGCCGATATTCTGGCCGGCCACGGCTATGACGCTGTACTGCTCTACAGCGGCCATCCGCACACTTTCTTCGCCGACGACCAACAGGCCAGTTTCGCCACCTTCGGCCACTTCCTGCACTGGGTGCCACTGCCCGGCATCCAGCACAGCTGGCTGCGGATACGCCCCGGCGATACACCGCTCCTGCGCTTTCACGCACCGAAGGACTTCTGGCATCTCGCCCCCGAGCCGCCCACAGCGGCCTGGACGCAGCACTTTGCCATCGAGCCGACGGCCGAGACGGCGCCGCCGGCTACCGGTGGCGGGCGGATCGCCCTGCTCGGCGAGGTGGAGCCCTCGCTGGCCCGCGAACTCGGCGCCGAGCTCAACCCGCCCGCCCTGCTCGCCGCCCTCGACGAGCTACGTCTGCGCAAGAGCCCCTACGAGATCGATCGCTTGCGCGATGCCAACCGGCTGGCGCTGGCCGGTCACCGGGCGGCGCGGGACGCCTTCGAGGCCGGCGGCGCCGAACTGGATATCCAGCTCGCCTATCTCGCGGCCAGCCGCCAGCGGGAGTCCGACGTGCCCTACCAGAACATCGTCGGCATCAACGCGCATGCCGGCGTCCTCCACTACCAGCATTACGATCTCGAGCCGCCGACGCGACAGCTCAGCCTGCTGGTGGATGCCGGGCGCCGCGACGCCGGCTACTGCGCCGACATCACCCGCACCTGGGCCGGCCGTGATGCCGACTCGCGCTTCGCGGCGCTGATCGAGGGCGTCACGCACCTGCAGCAGTCCCTGATGGGTGCGATCGCCCCCGGTATCGCCTTTCCCGACCTGCATCAGCGCATGCATGAGCTTCTGGGTGAATTGCTCGCCGATCAAGGGCTGGTGCACTGCAGTGCCGCCTCCGCCGTCGAGCGCGGCATCACCCGCGCCTTCTGCCCGCACGGACTGGGGCACTCTCTCGGCCTGCAGGTGCATGACGTGGGCGGGCGCCGCGATGCGAACGGACGTTACCTTCCGCCGCCCGACCAGGACCCGGCTCTGCGACTGACCCGCCCCCTGGAAGCCGGCATGGTCGTGACCGTGGAACCCGGCCTCTACGGCATTCCCATGCTGCTGGAACCCTTGCGGGAAACGACCGCCGGGCGCGATATCGACTGGGATGCCGTCGCCAGTCTCTGTGCGCATGGCGGTATCCGCATCGAGGACAACGTGGTCGTGACCGCGACCGGTACCGACAACCTCACGCGGGAAACATGACCGCCATGCACTTGTCAGCCTCCCGCGGCAGAATATGCTGGTAAAAAGAAAACCGCCTGCCGAGACAGTCATGCCACGCAACATCGTACCGGCCGACTTCGTGGCCGCCCCTGGGCTGCGCAACCGGCACGTGCAGACCCTGCTGCCACGCTGCCGGCCCCTGATGCGCCTCGAACGGGACACCGAAATCGTCGATCTGCCCGACGGCGACTTCGTCGAGCTGGCCTGGGTGCAACCGGCGCCGGCCCGGCCGGATGCGCCGATCTTTCTGCTGTTCCATGGCCTTGAAGGTTCCTTCGATTCGCCCTATGCCCGCGACCTGCTCGCCACCGCCAGCCGGCTGGGACACCGCGCAGTGATGATGCACTTCCGCGGCTGCGGCCAGGCGCCCAATCGGCTGGCACGGGCCTATCACAGTGGCGACACGGCGGATGCCTACTGGGTGATCGGCCAGCTGGCAAAGCGCTACCCGCAGGCCGTCAAGATCGCGGCCGGTGTCTCGTTGGGTGGCAATATGCTGGTCAAACTGGTGGCCGAGCAAGGCGGTGACGGCCTCGACCTCGCCGGTGCCATCGCCATCAGCGCCCCGCTCGACCTGGCGGCCAGTGCCGATGCGCTCAATCGCGGCTTCTCACGTATCTACCAGCGTCACCTGCTGGATGCCTTGAAACGCAAGGTCACGCTCAAGATGGCTACCGGTCTGTTACCGAGCATGACGGCAGCTCAGCTTCGCCAGCTGGATACGTTCTGGGCCTACGACAACGAGGTTACCGCCCCGCTGCACGGTTTCAGCTCGGCCAGCGATTATTATCGCCGTGCTTCGGCCGGCAGATTGCTGGGCGACGTCGAACTGCCGTTGCTGGTGCTGCACGCGGCCGACGACCCCTTCATGCCGCCGGACCTGTTCGAACGCCTGCCGTCACCCAGTGACGCCGTGCGTGTCGAGATTGCCCGTCATGGCGGGCATGTGGGTTTCGTCGAGACGCACCGGTGGCGTATGGGTACCTGGCTGACGCGCCGGGTGGCGCGCCAGCTGAGCGTCTGGGCCGGCGTGCCGCAATCGACGGCTGACGCGGAAAGCATCAGCCGATCGGGCAGCTGACCCCTGTTCCCTTGAGGCCGCAATAGCCGCCCGGATTCTTGGCCAGATATTGTTGGTGGTATTCCTCGGCGTAATAAAAGTGCTCCAACGGTGCAACTTCAGTAGTAATTGGCGCCATTCGAGCTCCTTCCAATGCTGCCTGGTATCGGTTGCAACTATCTCTCACGATATTTTTTTGAAGAGAGGTAACGGTATAAATCGCAGAGCGATACTGGCTACCCACGTCATTGCCCTGACGCATCCCCTGAGTCGGGTCGTGGGCTTCCCAGAAGACCTGTAGCAGCTCGGGCAGGCCGATTTCGGTAGGGTCGAAGACCACGCGCACGACTTCCGCATGCCCGGTCCGGCCCGTACAGGTTTCCTCGTAGGTCGGGTTGGGCGTATAGCCACCGGCGTAACCCGCCGCCGTGACATACACACCGGGCAATTCCCAGAACAGGCGCTCCGCTCCCCAGAAACACCCCAGGCCCAGCACGATCTCCTCGAGCCCTTCCGGAAAAGGCGGTAGCATCGAGCGGCCGTTGACATAATGCACGCCGCTGATCGAGAGCGGCTCGTCGCGTCCGGGCAGCGCCTCGTCGGGCGTCGGCATGCGCTGTTTGTCACTCATCCACATGGAGTCTGTCTCTCTTGCTATCGAATGTTGCTCGTTCTTCGGCCTGCCCCTGCGGAAGCCGGCGCTCGTTCGGCGACTGCTGCGCCCCGATACTGGATGACCCGCGCCGCGCCGATCATCCGGAAGCCCTGATGCGTGCCCGCTTCTGCGGCTTCGTCACGGGCGACGCCGATTTCCTGCATGCGACCTGGGACCCCGCACAGCGGCCGGCACGAGCCACGCTGGGCGAACCCGGCCCCCGCTGGTGCCGCCTCGACGTGGCGCACAGCCATGCCGAGGGCGGCCAGGGTGAAGTGCGTTTCACCGCACTCGGTCGGGAGTCGGGCCACTTCTTCACCCTGAGCGAGGCCAGCCGCTTCCGCTTCGACGCCGCCTGCGCGCACTGGCTCTACGTGGACGGCGACGCGACCTGGCAGCGGCTCGACACAGGCCGCAACGCCCCCTGCCCCTGCGGCAGCGGCCTCAAGGCGAAGCGTTGCTGCGCCCGAGACTGAAGGAGTAGATCAGGTCCACCGCCTGGGCCGCCCCGGAAACCGCCTCCACATACAGGTTCTGCCACAACTGGTAACGCAGTGTCAGTTCGGCGATCGGCGAAAAGATGCCCACACCATAACTGACCTCCAGGTTATCGAACAGATAGCCGCTGACCACAACCTGGCTGTCCTCGCCACTTCCGGCCGTGTCCACGCTCAGGTCCTGCACGCCGAAGGCCTGGCCCAGCTGCCCGATGGCCCCACCGGTACGCGACAGCGACAGACCGATCAGCGCCGAGGTCAGGGCACCGTCCCCGCCTCCCGTGTCGTCGGGGGCACGCCCGCGCAGCAGGTAGGAAAGCGCCCGGCTCTCCGCCATCGCCGGCTCCGAGAACACACTCAGGTCCGGTTGCGCGGCCGGGCCGGTGACCCGCAGCCCGGCGATCACGCCATCCTGGGTGGTGTCGGGGTTGCGGATCGCCTCGAACTGCAGCCGGGGCTCCGAGGCCGGGCCGCTGAACAGCACCTTCCCCTGACGAATCACCAGATCCTGGCCGAAGGCGCTGTAGCGCCCGTCCAGCAGATTGACGTCTCCGAACAACTGTACCGGCCCATTACCCTGGCGAACCTGTAAATCACCACGCAGCGAGGCCGTGAGCCCATAGGCTTCGAGCTTCACATCCGGGCCGATATGCAGGTCCACCCGAACGTCCAGCTGCATGCCGACCCGGGAAAGGGCCTGGGCGGTCGCCTCGCTGGCGGCATCGGCTCCCTTTCGTGCGGCCCGGCGTGCCTGCTCCCGAGCCCGGGCATCGTCCTCGCGGGTGATGACCACCTCGTCGCTGCTCGGCGAGACGGCCGAGGGCGGAATCTTGCCGACCTCCAGGCGTGCCCAAGGGATGGTGACATCGCCCCGCACCTGCAGACGTTGCGGGGTCGCCTGGATTCGCAGGTCCGGCGCGACATCCAGCCGCCCGAACTCCGGCATCGCCAGCCGCAGCGGCGCCTTCACGGCACTCAGCGAGACATCGGCACGCCATTGATCCAGACTCGGCCAGCCCACCTGGCCGGACAGCGTCAGCCGCCCCTTGTCCCCCGCCACGAAGCCGTCCAGATCGGCCGTGTGCCCGGAAACGCGCACTCCGACTCGGCCGTCCGTCACGCTCAGCGGCAGATTGCGCCCGCTGGCCCGGAGATCGGCGAGCGTCAACTGGCCGTCCAGTGATGGGTTGGCCAGCGCCCCCGACAACGCCAGCTGCCCATCGAGGCGCCCCTCGAGTGCCTGGAGGCTGGTGACCAGCGGCTGGTAAGGTGCCAGCCGCCAGCCATCCAGCGCCAGCTTCCCGGAAAGCGCGGCCTCGCCGGCCGGGTCGGTGATGCGAGCCTGCAGGTCGAGCCGTCCTGCCTCGCCGACATTACCTTTCAGAGTCACATCCGCAGTCGCTGGCGATGCCGATAGCGACAGGGCCAGTTCCGTGGACGGCAGGGACCAGGGCTGGCCGTAGGCATTCTGGCCGTCCAGGCTCACCCGGCCGTCCAGGTCCGCGTCGGCATTCCATTGCTGACCGCCCCGAGACCAGGCGAGCCCCAGCGTGCCATCCAGCTGACCGCCGGTCGCCCAGCCATCGGGCAGCGCCGCATTGGCCATATCCAGCGGCAGGGCCTGCAGGGAGAGTGCCACCCGCCCGTCGCTGGCGCCGGCCTCCACGGGACGCGTGGCACACAGCCGTCCGCCCTCCCGGCGCGAGAGGCAGAAGGGCTGCAGCTGCACCTTTTGCGCGTTGAGATCGACGCTCAGCGCCGTGGCTTGCGCCAGCTGCAGATTGGCCTGGTCGGTTTCGAGACTCAGGGCCTCGAGCCGACCGCGATAGGCATCGCGGGCGGCGTTGAGCCCGCCGGTGAGCGCCAGCTGCGCCCGGGACATCGGCATGCCCGGGGCGGCGTTCACGGTCACTGCCAGGCGATGATCGGAAAGCCGTCCCTTCAGGCTGGCCTCGGCTTGGGTCAATTGCTGCCCCGCCGCACGCACATCGGATACCCGAAGGGCCACATCCATGTCGGGGTCCTCGACGCCGCTGACCCGGGCGTCCAGCGACAGCTCGGCGATTCGATTGTCGGCGAAGCGCAGGCCGTTGCCGGTCAGCGTTGCATCGACTTGGGGCTTCTTCATCGTGCCCCCCAGGGACAGCTGGCCGCTGGCCTGCCCCCCCAGACTCGGCAGCAGGGACTCCAGCGCCGGTGCGTCCAGCCGGCCCTGCAGATCCAGGGTATCGGCGATGGTCCCCTCGGCAGTCAGGCGATTCCGGCCCTGGCGCAGATCCAGGGTGTCGATGCGCCAGTGCATCCCGCTGTCGCCCTGCAGTACGGCCTGGAGCGACAAGGGACGCTGCTGCAGGCTGCCGTCCACGGCCAGCTTCGGCACCGTCAGGGACCACCCCCCGTCCGCCATGGCGAAGTGTGCCTGCGCCTGGCCGTTCAGGGAGCCCTCGACCGCCGGAGTCAGCAGCCCCGGGTTGAAGCGACTCAGATCGAGCCGGGCCGTCACGTCCAGCGCCGGCGACCAGCGCACCTCGCCCCGACTGACCAGCGAGCCGCCGTTGGCGGCCAGCGACAGCGGCAGCCAGTTGAACCGCTCGCTGTCGCCATGGCCGGTCAAGCCGACCTGGACGGTGTCCGGCAGGTCGCGGCCGGACACCTGGCCCTGGAGTGCCACCCGGTAGTCACTGAGCTGCCCCGCGGCCTTGAGGGTCAGATCACGCACCCGATACTGCGGCGCCGGGCTCTTGTCCGCGGCGGCATCCGGCAGGGGCCAGGCCAGCGAAGACGCCGTCAGGGTGGCATCGAAGGGCAGCTCGGGCGCCAGCACATTGGCGGCGGCCTCGAGCCGGGCCGAGACCGGGCCGTCGGCGGCGAGTGTCGCCTTCAGGGCACTCAGCGACCCCCGTGCCTGGAGCTCGACATGCTGCCCGGTCAGCGGCGCCTGATGCAGCGTGCCTGTCAGGTGCGCATTCAGCGGATAGTCGCCCTGCAGCCGGACCTGCGCCGTCAACTCGGCATCGGCCTGCGGAGCCTTCAGCGTCAGATGCTCGAGAGTCACTCGATGCTCCTGGCCTTCCAGGCTGAGTGACAGGCGATCGATACGCCGCGGTTCGGCGCCCTCGAGCCGGAAGTCGCGCACGACCAGTTCGGGGATGCGGATCGGCAGTGGCAGCTGGATGTCCGGCAGCTTGCGCGACTGTGGCTTATCGGCACTGGCGGGCCCGTTGCCGGAAACCGCGACGGACGTGCCGCTGGCAACGTCGCTTCCCCCCGCCTCCCGAGTCTCGGGCGCCCTTGCGTCCGGCGTGGATGCGTCCGGCGTGGACGACGCCACCTCGGCCCGGGAGATGGACAGTGCCCGGCTCGCCTCGACGGCCGCCGGGGACAGGGCGCCACCGCTCCGGGTGCCGGCCGGCGGCACGCTGGCCTTGCCCGCGCTGGGCAGGCGCAGGCGCGCCCCGGCCAGCTCGGTGGGCTTCAGTGTCAGGGCCTGCCGGTCGAGCCGCGCTCCGGTATGAAGCTGCTGCCAGCTCAGATGGGTTCCATCCGCCAGCTGCAGGGCGACGTCATCCAGGGCCAGCTCGCGCACCTCGACGGGAAACGGCACCACGATCGGCGGCAGGCCACCGGAGCCGGAGGCCGCCGGCGGTGGCGCCGCCTCGCCGGGCTGCAGCCGGATGTCGGCCCCCTCGATCTGCAGGGTGTCGAGGCACAGCTGGCCCTTCAGCAGGCAGTCATCGGCCCAGGCCAGATGCAGGCGCTGGATGGCGACATTCGCCGGACCGGCCGTCAGGTGCAGGCCGCGCAGGGTGAAATCGTCCAGCGGCGCACCGGTGACGGAGTCGTAGCTCAGCCAGTCACGCTGCTGGCCCTGATCGAGCAGCCATGCCGTGCCCCAGGGCGACAGCGCCAGACCCAGCAGCAGCAACAGCAGTCCCAGCAACCACAGCGGCAACCAGACCAGCAGGCGCAGCAGGCCCGTCAGAACTCGGGCCCGATGGCGAAGTGCAGACGCCACGAAGACTCCTTGTCATCGAAGGGGTGAGCGATATCCAGGCGGATCGGCCCGACCGGGGACACCCAGCGGATTCCCAGCCCCGCCCCGGTGGCGAGATCCTGCGGCCACCAGGTGTCGAAGGCATTGCCGGTATCGACGAAGGCGGCGCCCCACCAGTTGCCGGTCAGGCGGCGCTGCGCCTCGACGCTGGCCACGAACAGCTGCTGCCCCCCCACCAGGTCGCCGTCGGCGTTGGTCGGCGCCAGGCTCTCGTAGGCATAGCCCCGCACGCTGCGATCACCGCCGGTGAAGAAGCGCAGCGACGGCGGAATCTTGTCGAAGTCCGGGGTGCTCATGGCACCCAGGCTGGTGCGTCCGATGAAGCGATAGTCACTGCCCAGCGAGCGGATCCACTGGGAGTCGAGGGTCGCACGCAGGAAGCTGGCATCCGACCCCCAGGCGGTGTTGGATGCCGCCAGCGACAACCGTTGCCGATCGCCCCAGGTGGGAAAACGCGGGTTGCGGGTCCGTGTACGACTCCAGCTCACCCCGGGATAGTAGAGCAGCACCTGATTCTTCTGGTTGGCCTGGCGGAAGTCCTCGTAGGTGGCGTGCACGAAGACCCGCTGGGTCCAGTCGTTGTCGAAGGTCCAGCGCCGCGCCAGCTCCACGGACGCCTCCAGGCTCCGGGTGTCCTGGTTGTCCATGTTCTTCAGGCCGTACTGCAGCTCGTAGCTGTCACGCCGCGGATCCTCCAGCGGCATGGTGTAGGTGCCGCTGAAGGTCTGCTCGGGAGCCGACAGGTAAAGCGCGTGATCGAGACTGTCGCCGTCCGCGTTGATCCACGGCTGCTTCCAGGAGAACTGTGTGCGCGGCCCGACATCGGTCGCATAGCCGATCCCGATCTCGAACTGATGGCGATCGGCCGGAATCACGTTGACATCGACCGGCACCCGCGGCGGTCCCTCGGTGCCCACGCCACGCGCCGCGACGATGGCACCGGCCGACAGCAGCGGTTCGCTGCCGGACGCCTCGGCCTCGCCATCAACCGACCGGTGATCCACGGCCTCCCACCAGCCGCGATGGGCCAGCGCCACGGGCTGGGCGCGCTCGATCTGCGGGCGCACACCGATGCTGCGAAACCACCCCGTCTGCCCCAGGCGCTGGTTGTATTCGGCCAGGCTGTCCGCCAGGTACGGCTCGCCGGTGGCGAAGGGCAGCAGGTTGATCAGCCGCTCCTGGCCGATCTGGCTGCCGCTGAAGCGGATGTCGCCGAAA
Source organism: Modicisalibacter sp. (assembly GCF_055145905.1). Taxonomy (NCBI): domain Bacteria; kingdom Pseudomonadati; phylum Pseudomonadota; class Gammaproteobacteria; order Oceanospirillales; family Halomonadaceae; genus Modicisalibacter; species Modicisalibacter sp. The sequence goes on along the minus strand of NZ_JBSREH010000016.1, from coordinate 111,918 downwards.
CGGTAGCGGGACCCGCTGTCGAAGGTCAGGTAGATGCGAGCACTGTGCTGCCAGGGCCGCACCTCGATGCGATGGCGGGTGAAGGTGGCATCGAAATAGCCCCGCTGCAGCGCCAGGGTCGACAGGCGGCTGCGCAGTCCCTCGTAGGGCGCATGGCGCAACGGGTCCCCTTCATGCAGCGGAAACGCCTCGAGCGCCTGGGTGAAGGCCTTGTCGTTGCGGGCGTCGCCGGTGATCGACACCTCGAGATGCTGGATGATCACCGGCTTGCCGGGGGAAACCTCGATGCGGGCGCGTTCCACGTCGGGCTTGCCCTCCAGGATCACCTGAAAGGACGGTGAATAGTAGCCATAGGCCTTGAGCGCCTTGGCAGCACGCTGCTTGATATCGTGGCTCAGGCGATCCCGGCTGTAGTCGCCCGCGGTCATGGACGCCAGGTAGTGACGAATGTTGTCGGCCGGCTCCCCGTCGATGCCCGTCACCCGGGCATCCAGCGCCAGGACCGAGGTGCTCCAGACGAGCGCCACGGCCGCCCCGTACAGGGCCAGTCGCGGATAGCGCATGAGATCAGGCCTCCCTTGCCGGCGACCGGTCATCCTGCCCCGGGACGAACGACGCATCAACCACCACGCAATGCCTCGAGCGAGGCACTCAGGGCCACCTGATTCTGGCGCAGCTCGGTCAAGGAAGCACGCAGGTCATCCATCTGCGAGGCCAGCTTGTCGAGCCGGGATTGCCGGGCCTGTGCCGACTGGGCCAGCGAATCCAGGCGCCCGGCCAGGGTATCGAGCCGGCCCGCGGCGCTGTCCTGGGAGCGCTTCAGGGTGTCCAGGCGCTCGGCCACGGTCTGGCGTGCCGTCTCCAGGCTGGACAGCCGTGTGGCCAGGGCCTGGCGCGCGGTGCCGCTCTGCTGTTCCAGCGCGGTCATCGAGCGCTGCACGGCATTCAGGGTATCGGCCAGCGTCGCGCGCTGCTGGTCGGCGTCGTCGAGACGCCGGTTCACGGCGTCCAGAGAAGCGCGGTCCGGCGTGCGTTCATCTAGACTCTTCAGGGTCGACGTCATTTCATCCAGCCGGTCACGCAGCTTGGCGCGCCCGTCGTCGATCGATGCCATGCGTTTCTCGAAGGTGGCAGTGGACACGCCCTGACTGTCATCGAGGCTGTCGAGGCGCGCATGCAGATTGGACACCTGGCCGCCCAGTTCACGCTGACTCGCCTGCCAGGCCTGACGATCCAGCCAGTAGCGGCCGGCCAGGGCCGCCAGCCCGACCAGCAGCAGCAGGCACAGCAGCCACAACGGCCAGGTCCGGGCCCGGCGGCCGACGGCGGCGCGATGACGGGGGCTGAGCTCATCTTCCGGACCCGGCACGATGGGGGCGGTCAGACGGGGTTCTTGATCATGATCCGCCATGCGGTCTCCTCGTCGGTTGGGGGCGCGCCACCATGGCCGGCGCCGGTGTCCGTCAATCCCGAGTGGCGTCATCGGAATTGGCGAGCATACCCCAGGCTGCTAATATGATGCGACAACACTTAACGCAGATGCTTGGTATTGTAAGGTTTTTTATCAAGGTCTGTATTCCACGGTGATTCAAGAAAGGAGTTGACCATGGCATTCGAACTTCCCGCTCTGCCTTACGAGAAGAACGCGCTGGAACCGCACATCTCCGCGGAAACCCTCGAGTACCACTACGGCAAGCACCATCAGGCCTATGTCACCAAGCTGAACGACATGACCAAGGGCACCGATGACGAGAACAAGTCGCTCGAGGAGATCGTCAAGTCTGCCTCCGGCGGTCTGTTCAACCAGGCGGCCCAGGTGTGGAACCACACCTTCTACTGGCACTGCCTGTCTCCAAACGGCGGCGGTGAGCCGAGCGGCGCCCTGGCCGAGGCCATCAACGCCAAGTTCGGCTCCTTCGACAAGTTCAAGGAAGCGTTCAACACCAAGGCGGCCGGCAACTTCGGTTCCGGCTGGACTTGGCTGATCAAGACCGCCGACGGCGGTGTCGACATCGTCAACACCGACGACGCCGACACCCCGATCGCCCACGGCCAGACGCCGCTGCTGACCATCGATGTCTGGGAGCACGCCTACTACATCGACTACCGCAACGCGCGTCCGAAGTACCTCGACGCCGTGTGGAACATCCTCAACTGGGACTTCGTCGCCCAGAACTTCGGCTGATCACGACGCATCGGCCCCGCCCGGCCATCGCGGCCGGGCCCCGAAACCAGCAGCGCCCCGCAATGCGGGGCGCTGTTCGTTGGGGCGTTCGGTGGCCGGCTCGCTTCACGGATCGGCACGTCGGCCGATTCCCCGATAGACGAGGCCGCGTGCGGCCACATAGACCGGGTCATAGATGTTGCGCCCATCGAGCACCAGCTTTGCCGATAGCGTCTCGCCGAGCCGCCGCCAGTCCGGATTCCAGTAGCACTTCCACTCCGTGACCAGCATCAGCGCGTCGGCGCCCTCACAGGCCTCGTAGGGGTCCTGATCGAGCAGGGTCAGCAGCGGATGATCGCCGACCACCTGACGCAATGCCGGCAGAGCCGCCGGGTCATGCAGACGCACGTGCACGCCCTGGGCCCACAATGCCCGCAGCAGGGTCAGTACCGGTGCGTGATCGATACGGGTGGTGCCCGGCTTGAACGCCGCCCCCCAGATCGCCACGGTGCGACCCTGCAACTGGCCGTGAAAGTGGGTCCACAGCTTGCGGAACAGCGTCTCCTTCTTGTGCTCGTTGATATCGAGCACCTGCTCGAGCAGCTGGGATTCACGTCCCGTCTCGTGCTGGACATCCGCCAGACGCATCAGGTCGCGCGAGAAGTTGGGCCCGCCGAAGCCGCAGCCCGGATAAAGATACTCGTAGCCGATACGCGTGTCCGCCCCCATGCCCTGACGAACATGTTCCACGTCCACGCCCAGCGAATCGGCCAGACCGGCAACCTCGTTCATGTAACTGATGCGCGTCGCCAGCATGCCGTTGATCGCCAACTTGGTCAGTTCGGCGGCGCGGCGCGGCATGCGCTGGAACACCTCGGCACGGCGATTGAAGGCCCGCAGCAGCTCGCGGACCTGGTCGCCCGCCCAGTCGTCCTCACAGCCGAGCAACCAGCGCGTGGGACGCGTGAAGACCTGCCAGGCCCGCCCTTCCTCGAGCATGTCGGGCAGCACCACCGCCACCTGCGAGGCATGACGCAACAGCCCCTCGAGCGACTCGGTCTGGCCGACCGGGAAGGTGGAGTTGTTGATCACCACCAGCGGCGCAGGCTGCTGGCCGGCCACGGTATCGACGAAGCGTTCGGCCGCCTCGCGCTGATCCGGGGCCAGGGCCAGCCAGACGATATCCACCTCTTCCTCGGCCGGCAGCATCTCGACCACGCGCAGCGCTCCCGATCGGCGGCTGATCTCCAGCTGCTCGCCCACCTGGGGCTCGCGGGCCAGCCAGTCGGCTTCGGCCAGCTGCTGCCAGGGAGCATCCGGATGCGGCAACCAGGTGACCTGATGACCCACCGAGGAGAGTGCCGCGGCGGCGGTGGCCGCGGCGAGTTCGCTTCCGTGCAGAAGGATTCGCATGGCTTACTCCTCGCCGGCGTAGCGCGTGAGCAGCGCCCGGAACCCCTCTCCGAACTTGGGGTGGCGCTTGGCGAACACCAGCGTCGCCTCGAGATACCCGAGCTGGTGTCCGCAGTCGTAGGTGGCGCCCTGCATACGGTAGGCGGCCACGGGCTGAGACTCGCGCAGGCGGTCGATGGCGTCGGTCAGCTGGATCTCGTTGCCGGCGCCGGGCGGCGTTTCGGCCAGCAGCGCAAAGATATCGCCGGGCAGCAGGTAGCGGCCGATGACCGCCAGCGTGGAGGGCGCCTCCTCGACACTGGGCTTTTCCACCATGCCGGTGATCGGCCCGCTGGCGCCCGGGGCCGGGGCGTCGCCATCGAGCGCCACGATGCCGTACTTGTGGGTCATGTCGCGGGGCACGTTCTCGACCATGATCTGGGCGGCACCGCTGCTCTCGTAGGCGTCGATCATGCCGGCCAGGTCGTTGCGCGCCATGCCCTCGTCGTCCACCAGCACGTCGGGCAACAGGACCGCAAACGGCTCGTCGCCGATTACCGGACGGGCACACAGCACGGCATGGCCCAGCCCCAGCGCCTCGGGCTGACGAACGGCGATGATGCTCACGTCGTCCGGCACGATGGCACGCACCTCGGCCAGGAGCTCGTCCTTGCCCTTGGCCTCGAGCATCGACTCCAGCTCGAAGTGCTTGTCGAAGTGGTTCTCGATCGCCCCCTTGCTGGAGTGCGTCACCAGGACGATCTCCTTGATGCCGGCCTTGACCGCCTCCTCGACGACGTACTGGATCACCGGCTTGTCGACGATGGTGATCATTTCCTTGGGGATGGCCTTGGAGGCCGGGAGACAACGGGTGCCGAGACCGGCGACGGGGAGAACTGCCTTGCGGATCATGGGTCCCTCCTCATGGATATCAATAGCGATTATGCCAGAGCGGCATGCAGCTCGCTGCGTCCTGCAAGAGCCGCGGGAAGCGCACGGGCGTAACCCCGTCGCGCTTCGTTCACGAACGATAACATCGTTGCGCCCGGATGGGGATGGGCAGCCTCATTCGCCACCCGGCATCCCCAAAGCCGGTCGATAACGAGTAGAATGCGGGCACGCAACGCAGGCGGCCCGCAATGGCAGACGATGCCTGCCTGCGCACCGCATTCTGCATGGCGCTCCGGGATCCGGCAACTCACGCCCCGGCCCGCCAGGCATCCAGGCCGTCACCAGCCAACCGGGAGAGGCGCAATGACCCAGGGGCAGACCGACCCGCACCGTCACAATGTCGACCATCAGGAAATCGCCAAGTTCGAGGCACTGGCCAGTCGCTGGTGGGATCCGGACAGCGAGTTCAAGCCACTGCACGAGATCAACCCACTGCGTCTGGACTTCATCGACGCGCGCGCCGGCCTGGCCGGCAAGACGGCCATCGACGTCGGCTGCGGCGGCGGCATCCTCAGCGAAGCCATGGCACATCGCGGCGCCACCGTGACCGGCATCGACCTCGGCGAGGCACCGCTGGCGGTCGCCCGCCTGCATCAGCAGGAAAGCGGCGTCGAGGTCGACTACCGTCACGCCAGCGCCGAGGAGATGGCCCAGGCCCACCCCGGCGCCTTCGATATCGTCACCTGCCTGGAGATGCTCGAGCACGTGCCGGACCCGGCGGCGGTGGTACGCGCCTGCGCCACCCTGGTCCGCCCGGGCGGTCATGTCTTCTTCTCCACCATCAACCGCAACCCCAAGGCCTATGCCTTCGCCATCCTGGGGGCCGAGTACGTGCTGGGCCTGTTGCCCAAGGGCACCCACGAGTACCGCAAGTTCATCCGCCCCTCGGAGCTGTCGAACTGGTGTCGTGCCACCGGCCTGCGGGTCCGCGAGCAAAGCGGGCTGACCTACAATCCGATAACGCGCCGCTATCGGCTGGCGCCGCGCGACGTCTCGGTCAACTACCTGATGCACTGCACGATGGACACGCCATGAGCGGCTCACGGCGCCCCGGCAGTCCCGCAGGGCTGCTGTTCGATCTCGACGGCACCCTGGTCGACACGGCCCCCGACCTGGCGCGGGCCACCAACGCCCTGCGCACCTATCACGGGCTGCCCGAGCTGCCCTATGGCGTGATTCGCGCCCAGGTGTCCAACGGCGGCAGTGCGTTGGTGCAGCTGGCGCTGGGGCTCGAGGCGGCCCACCCGGGGCATGCCGAGGCACGCCGGTTCCTGCTCGACCGCTATGCCGAGGCCGTCGCCGTGGACAGCCGCGTCTTTCCCGGGCTGGAGGCCGTACTGGACGCCTGGTCGCGACCAGCACTCGCCTGGGGCATCGTCACCAACAAGCCCCGCGCCTATGCAGCGCCGTTGATCGACGCTCTGGGTCTGAAACCCGGCGCGTTGCTGTGCGCGGACGACCTGCCGGTCAAGAAACCCGACCCGGCACCGTTGCATACCGCGGCACATCAGCTGGGCCTGGGTGCCGAGACCTGCTGGTACATCGGCGACCATGCCCGTGACATGCAGGCGGCGCGTGCCGCCGGGATGACCGCAGTGGCCGTGGGTTACGGCTACCTCGATGAAACCGAGGATCGCGAGAGCTGGCGGGCCGACTACTGGTTCGAGACCCCGGCGGCCCTGGCGTCGGCGCTGCTGGACTGAGGCCGGCCGACGCCCTGGCGCCTCACCGGGCGGGGGGCTGAGCGTCGAAACGCTCGCCGGTGTGGCCGCGACTGTCCGGCCCCATCAGCCACAGGTAGGTGGGCATGATCGCCTCTGGAGTGCGCAGCGTCGCGGGATCCTCGTCCGGCGCCGCCGCAGCGCGCATGGCGGTGCGCGTGCGCCCCGGGTTGAGACTGTTGACGCGGATGGCCGTCTCGGCCTCGAGCTCGGCGGCCAGCACCTGCACGAACCCCTCGGTAGCGAACTTGGACACCGAATAGGCGCCCCAGAGCGCGCGACCCGTGCGCCCCACGCCGGATGAGGTGAAGATCACCGACGCATCCGGCGAGGCCTCGAGCAGCGGCAACAGGGCCCGGGTCATCCAGATCGGGCCGTTGAAGTTGACCTGCATGACGCGCTCCCACAGCTCGGGGTCGTAGTCGACGAAGCGTCTCAGCCCGCCAAGCAGGCCGGCATTGTGCAACACGCCGTCCAGCCGGCCGAATTCGCTGCCGATCCGGTCGGCGAGCTCCTGGTAATCCTTGTGAGTCGCACCCTCGAAGTTGAGGGGGAAGATCGCCGGCTGCGGACCGCCCAGCGCCTCGATCTCGTCATAGACGGTCTCGAGCTTGCCCAGAGTACGCCCGAGCAGCACCACGGTCGCCCCATGGGCCGCATAGCTCAGGGCGGCGGCCCGACCGATGCCGTCGCCGGCCCCGGTAACCAGGATCACCCGACCCGCCAGCAGCCCGTCGGGAGCCTGATAGTCGATCTTGCAGGACATGACGCCTTGCCCTCCGCTCGATGAATGATCACTACAACCCGGACTGGTTGAGGAAATCCTGAGCCATGCCGGCCGCGTTGCTGTCGGGGTAATCCTGAATCACCCGGGTCAGCAGCTCCTTGCCGGCATCCGGTTGCCCTTGGCGTGCCTTGAGCAAGCCCAGCTTGTAGAGCGCATCCGGCACCTTGCTGCTCTGCGGGTAGGACTCGATCACCGTATTGAACGCCTTGGCCGCCGGATCAAGCTCGGAGCGCGCCGAGTAGAGTTCACCCAGCCAGTAGTAGCCGTTGGGGCGCAGCGGGGAATCCGGATAATCGGCGACAAATGCCTCGAAGGCCTGAATGGCCGCCTTGAAATCCCGCGCCTGAACCTTGGCAAAGGCCGCCTGATAGGCCTGCCGACCCGCCGGGCTGGATTTGCTCGCGGCACCACCGGAAGCCGTATTTTCCGGCTGCGCCGATGCGCCGTTTGCGCCATTCCCGGCATCGGGGGATTGGGCGCCGCCCTCGCCGGATGTTCCACCGGCGTTGCCGCTGCCACCCAGGGCATCGAGACGCTTCTCGAGATCCAGATAGCGCTCCTGCGACAGGCTCTTCTGCTGTTCGAGCTGATAGCGCAGTTCCTCGAGCTGACCACGCAGCTCCCGGATCGTGCGCTGATTTTCCTTGAGCTGGTTGAACAGTACCAGATTGCCGCCGGGCTCCTCGCGGGCCTGGGTCTGCTGATAGAAGTTGCCCTTCCCGGCCGAAAGGTCCTCGACGACCGGCGCGGCCGATGCCATCAGCGGAAGCAGCAGGATACCGACACCGCCTAGTCCCTGCAGGGTGCGTTTCATGTTCGTCTCCGCTCGGGTACCGGCCCGGGGCGCCTACCGCTCCGGGCCCGGCATACCGTGATCAGTAAGCCACTACCACGCGACGGTTCTTGGCATAGCTCTGCTCGGAATGCCCCTCGACCGCCGGACGTTCCTCACCATAGCTCACCACGTCGATCTGCGACGGCGACACGCCCTGCACGCTCAGGAACTGCTCGACCGCCTGGGCACGACGCTCGCCCAGCCCCAGGTTGTATTCCCGCGTGCCCCGCTCGTCGGCATGGCCCTGCAGCACCACGTGAGCATCGGGATGATTGCGCAGATACTGAGCATGGGCATTCAGCACCGACTCGAATTCGGGACGAATGGTGTCCTGGTCGAAGCCGAAATAGATGGTGCGCACATCGGGGATACCGGCCTGCTGCTGCGAGCCCTCGCCACCCAGCTGGCTGCCGCTGACCTGACCGCTGCTCACCCCCTGGCCGTTGGTGCCACCCATACCGGCACCGCCGGCGGCACCGCTGCCGGTGTCGAAGCTGCCATCCTGGGTGCCGCCGGTACTGGAGCAACCCGCCATGACGGCAAGCGACAGGGCCACGGCCAGGCTCTTGGCATACGGAACGAACTTCATTGTCATCTCCTTGCTCGGGATACGAAAGATACACCCTCGGGCATGAAACAGGGTTCCATCAGTTCAGAAACGGCGACCAGGCGGGCTCGCGGACATCGCCCTGGGCTGAAGGCAGGCGGTAGGACGCCTTGCCGTCCGCCGAGACGACCCCCAGGATCCCCTGATTTCCCCGCTGGGTAGCGAAGATTACCATGGCCCCATTGGGCGCAACACTCGGCGACTCGTCCCACTGGGTGTCGGTGAGTACCGTCAGGCGGCCGGTGTCCAGATTCTGTCTGGCGACATGAAACCCGCGGCTGTCACGGTGGACCAGGAACAGGCTCTTGCCGTCCGGTGCGAAACGCCCCCGCGAGTTGTAGTCCCCGGTATAGGTCACGCGCTGGGTGCGGTCGCTGTTCAGGTCGCGACGATACAGCTGCGGTCCGCCGCTGCGGTCCGAGGTGAAGATCAGGCTGCGGCCGTCCGGCGCCCAGGCGGGCTCGGTGTCGATGGCGCCGTTGCGCGTGATGCGGGTAAGCTTGCGCGTGGCGATATCCATGATGTAGATCTCCGGCTGGCCGTCCTTGGACAGCGACATGGCCAGGCGCCGGCCGTCAGGCGACCATACCGGAGCGCCGTTGATGCCCTTGAAGTCGGTCAGCTGAACACGCTGACCGGTCGCCAGGTTCTGTACATAGATGGCCGAGTTGCCGGTTTCGAAGGACACATAGGCCAGCTTGCCGCCATCCGGCGACCAGGACGGTGACATGATGGGATCGTCCGAGCTCAGGATCTGGTGGCCGTTGTGGCCGTCGGCATCCGCGACGTGCAGCGCAAACTGCCGCTTGTCACCGGCTCCCTGCGCCGTGACGTAAGCGATGCGGGTCGAGAAGGCCCCGCGCGTTCCGGTAATCGCCTCGTAGACCTTGTCACTGATGTAGTGAGCCCCGGCACGCAGCTGGTCGGCCGAGACCGTCAGCGCCTCGCCAAGCATGCGCTTCTCGCCGTAGACGTCCATCAGCTCGAAGCGGATGCGATACTGATCCCCCTGCGGCGAGACCCGACCGACGAGCACATAATTGCTGTCCACCGAGCGCCAGTCACGAAAGTAGACCTCGTCCGCGCTGTGGGGCGTGGCGACCAGCGTATCCCGGGGCAACGGCGCAAACTGGCCGCTGCGCGACAGGTCGCTCTCGACGATACCCGACAGGTCCTCGGGAAGCTGGGCACCGTCGGTCGCGAACGGCACGATGGCGATGGGAATCGCCTGATCGCTGCCCTTGGTAATCTGGATGGTCAGGTCGGCGCTGGCCAGGCTGCTGAACAACAGCAGCCAGCCGAACAGGAGGGGAGTCAGTCGTTTCATCAGCGCACATCCTCAGGGTTGAAGTCGAGATTGAACTCGCGGAACTGGCGTTGGGCGGACGTCGGCAGCGACTGCATCTCGCGGAATGGCGCCGCCCGCTCCACGGCCTGCAGCACCGACCGGTCGAAGGCCGCGTTTCCGCTGCTCTCGCGAATGCTGGCATCGACCAGCTCGCCGGTGGGTAACAGGGTAATACGAACCACGGCACGCTGCTGATTGCCGGCGGACGAGGGAATGATCCAGGCCTGCTCGACGGCTCGCTTGACCAGGTTCTTGAAGCCATTGGCGGCCTCGCTCGCCTGGCGGGCATTGGCGATCGCCTGCTCCTCGCCGGCAATGGACTGGGCCAGTGCCTGTTCGGAAGCCTGTCGCGCCGCTTCAGCGGCCCGTTTGGCCTGCGCCTCGGCTTCGGCCTTCTTGCGGGCGGCCTCCTCTGCCTGGCGCTGTTTTTCGGCTTCGGCCTTCTTGCGAGCCGCTTCCTCTGCCTGACGCTGTTTCTCGGCTTCGGCCTTCTTGCGAGCCGCTTCCTCCGCCTGGCGCTGTTTCTCGGCTTCGGCCTTCTTGCGGGCCGCTTCCTCCGCCTGACGCTGTTTCTCGGCTTCCGCCTTCTGGCGTGCGGCGCGTGCGGCTTCTTCGGCACGCCGACGAGCGGCTTCCTTCGCCTGCTCACGAGCCTGCTTCAAGGCCTGCAGCTCGGCTTCACGCTGCTTGTCGGCCTCGGCCTTCTTGCGAGCTACCGCCTCCGCCTGTTGCTGCTTCTCGGCTTCCGCCTTTCTGGCCGCCTGTTCGGCCTGGTCGGCCTTCTGTTGCTTTTTGGCTTCGGCCGCACTCGCCTGGGCTTCCTGAGCCCGCTGGGCCTTGTCGGTCGCCGTCTCGGTACGCACCAGGGTCGCCTTGACGATCGCCGATGAGGTCGGCTCGGGGTCGCTGGTCGGCCAGCGCAACAGGGTGATCGCCAGCACCCCGACATGCAGGACGATCGCCAGGATCACGGGCAGGCCGTACCCCACCCGGTTCTTCGGTCTAGCCATGGCGGTGCCTCACTGCTCGGCCGGAGGAGGATCGGAGATCAGCCCCACATTGGGGACCCCGGCCGACTGCAGTGCACTCATCAAGGTCACTACCTGACCGTAGGCCACGTTCTGGTCGCCCTTGACCATGACCGGGGTCTGCGGCTTGCGCTTGAGAACGGCCACCACCTTGGTGCTGAGCTCGTCGAGGGTCAGCGCCGTCTCGCCATCGCCCAGCGACAGGAAGTATTCGCCGTCACGGTTGACCGACACCACCAGGGGCTCGCTGTTCTCGTCCGTCTCGATCGGCTTGGAGGCCACCTTGGGCAGCTCCACCTGAACGCCCTGCGTCATCATCGGTGCGGTGATCATGAAGATCACCAGCAGCACCAGCATCACGTCGATGAACGGGACGACGTTGATCTCGCCCATGGGCTTGCGGCGCGGGCCGCGGTTGAAAGGTCCATGCATCATGACGGGCTCCTCAAGCGGCGTCGCGCTCGTCACGTCCCTGCAGATTGCGATGCAGGATGGAGTGGAACTCCTCGGCGAAGTCCTCGTACTGGCCCAGCAGGCGGCTGGCCTGAGCGGACAGGCGATTGTAGAAGATCACCGCCGGGATCGCCGCGAACAGCCCCATTGCCGTGGCGATGAGCGCCTCGGCGATCCACGGCGCCACCGTGGAGAGCGTGGCCTGCTGCGCCATCGACAGCCCCATGAAGGAGCCCATGATGCCCCACACGGTGCCGAACAGGCCGATGTAGGGGCTGGCGGAAGCCACCGTGGCCAGGAAGGTCAGGTGCAGATTGAGGCGCTCCTCCTCCCGCGACCAGGCCACGCGCATCGCACGCTGTACGCCGTCGAGGATCGCCTGGCTGCTGCGCGTCTTGGGCAGCAGCCGGTTGAATTCGCGAAAGCCGGCGCGAAAGAGGTGCTCGGCGCCGTGCACCTCCTGCTCGGCGGGGGTCTCGCGATAGAGTTCATTGAGATCGACCCCGGACCAGAAACGGTCCTCGAAGGTGCGATGGGCCTTGCGGGCCCGGCGCAGCACGAAGCCGCGCTGGAAGATCACCGCCCAGGAGGCGATGGAACCCACGATCAGCAGCAGCATCACCAGCTGAACCACCAGGCTGGCGTTGAGTATCAGGTGAGGGATGGAGAGAGAGTCGTTCACGGCGTCCTCGTCGGTGATTGCGGTTGTTCATTCAGGGCCGCGGCCAAGGCCGCCGGCCAGCGCGTGGGGCGAAGTCGCGTCGCGTCGACACACGCAATATCGACGTCGGCGTCGCACAGGGGTTCCCCGCCCGCCAGTACCTGCTGATGAAAGCGCACGCGACATGACGTGGCCTCGACGACCGCCGCCGTGACCTGCAGCCGGTCGTCGAGCCGGGCGGGCTTGGCATAACGGCAGGTCAGCCGGTGCACTACCAGCTGGACGCCGTCGTCGAACAGTTCGCGCTGGGTCAGTCCCGCCGCGCGCAGCCATTCGCTGCGTGCCCGCTCCATGTACTTGAGATAGTTGACGTAATAGACGATACCGCCGGCGTCGGTATCCTCGATATAGACCGTGACCGGGATCGCAAAGCTCATGCGCGCGCCTCGCTGCCGCCGTCGGGCGTGCTGCCCAGGGCTTCCAGGCCGAAGTGGCGATAGGCCTGGCCGGTGACCATCCGCCCGCGGGCGGTGCGCAGCATGAAGCCCTGCTGGATCAGATAGGGCTCGATGACGTCCTCGATGGTGTCCCGCTCCTCGCTGATCGCCGCAGCAAGACTGTCGACACCCACCGGCCCTCCGTCGAACTTCTCGATCATCGCCAGCAGCAAACGACGGTCCATGTGATCGAGACCGTGACTGTCGACATGCAGCATGTTCAACGCCTGATCCGCAATGTCGGCGGTCAGCCGCCCGTCGCCGCGGATCTCGGCGAAGTCGCGGACCCGGCGCAGTAGGCGGTTGGCGATGCGCGGCGTGCCGCGGGCACGGCGTGCCACCTCGGCCGCGCCATCACCTTCCGCCTCGATGCCCAGCAGGCGCGCCGACCGCGCCACGATCTCGGTCAGTTCATCGATGCCGTAGAACTCGAGACGCTGGACGATGCCGAAGCGGTCGCGCAGTGGCGACGTCAGCAGTCCGGCACGCGTCGTCGCGCCCACCAGGGTGAAGCGCGGCAGGTCCAGCTTGATGGAACGTGCCGCCGGCCCCTCGCCGATCATGATATCGAGCTGGAAGTCCTCCATCGCCGGATAGAGCACCTCCTCGACGGCCGCCGGCAGCCGATGGATCTCGTCGATGAACAGCACGTCGCCAGGCTGAAGGTTGGTGAGCATTGCCGCCAGGTCACCCGCCCGCTCCAGCACCGGACCGGAGGTGGACTTGATGTCGACCTCCATTTCCGAGGCGATGATGTTGGCCAGGGTCGTCTTGCCCAGGCCCGGCGGGCCGAACACCAGAGTGTGGTCGAGGCTGTCGCCCCGGCGTCGGGCCGCACTGATGAAGATATCGAGCTGTTCACGCACCCGCGGCTGGCCGATATAGTCGGCCAGCTGACGCGGTCGAATGGCGTAATCGTGGCGCACTTCACCGGCCTGTGGCGCGGCGGCTATCAGGCGATCACTTTCGATCATGATGCGTCATCCCGTGAACTGGCGCGACAGGGCCGCCTTGATCAGCGCCTCGGTGGAGAGGTCTTCCTCCAGCCCGGAGAGCAGGCGGGCCGCTTCGGTGGGCTTGTAGCCCAGCGATACCAGCGCCGCCTCCGCATCGGCGCGTGGGTCGCTCGCCGGTACCGGAGACGGCGCCTCGCCGAGTGGCAATGCCTCGTCACCGCCGGTCCAGTGCGGAAAGCGATCCTGCATCTCGACGATCAGCCGCTCGGCCGTCTTCTTGCCGACGCCCGGCAGCCGGGTCAGCGCCTTGACGTCGTTGTCCATGACGCAACGAATGAACTGATCCTGTTCCATGCCGGACAGGATCGCCAGCGCCAGCCTGGGGCCGACCCCGTTGACCTTTATCAGAGCGCGAAACAGGGCCCGCTCGGGCTCATTGATGAAGCCGTAAAGCAGGTGCGCATCGTCACGAATGCTGAGGTGGGTATGGAGCTGAACGGTCTCGCCGATCCCGGGCAAGGCCAGCAGCGTGTTCATCGAGGCTTCCAGTTCGTAACCGACGCCCTGGACATCGATGACCAGCCAGGGGGGCTGTTTTTCCAGCACGGTGCCTCGCAGGCGTCCAATCATGCACTTGCGTCCCTTGGTATGACTGGGGAATCACTATACTGATCGCCCCCGCGGCTGGCCAGCAGCGTCCGGATCAGGTATCGGGCGTGAACTCGCGCCACGCCTGTCGACCGCCGCGCCGACGTCCACGGCGTGCTTCCGGCAACAGCCCGCGGCTGGCATAGGCGTGTGTCAGGGCGATGGCCAGGGCATCGGCGGCGTCCTCCGGGGGCGTAGCATTGAGCGACAGCAGTGCCATCACCATGTGCTGGACCTGCGCCTTGTCCGCCGCGCCGGTGCCGGTCACCGCCTGTTTCACCTGGCGGGCGGCGTACTCGTGGACCGGCAGACCGTGGTTGGCGGCACACACGATCGCCGTGCCCCGGGCCTGCCCCAGCTTGAGCGCCGAGTCCGGGTTGCGCGCGAGAAAGACCTGCTCGATGGCGAATACCGCGGGGGCATGCCACGCGATCAGCTCGGCGACCCCGGCGTAGACCTGGGCCAGCTTCTGGGCCAGCTCGCCGGGCTGGATGCGAATGCAGCCACTGGCCACATAGGCCGGGCGTGCGCCCGAGACATCCAGCACGCCGTAGCCGGTAATTCGCGAGCCCGGGTCGATCCCCAGCACGATCATCGCCCCCTCCCCGGTCCGGCGGCCGGCGAACCGGGATCCGGGTCACTCCAGCTCGGCGAGCACGTCATCGGTAAAGTCCGCATTGGAATAGACGTTCTGCACGTCGTCGAGATCCTCGAGACGCTCGAACAGCTTGATCACCTGGCGTGCCACCTCGCCATCGGCAATGGTCGAGTAGCTCTCGGGGAACATGCCCACCTCGCTGCGCTCGGGATCCAGCCCTGCAGTCGCGAGCGCATCCTTCACCTCGCCGAAAGCCTTCGGCGTGGTGATGACCTCGATGGCCCCGTCATCGTGAGTAGTCACGTCCTCGGCGCCGCCTTCCAGCGCCGCCTCCATGATCGCCTCCTCGTCGCTGCCGGCGGGAAAGCTCAAGCGCCCCTGCTTGCTGAACAGAAACGCCACCGACCCGGTCGTGCCCAGGTTGCCACCGTGCTTGTTGAAGGCGTGGCGCACGTCGGACACCGTGCGATTGCGGTTGTCGGTCAGGCACTCGACGTAAATGGCCACCCCGTCCGGCCCGTAACCTTCGTAGACGGCCTCCTCCATGGTGTCGTCGTCGCCGGTGCCGGCGCCCCGATCGACCGCACGCTGGATGGTGTCCTTGGTCATGTTGTTGGCCAGCGCCTTGTCGATGGCCGCCCGCAGCCGCGGGTTGTCCGCAGGCTCGCCGCCGCCTTCGCGCGCCGCCACCGTCAGCTCACGAATCAGCTTGGTGAAGATCTTGCCCTTCCGGGCATCCTGGGCCGCCTTGCGGTGCTTGATGTTCGACCATTTGCTGTGGCCAGCCATGAAATAGCCTCCTGATCAACAAGACCGGCGCCGCTGGAGTCAGGGGCGCCGGTGTGGATGGGAGAGAAACGTCGTCGCCGACGCTAGCCGCTCGGGCTCACGAGGCGTCGTCGCCGACCTTGGGCTTGTGGCGCAGCCGAATGTTGAGCTCCTTGAGCTGCTCGGCGCTGACCTCGCCCGGCGCATCGGTCATCAGGCACGCCGCGCTCTGGGTCTTCGGGAAGGCGATCACTTCGCGGATGGTGCGGGCGCCGGTCATCAGCATCACCAGACGGTCAAGGCCGAACGCCAGACCGCCATGGGGCGGTGCACCGAACTTCAAGGCGTCGAGCAGGAAGCCGAACTTCTCGTTGGCCTCTTCCTCGCCGATGCCCAGCACGTCGAGAACCGCGCGCTGCATGGCCTGGTCGTGGATACGGATCGAGCCGCCTCCCAGCTCGGTGCCGTTGAGCACCATGTCATAGGCCTGCGACAGCGCCTCGGCCGGGTTGGCGCGCAGCGTCTCGACATCACAGGACGGCGCCGTGAACGGATGGTGCAACGCCTGCAGGCGAGCGCTGCCGTCATCCTCGAACATCGGGAAGTCGACCACCCACAGCGGCGCCCACGCCTGCGTGTAGAGCTCGAGATCCTCGCCCAGCTTGACGCGCAGCGCGCCGATCGCCTCACTGACGACGCGTGCCGTGTCGGCACCGAAGAAGATGATGTCGCCGTCCTCGGCACCCACGCGATCGAGCAGCGTCTCGATGATGCCGTCCATGAACTTGACGATCGGCGACTGCAGTCCTTCGAGGCCCTTGGCGCGCTCGTTGACCTTGATCCAGGCCAGCCCCTTGGCGCCGTAGATACCCACGAAGCGGGTGTACTCGTCGATTTCCTTGCGGGTCAGGCGGGCGCCGCCCGGCACCCGGAGCGCCGCCACGCGGCCGTCGTCGGCCCGGGCCGGGCCGGAGAACACCTTGAAGTCGACATCCTTCATCAGGTCATCGACATCCACCAGCTCCAGCGGAATGCGCAGGTCCGGCTTGTCGGAACCGAAGCGACGCATGGCCTCGGCATAGGGCATGCGCGGGAACTCGGGCAGCTCGACGTCGAGTACATCCTTGAACAGCTGGCGGATCATGCGCTCGGTGATGCCCATGATCGCATCCTCGTCGACGAACGAGGCCTCGAGGTCGATCTGGGTGAATTCCGGCTGACGGTCGGCGCGCAGGTCCTCGTCGCGGAAGCACTTGGCAATCTGGTAGTAGCGGTCCAGCCCGGACACCATCAGCAGCTGCTTGAACAGCTGCGGCGACTGCGGCAGGGCAAAGAACTGCCCCTCGTGGGTACGGCTGGGCACCAGGTAGTCACGGGCGCCCTCCGGCGTGGCGCGGGTGAGAATCGGCGTCTCGATGTCGAGGAAGCCCTCGCCCTCGAGGTAGGCGCGCACGCTGTGGGTGATCCGCGAGCGCAGCCGCAGCTTGTCGATCATCTCCGGACGACGCAGGTCGATGTAGCGGTGCTTGAGACGCACCTCCTCGCCGACCTTGCCGTGCTCGTCGAGCTGGAACGGCGGTGTCGCGGCGGTGTTGAGCACCTCGACATCCTTGGCCAGCACCTCGATCAGGCCGGTGGGCATGCCCGGGTTCTGGGTGCCCTCCGGGCGCATACGCACGCGCCCGCGAATGCGCAGCACGAACTCGCTGCGGGCACGGTCAGCGCTGGCGAACGCCTCGGGGGTGTCGGGATCGACCACGACCTGGGCGATGCCGTCGCGATCGCGCATGTCGAGGAAGATGACCCCGCCGTGGTCACGGCGGCGGTGGACCCACCCGCAGAGCGTGACCTCCTGATCCACCAGAGTCTCGTTCAACTGGCCGCAATAATGGCTGCGCATGTCAAATCCTGTTTCGTTGCTAGGTAAGGTGTGCCACCGCCGGCCGCCGCCGGCGGGGTTGTTGTCAGGCCGAGGCCTAGCCGTTCGTCGCGGCCCCCGACGACGTGGCATCGCCGCCCTTGCCGGACTCGCCGGCCAGGTTGCGCTTGGTGCCGCCCGACTTGAAGTCGGTCTCGTACCAGCCGCCGCCCGCCAGCCGGAAGCCGGCCGCGGACACCAGCCGCGACAGCTCGCTGGCCTCGCAGGCCGGACAGTCCGTCAGCGCCGGCGCGCTGATCTTCTGCAGCTTTTCCAGACGATGGCCACAGGCCTTGCACTCATATTCGTAGATGGGCATCGTTCTAATCACTCTGTGACGGAATCTTGACCGCAGGCCCCGACACGGGCCCGGCGATTCCCGATATGTGGCCGCTCGCCGTGCTTTCCAAGCCTGCCGCGAAAGCCGCATATTATAGCGTGTTGCGGCCCCCGGCGGGCAAGTTGTGCTGCCGGGGCCGTCACCCACGACCTGCCAAGACAAGGGAACCGCATGAAAGCCGTACTGCTGGACGCCGCCACTCTCGGTGACGATATCGACCTCGAACCGATCCGCCGCCAAGTCGACAGTCTCGATGTACATGAGCTCACCCGCCCCGACCAGTGTCGCGAGCGGCTGGCCGGCGCCGAGGTCGCCCTGGTCAACAAGGTCGTGCTCGACGACACCCTCCTTTCCGAACTGCCCGACCTGCGGCTGATCTGTGTACTGGCGACGGGCACCAACAACATCGACATGGCCGCCGCCGAACGCCATGGCATCACCGTACGCAATGTCACCGCCTACGGCACGGCCAGCGTCGCCCAGCACACCCTGATGCTGATGCTCAGCCTCGCCAACCGGCTGCCCTGCTATCAGCACGATTTACGCAACGGCGCCTGGCAGCGTGCCCCGATCTTCTGTCTACTCGACCATCGCACTCTGCAGCTCGACGGCAAGCGCCTGGTCATTGTCGGCAGCGGTGAGCTCGGCCGCGCCGTGGCCCGGCTCGCCGAGGCCTTCGGCATGGACGTGCGCTTCGCCGCCCGCCCCGGCAACGAGGTGCATGACACTCGCCCGTCGCTGGCCGACCTGGCCCCCGAGGCCGACATCATCAGCCTCCACTGCCCCCTGACCGAGGCCACCCGCCACCTGGTCGACGATGCCCTGATCGCCCGCCTCAAGCCGGACGCTCTGCTGGTCAACTGCGCGCGCGGCGGCATCATCGACGAAGAAGCCGCCCTCAGCGCCCTGCGCGAAGACCGACTGGGCGGCCTGGCCGTCGATGTGCTGCCCAAGGAGCCCCCGCGTGAAGGCCACCCGCTGCTGGCTGCATTGAGCGAGCCGATCAACCTGATCGTCACACCGCACAATGCCTGGATCAGCCCCGAAGCGCGGGCGAACGTTATCGCCCTTACGGTGGAAAACCTGAAGACTTATCGGCAATCAAATCAATGGTGAGGTGGTAGTAACTTAAGATAACGGTATAAAAAGAACCTGACTTGCTCACTTATCGAGGCACTCGCTACGCTGTAGCGCGTGGCGAGGCCAAGGTGCCCGCGGAGGCCACATGCTTTTCAACTATGGTTCGGTGAACATCGATCACGTCTACCGGGTTCCGCACCTGGTCAGGCCCGGCGAGACCCTGACCAGTCACGGCTATCGCCAGGTGCTGGGCGGCAAGGGCGCCAACCAGTCGCTGGCGGTGGCCCGCGCCGGTGGCCAGGTCACGCATTGGGGTCGACTCGGCCAGCATGATCGCTGGGCGCTGGAGACGCTGGCCAGCGCCGGCGTCAATACCGTGCATATCGAACTGACCGCCGAGCCCAGTGGCCACGCCCTGATTCAGGTCGACGATCGCGGCGAAAACGCCATCATCCTCCACCCCGGCGCCAATCACGGCTTCACCGATAGCCGCCTCGATGCCCTGATGACCTCCGTTCAGCCGGGCGACTGGCTGCTGATGCAGAACGAGTGCAATGCACTGGACCGCCTGATGAACCGTGCCGTCGCCCAGGGGGTCAATATCGCCTTCAATCCGGCACCGATGGCGGCCAACGTCCTGCGCCTGCCGCTCGAGCAGTGCCGACTGCTGTTCCTGAATCGCGGCGAAGCCGCCACCCTCGTCGGCTACAGCGAGAACGACGCTCTGGACGTCCTGCTGGCAGCGCTGCGTCGGCGCCTTCCCGGCTGCGAGGTAGTGCTGACCCTGGGAGGCGATGGTGTCTGCTATCAGGACGATACACGGCGGCTGCGTCTACCGGCCCACCCGGTCGAGGCAGTCGATACCACGGCCGCCGGTGACACCTTCATCGGCTACTTCATGGCAGCGCGCCAGCAGGGGCAGGAAGTCGTCCCGGCCCTGCGCCTGGCCAGCGCCGCGGCCGCGCTCTGCGTCCAGCGCGAAGGAGCGGCCCCCAGCATTCCGGTCGCCAGTGAGGTGGCCGACGTCACCCGCGACTGGGACGCGCTGACGCTCGACGAAAGCTGAGCGTTCTTTCATCGCATCAACGCAAGGAGGCCTGCATGGCAACCCCCATCATCTTCGACACCGACCCCGGCGTGGATGACGCCCAGGCGATTGCCATCGCCCTCGCCCACCCCGACATCGAGCTGCTGGGATTGACCACCACCTTCGGCAACGTCGAGGTCGAGACGGCGACTCACAACGCCCTGCTGCTCGGCGAGCTGGCCGGCCAGTCGATCCCCGTCGCGCAGGGGGCCGCGGCACCGCTGGTCAAGCCCAAGGCACCGGCGCCCGCACACATCCATGGCGCCGACGGCCTGGGCAACATCGACCTGCCGGCCGTCTCGGGCAAACCGCAGCCGGTGAGCGCCGCCCAGTTCATCGTCGACACCGTGAACGCGCGCCCCGGCGAGGTCACCCTGGTCGCCGTGGGGCCGCTGGGCAATCTCGCGGCTGCCCTGCAGCTCGATCCCGGTATCGTCGACCGGGTCAGACGGGTGGTGATCATGGGGGGCTCGATTCGCGAGGGCGGGAACGTGACGCCGGTGGCCGAGGCCAACCTGTACAACGACCCTCACGCCGGCGCTCGCGTGCTCACCGCCGGCTGGCCGCTCACCCTGGTGGGGCTCGATGCCACGCATCGCTGCGTTCTCGACCCCGACGCCATGGCACGAATCGCCGCCGCCCAGGGCGAACTGGGACGCGTACTCGCCGAGAGCTATACCTTCTACAAGGCCTTCTACCAGCAGTTCCTGGGCATCGATGGCTGCTGCCCACACGACAGCTGCTCGCTGGCCTGGCTGATGAAGCCGGAGCTGTTCACGACCCAGCGCGGCCACCTGACTGTGGTGACCGAGGGCCCCGCCATGGGGCAAACCGTCTTCGCCCCCGAAGGGCGTCAGTTCATCACCGAACAGTGGTCCACCACCCCACTGGCCGAGGTTTGCCTGAATGCCGACGGACCGGCCGTGATCGACTGGATCGTCGAGACCCTGGGCGGCTGATTCCCGCCTAAAGTGTCGTGAAGTCGTCGTGAGGCTGCCAGACGATATCGACCGCCTCGACATGGGTCACCTGCGCTGCCGGTGGCCCCTGCCACAGCCAATCCACGACGCTGTCCACGGCCTCGCGATGGCCACACAGGACCACCTCGACGCTGCCATCCTCACAGTTCGCCGCGTAGCCCGTCACCCCGGCTTCCCGGGCCTGGGACTGGGTGGCAGCCCGAAACCATACGCCCTGGACCTTGCCGGTCACCCGCGCCTGTACACAACGCTGGCTCATTAGTCACCTCCTGATAATCCTGCTGCCGATCGCCCCAGGCGTAGCGCGACATCATCCCTCCAGCAGTTCGCGCCGCACGCGCACGGCCACGCCACGCGGCTGGATCGTTCGCCCCCGGGACTCGTAATGCGCCCGGGTCAGGGCCACGCCGAACAGGACGATAAGGGAACTGTAGTAAACCCATAACAGCAGCAACACCAGTGACGCCGCGGCGCCGTAGGTCGAAGCGGTGGCGGTATACGCCAGATAGGCGGCAATCGCGTAACGTCCCAGGGAAAAGAGCACGGCTGTAATGGCCGCCCCGGGCAACACATCCCGCCAGCCGAGCACCACGTCGGGCAGAACCTTGAACAGTGCCGCGAAGAACAGCGCCGCGACGAGCAGCGAAACCGCCAGCTCCCCGCCACTCAGCAGCCGCTCGCTCCAGGGCAGCCAGTCGCCCAGAAAATGGAAGGTGCTGCGCAGCACCACCCCCAGCACCAGCGAGACCAGTAGCACGAAACCGATCGACAGCACCACCGCCAGGGACAGCAGACGCTGCTTGGCCCAGATCAGCAGGCTGCTGCGATGCGGGTTGGCGGTGACGCCCCACAGCACGTTGAACGAATACTGCAGCTGGGCGAAGACCGTGGTCGCCCCGATCAGCAGCACCCCGGCACCCACCAGCGCCGGCAACCGAGCCGACATCGCGGGCCGAGCCGCCACCACGGCACGGCGAACCGCATCTGCCGCCTCGGGGCCGACCAGTGTCTGCAGATGGGCGACGATCTGTGCCTGGGCGGCCGGCTCGCCGAGCACCACACCCAGCACCGCAACCGCGATAATCACCGTGGGCGCCAGCGAAAACAGCGTATAGAAGGCCAGCGACCCCGCAAAGCTGAAGGCATTGCAGGCCAGCCACGACAGCACCGCGGAACGCAGAATGTGTACGCCTCGGCGCAGACTCTCGACAGGCACGACGGGCTCCCGGTCCATGAAGAATTCCCAGCATAACCGACGTCGCACCGACGACAAGTCGCGTGTCACGAGGCCACCTTGCAGCCCCCGAGGTCGGCCACCATAATGGCCGCGCCCTTTCGACCGGAGACCCGATGGTGCCCACCCCCGCACAGACACCGCCAGCCTATCCCGACTTCGACTGCCTGGTGTTCATCGGTCGCTTTCAGCCGCCGCACCTGGGGCATCTGGCGGTGATCCGGGAGGCCCTGAAGCGGGCGAGACAGGTCATCGTGCTGATCGGCTCCGCCTGGCAGGCCCGTTCGCTTCGCAACCCCTGGCGCTTCGAGGAGCGCCGCGACATGCTGCGCAGCGCCTTCGACGCCACCGACAACGGCCGTCTGGAGATCGAGCCACTGCTCGATGCGCTCTACAACGACGACGTCTGGGTCCGCGACGTGCAGCGCAAGGTGCGCGACGTGGCCCGTCCCAGCCATGGCAAGCTGCCGCGTATCGGGCTGATCGGCGCCAGCCGCGGCCAGTCGAGCTATTACCTGAGCCTGTTCCCGCAATGGGAGTCGGTCAGCGTGCCACTGGTGGAGGGGATTTCCGCCAGCCACATCCGCGAGCAGCTCTTCCATTCGCGGGCCTCCGGCGACGCCTATCTGGACGGCGATGCCGCGCACGACCTGCCACGTCCGGTGCACCAGGCGCTGAATGCCTTCATGGCCACGTCGTCATGCGCCCAGCTGCTGGAGGAGCAGCACCTGCTGGAACAGTACCAGCGGGCCTGGGCCCAGGCGCCCTATCCGCCGATCTTCGTCACCGTCAATGCCGTGGTGGTACAGTCCGGTCACGTGCTGCTGGTGCGACGCAATGCGGCCCCGGGCAAGGGGCTTTTCGCGCTGCCCGGCGGGTTCATCCACCCGCAGGAGCGCCTGCTCGACGCCTGCCTGCGGGAACTGCGGGAGCGCGTGCGACTCAAGGTGCCCGAGCCGGTACTCAAGGGGTCCCTGCGCGATCAGCGCCTGTTCGATGACCCACACCGCAGCTGGCGGGGGCGCACCCTGGCCGAAGCCTTCTACTTCGCCCTGCGTCCGGAGCAGCAGCTACCCCGGCTCAAGCCCGCCCGCGGCGGCGATCAGGCCCGCTGGGTGGCGCTGGCCGATCTCGAACCGGAAACCCTGTTCGAGGATCACTTCTTCATTATCCAGAACTTTCTCGGCCTGCCCGCCGGCTGGGCCAGCCCCTGAGCATTCCGGCCAACGGCCACGATCAGGCGCGCAGAAAATCACTCGGCAGCTTGGTCATCTGCCGCCAGAGACGCTCCACGCCCGGCTTGTGAACCAGCGAGCAGCGGTAGAGGCGGACTTCCAGCGGGATATCCCATACGCTGTCGCCGGCGCGCACCAGACGGCCGTCGGCCAGCTCGTCGCGAATGCAGAAATCGGGAATCCAGGCCATGCCCACGCCCTGCAGGGCCATGCCCTTGAGCCCCTCGGCCATGGCGGTTTCGTAGACGGTCTTGAGACGCAACCGGGTCGGGTCGTTCTTGAGCAGCATGCGCACGCTGCGCCCGAGAAAGGCGCCCTGGGTATAGGAAAGGAAGGGAATCGCCGCCTCCCCCTCCAGCGGAAAGCGCGGCCGCCCCGCGTCGTCGGGAACGCACACCGGTATCATCATCGCCTTGCCGATGGAGAACGAGGGGAAGACCTCGGCATCGAGCTGCATGGTGGCATAGGAATCGTGATAGCCGAGCATCAGGTCGCAATTGCCCTCGCGCAGCACATGGATGGCGTCCCCCACGTTCATGGCCACCAGGCGCGTCGGCAGTTCGCCGACACCCTGTTGCAGGCGCGAAATCCAGCGCGGATAGAACGCCAGCGCCAGCGAATGGGCGGCGACGATGTCCAGCGCCTCGTTGGCCATGGCCAGGCCGCGCAGATGGCCCAGGCACTCGCTGAGCTGCTCGACCAGGTTGCGCGCAGTGACCAGAAACAGCTGGCCCTCCGGCGTCAGTCCCACCGGCGTGGTCGAGCGATCCACCAGCGTCGCGCCGACCGCCTGCTCCAGGGAACGAATCCGCCGGCTGAAGGCCGGCTGGGTGACATGGCGCTGACGGGCCGACGCCGAGAAGCTGCGCGTGTTGGCCAGGGCCACGAAGTCTTCCAGCCACTTGGTTTCGAGGTTCACCGCGACTCCACTTGCCGATGAGAAGAACGAGCGAGATCAATCACACCAGCCCGCGAGTTTACTCAAGCGCACGCCGGGGCTCCACGGCTCCTGTCGAGGTTTTGCAACAACCCGTCCCGCCGCGGGTAACTGTCCTGCCTCCCGACTGCCTCGACGCACCGCCGGCTTACTGGATCGGGGCCATCAGATAGGCGGCCCGGGAAACCAGCTTGCGCCAGAGGGGGCGCTGCTGCAGCTCCTCGAGCGTCACCTCGCGACAGCGGGTAAAGTCGCGCTCCAGCATCTGCCGCACCTCGTCGGCAAAGGCGTCATCGGGGATGAACGCCATAATCTCGAAGTTGAGGCGGAACGAGCGATTGTCGAGATTGACGGTACCCACGGCGGCACTGTGATCGTCGACAAGCATCACCTTCTGATGCAGAAAACCGGGCTGATAACGGTATATCTTGACGCCGGCACGGATCATGTCGGGCAGGAAGGAGAACGCCGAGAGAAAGACCAGCAGATGGTCGGGGCGCTCGGGCATCATCACCCGCACGTCGACGCCACGCATCGCCGCCAGACGCAACGCATCCTGCACGCCCTGGTCAGGCACGAAATAGGGACTGGTGACCCACAACCGGTGCTGGGCACTGTTGATGTTGTGCTGCACGAACAGGCTGGCAGTCTCCTGGCCGTCGGCCGGGCCGGAAGGCACCACCACCACGTTCTGACACTCCTCGCAGGTCACCTGCGGTGTCCAGGTCAGGTCGATCACCCGCCCGGTGGCCCAGTGCCAGTCTTCCCAGAATGCCTCCTGCAGCCCCAGCACGCTGGGCCCCGTCAGCCGCAGATGGGTGTCCCGCCAGGGGCCGTGGCGCGGGTTCTCGCCCAGATACTCGACGCCCACGTTGAGCCCGCCGGTCCAGCCCTGGGCACCGTCGACCACCACGATCTTGCGATGGTTGCGGAAATTCAGCTGGAAGCGGTGGCGCAGCCCGCGCGAGGAGTTGAAGGCACTGACCTCGACGCCGGCGCGGCGCAGGTCCTCGAGATAGCCGTCGTCAAGCGCGTGGCTGCCGATCTCGTCGTAGAGCAGATAGACCCGCACGCCCTGCTGCGCCTTGTTCTCGAGCCGTTCCTTGAGCATCCGGCCCAGCCGGTCGCGGCGAATGATGAAGAACTGTACCAGCACGTAGTGGCGTGCCGAATCGATGCCGGCGAACACGCTGTCGAAGGTGGCCTGACCGTCGACGAGCAGCTCGGCGCGATTGCCGCTAGTCAGGGGCATCATCGCCAGTTTCTCGACGGCCCGCACGTTGCCCTGCCGGGCATCGGCGAGATACGGCTCGATCAGCGGCCGATAGCGCAACAGTACCCGGCGCAGCACCGTGTCGCGCTCGCCGCGGGCGGAGACATACCCGTAGAAGCGCGGGCGCCCGAAGACCCAGTAGGCTGGCAGGGCCAGGTAGGGAAAGGTCACCAGCGAAATGATCCAGGCCACCGCCCCCTGTGAGGTGCGGCTGGACATCAGCGCCACGACGGCCGACGCCGTGCCCACGGCATGGAACAGAAAAAGAATGAGCCCCAGCAGCCCGGACGTCATGATCGGGACTCCCCACGACGAAAGGCACGACTGTCGCAGCGGCGGCGACTGTGGCCAGGGTTACGGATGGATGCCAGGCAGGTCATCACGGGCCTCGTTGTCACGATGAGCGCCCACGGTAGCGGATGGCGAGGCGGAGGGATAGATGAACGGCCGCCCGGCCCGGCCGGGCGGCGTTCGATCACGCGGTTCAGGCGCGCTCGGCGATGATCGCCTTCCACTTGGTCGGGCCGGTCTGGTGGACCGAGGTGCCTTCACTGTCCACGGCCACGGTGACCGGCATGTCCTCGACCTCGAACTCGTAGATCGCTTCCATGCCCAGATCCTCGAAGCCCACCACGCGGGCCTTCTTGATCGCCTGGGCGACCAGATAGGCGGCACCGCCCACGGCCATCAGGTAGACGGCCTTGTTGTCGCGGATCGCCTCGATCGCCACCGGACCGCGCTCGGCCTTGCCGACCATGCCCTGCAGGCCGGTCTGTTCGAGCATAGTGCGCGTGAACTTGTCCATGCGCGTGGCGGTGGTCGGACCGGCCGGGCCCACGACCTCGTCGCCTACCGGGTCGACCGGGCCGACGTAGTAGATGAAACGGCCCTTGAGGTCGACAGGCAGCGCTTCGCCCTTCGCCAGCATGTCGACCATGCGCTTGTGAGCGGCATCGCGACCGGTCAGCAGCTTGCCGTTGAGCAGCAGGGTGTCGCCGGGCTGCCAGCTCCGTACTTCTTCCGGCGTCACGTCGTCGAGGTTGACGCGCTTGACATCGCCGCCGGCCTCGCGGGTGATTTCCGGCCAGTCCTCGAGCTTCGGCGCCGGAAGTTCGGCGGCACCGCTGCCGTCGAGGGTGAAATGCACGTGCCGAGTGGCCGCGCAGTTGGGGATGATCGCCACCGGCTTGTTGGCGGCGTGGGTCGGGTAATCCTTGACCTTGATGTCGAGCACCGTGGTCAGCCCGCCCAGCCCCTGGGCACCGATGCCGGTCTTGTTGACCTTGTCGTAAAGCTCGAGGCGCAGCTCCTCGGCGCGATTGGCGGCACCGCGCGCCTGGAGTTCCTGAATGTCGATCGGGTCGAGCAGCGACTCCTTGGCCAGCTCCATGGCCTTCTCGGCGGTACCGCCGATGCCGATGCCCAGCATGCCCGGCGGGCACCAGCCGGCGCCCATCTTCGGCAGCTGCTCGAGCACCCAGTCGACCACGCTGTCGGAGGGGTTGAGCATGGCGAACTTGGACTTGGCCTCGCTGCCGCCGCCCTTGGCGGCGACGTGCACCTCGACGGTGTCGCCCGGTACCAGCTTGTGATGGATCACCGCCGGGGTGTTGTCGCGGGTGTTCTGGCGCTTGCCGTCCGGATCGGCCAGCACCGAGGCCCGCAGCACGTTGTCGGGCAGCGTGTAGGCGCGGCGCACACCCTCGTTGATCATGTCGTCGAGGCTCATGTCGGTCTCGAAGCGAACGTTCATGCCCACATGCACGAAGACGGTGACGATGCCGGTGTCCTGACAGATCGGCCGATGGCCGGTCGCACACATGCGCGAGTTGATGAGGATCTGCGCGATGGCGTCCCGGGCCGCCGGGTTTTCCTCACGCTCGTAGGCCGCATGCATGGCCTCGATGAAATCCTTGGGGTGGTAGTAGGAAATGTACTGCAGGGCGTCGGCAACGCTCTGGATCAGATCGTCCTGGCGAATCACGGTCATGAAGCAGGGACTCCTTGCGGGTGACAAGCGGCTCGCCGCCCGATGCGGGACGCGCGGCGACAAGCCTCCGGGGGAGCGCAGTATACCGCATCCGGCCCGGGCACGGCAGCGCCCCGACGCCGGGAGGCCACCTCCCGGGAAGGAGGAACTTTGCAAGTCGCCGGGATTGTTACCAGACTTGCCAAGGTATCCTCGGCGCCGGCACTGCCGCCCGCACGATACCCGAAACCCCAACGCGCAAGGATGCCCATGTACCGTCGACACTTCGCCACGGCGCTGTTCGCCGCGCTCGTCGTCATCCTGCTCTGGTGGCCGTTCTGGCCCCCGGCAGGCTATCTGCTCATCGCCTGGGCGGTCTTCGCCGCCCTCGGCCTTTACGACCTGCGCTCGCGGCACAACGTGCTCAACAATTACCCCGTCATCGGCCATCTTCGCTACATGCTGGAGTTCGTTCGCCCCGAACTGCGCCAGTACTTCTTCGAATCCGAGCAGAGCGGCCGACCCTTCAGCCGTGCCCAGCGCACCCTGATCAATGCCCGGGCGGACGGCAGCTCGGACGCCTCGCCGTTCGGCACCCTGCGGGATTTCGAGGCCGCCGGCTACGAGTTTGCCGAACACTCGCTGGTCCCCAAGGACGTGCCGAAGGACGTCACCTGTTTGACCGTCGGCGGCCCGCAGTGCACGCAACCCTACCGAGCCTCACGCCTGAACATCTCGGCCATGAGCTTCGGTTCGCTGTCGTCGACGGCGATTCTCGCCATGAACCTGGGCGCCAAGCGCGGCGGCTTCGCCCACAACACCGGCGAGGGCGCCATCAGCCCCTATCATCAGCGCCACGGCGGCGACCTGATCTGGGAGCTGGGCACCGCCTACTTCGGCTGCCGGACCCAGGAGGGCCGTTTCGACGCCGAGACCTTTCGCGAAAAGGCCCGCGAGGACCAGGTCAAGATGATCGAGCTCAAGCTGTCCCAGGGCGCCAAGCCCTCGCACGGCGGCCTGCTCCCCGCCGCCAAGGTCAACCGCGAGATCGCCGAGACGCGCCAGATCGCGGAGGGCGAGGACTGCCAGTCGCCGGCCTCGCACCCGGAATTCGACACGCCGATCGGCCTTCTGGAGTTCATCGAGCGGTTGCGCGAGCTCTCGGGCGGCAAGCCGGTGGGCATGAAGATGTGCCTGGGCAAGCGCAGCGAGTTCCTGAGCATCTGCAAGGCCATGCTCGAGACGGGCATCCGCCCCGACTTCATCACCATCGACGGCGCCGAAGGCGGCACCGGCGCCGCTCCCCAGGAGTTCTCCGACCGGCTGGGCAACTACATCAACGAGGCGCTGCCCTTCGTCCACCAGTGCCTGGTCGGCACCGGATTGCGCGACGACATGAAGCTGATCGCCAGCGGCAAGGTCGCCCTGGGCTTCGACATGGTGGTGAAGATGGCGCTGGGCGCCGACATGTGCAACGCCGCACGCCCCTTCATGTTCTCGGTGGGCTGCATCCAGGCACGGCGCTGTCACACCAACAAGTGCCCCACCGGTGTCACCACCCAGGACCCCCGGCGCAGCCGCGCCATCAACGTCGACGAGAAGGCCTGGCGGGTCGCCAACTACCACCACGGCACCCTCAAGGCGTTTCGCGAACTCGCCGGGGCCCTGGGGGTCGATCATCCCGACCGGCTCACGCCGGACATGATCTACCACCGCAACGACTACACGCCGGCCCACCCCTATCGGACCAGCATCGTCCCGCTCAGGCCGGGCCAGCTGCTCGAGGACGGCGAGATCCCCGAGGCCTATGCCCCGTACTGGGAAGCCGCCCGGGCCGAGCGCTTCTGACCCGGCACGATGCCGAACGGCTTCACGCACATCCAGAGGAGGGAAAGCATGTCAGACACGGTCAGCGACTTCATCGTCTCGCGTCTCAAGGAGTGGGGCGTCGGGCGCCTGTACGGCTATTCCGGCGACGGCATCAACGGCTTCATGGCCGCCCTGCGCCGCGCCGAGGACGGGCCGCGCCTGATCCAG
Source organism: Modicisalibacter sp. (assembly GCF_055145905.1). Classification (NCBI taxonomy): domain Bacteria; kingdom Pseudomonadati; phylum Pseudomonadota; class Gammaproteobacteria; order Oceanospirillales; family Halomonadaceae; genus Modicisalibacter; species Modicisalibacter sp. The sequence continues at coordinate 82,414 of NZ_JBSREH010000016.1, read as the reverse complement.
CCGCGCCACGAGGAAGTCGCCGCCTTCATGGCCAGCGGCCATGCCAAGTTCAGCGACGAGGTGGGGGTGTGCGTGGCGACCTCGGGCCCGGGGGCGGTGCATCTGCTCAACGGCCTGTACGACGCGCGCAAGGACCACATGCCGGCGGTGGCGATCGTCGGTCAGCAGGCGCGCATGAGCCTGGGCACCGACTACCAGCAAGAGCTCGACCTGATCGCGCTCTACAAGGACGTCGCCGGCGACTATGTGCAGATGGTCACCGAGCCCGCCCAGGCCCGGCACGTCATCGACCAGGCGCTGCGCATCGCCATCGCCGAACGCACCGTGACCTGCGTGATCCTGCCCAACGACGTGCAGGACCTGCCCATGGCCGACCCGCCCGCCACTCACGGCGCGGTCTTCTCGGGGGTCGGCTACCGCCGCCCGCAACGCCTCCCCGAGCCGGCCGATCTCGACGCCGCGGCCGCCCTGCTCGACCAGGGCGAGAAGGTGGCGATCCTCGCCGGCGCCGGCGTCAAGCACGCCGTCGATGAACTGCTGACCCTCGCCGATCGTCTCGGCGCCGGTATCGCCAAGGCGATCCTGGCCAAGACCATGATCCCCGACGACGCGCCCGGGGTGACCGGCACCATCGGCCTGCTGGGTACCGAGGCCAGCGAGAAGATGATGGAGGAGTGCGACACCCTGCTGCTGGTCGGCACCCGCTTTCCCTATGCCGAGTTCCTGCCCAAGTCGGGCCAGGCGCGCGCCGTGCAGATCGATGTCGCCCCCGCGGCCCTGGGGCTGCGCTATCCCACCGAGATCAACCTGCATGGCGATGCCCGCGGCACCCTGGCCGCCCTGACCGAGCGGGTCGCCTACAAGGACGACCGGACATGGCACGGGCGCGTCCAGGAGTGGATCGACGACTGGTGGCGGATCACCGACGAGCGCGCCGCCACCGACGCCAGCCCCATCAACCCGCAGCGGCTGTTCCAGGCCCTCTCGCCGCGCCTGCCGGATGACGCGATGCTCGCCTGTGACGTGGGCAGCGCCACCAACTGGTACGCCCGCTACATCAAGGTCCGCCGCGGCATGCTCGGCTCGGTGTCCGGCGGTCTGGCCTCGATGGGCAATGGCATTCCCTACCTGCTGGCCGCCAAGTTCGCCCACCCGCAGCGCCCGGCGGTGGCCATGGTCGGCGACGGCGCCATGCAGATGCTCGGCAACCAGGCCCTGATCACCCTGGCCAAGTACTGGCGCGAGTGGGAGAACCCGCGCTGCATCGTGCTGGTGCTCAACAACCGCGACCTCAGCCAGGTGACCTGGGAGCAGCGGGTCATGGAGGGCGACCCGCGCTTCACCACCTCGCAGGACCTGCCCGACTTCGCCTTCGACGAGTACGCCCGCCTGCTGGGGCTGGAAGGGTTGCGCCTGGAACGCGCCGAGGAGATCGACCAGGTCTGGGATCAGGCCTTCGCCGCCGACCGGCCGGTGGTGATCAATGCCTACACCGATGGCGACGTGGCGCCGCTGCCGCCGCATATCAAGCTCGAGCAGGCCAGGCACTACCTGGCCTCGATGCTCAAGGGCGACGACTCGGCCACGCATCATGCCCGGCTCTCCGCCAAGCAGCTGGGCCGCACCCTGCTGGGTCGTCACAAGGACAAGGACTAGCCGGCAGAGCCCGAGCGAGGCGGCGGCCCCGCAGGGCCGCCGCCTCGACACCGGGTCATTTCAGTTCGAGCAGCCGCGCATTGAGCGCCTGGGCCTGATCGCGCAGGCGCGCCGCCTCCTCGAACTCGAGGTTCTGGGCCGCCTCGTGCATGGCGTCCTCGAGCCTGGCGATCTCGCGGGTCAGTTCGGGCACCGACAGCGTGCGCAGGGTTTCCAGGCCATACTCGCCGGCCGGCTCGGCCACCTTGCGCTCGCCCTTGCGGCGCGCGCCCTTCTTGCCCGGGGTCTGGGCGCCTTCCATGATGTCGGCGACCGACTTGGTGACGGTCCGCGGCACGATGCCATGTGTTTCGTTGTGGGCGATCTGCTTGGCGCGACGCCGCTCGGTCTCGTCGATCGCCCGGCGCATCGAGTCGGTGACCCGGTCGCCGTAGAGGATCGCCTTGCCGTTGGCGTTGCGGGCGGCACGGCCGATGGTCTGGATCAGCGAACGCTCGGCGCGCAGGAAGCCTTCCTTGTCGGCATCGAGAATCGCCACCAGCGACACCTCGGGAATGTCGAGCCCCTCGCGCAGCAGGTTGATCCCCACCAGCACGTCGAACTTGCCCAGCCGCAGGTCACGAATGATCTCCACCCGTTCGACGGTGTCGATATCCGAGTGCAGGTAGCGGACACGGACATCGTGCTCGTCGAGGTATTCGGTCAGGTCCTCGGCCATGCGCTTGGTCAGGGTGGTGACCAGCACCCGCTCGCCGACCTCGTTGCGCAAGCGGATCTCCGAGAGCAGGTCGTCGACCTGGGTGGAGGCCGGACGCACCTCGACCTCGGGGTCGAGCAGCCCGGTGGGACGCACCACCTGCTCGACCACCTGGCCGGCATGCTCGGCCTCGTAGGGGCCCGGCGTGGCCGAGACGAACACCGTCTGCGGGCAGATGCGCTCCCACTCCTCGAACGTCATCGGCCGGTTGTCCAGTGCCGAGGGCAGACGGAAGCCATATTCCACCAGCGTCTCCTTGCGCGAGCGGTCGCCCTTGTACATGCCGCCCACCTGGGGAACGCTGACGTGGGACTCGTCGATGAACAGGATGGCATCGTCGGGCAGGTAGTCGAAGAAGGTCGGCGGTGGCTCGCCCGGCGCCCGCCCGGACAGATAGCGCGAGTAGTTTTCGATGCCGTTGCAGTAGCCCAGCTCGAGCATCATCTCGATATCGTAGAGGGTGCGCTGCTCGAGACGCTGGGCCTCGACCAGCCGGTCGTTGCTGCGCAGCCACTCGAGACGCTCGGCGAGTTCCGCCTTGATATGCTCGGTTGCCTCGAGGATCGTCTCGCGCGGCGTCACGTAGTGGCTCTTGGGGTAGATGGTCATGCGCGGTACCTTGTCGCGCAGCTCGCCGGTCAGCGGATCGAACAGCCGGATCGACTCGATCTCGTCGTCGAACAGTTCGACGCGCACCGCCTCTTCCTCGGCATCCGCGGGGAAGATGTCGATCACGTCGCCACGCACCCGGTAGGTGCCGCGCCGGAAGTCCATGTCGTTGCGGGTGTACTGCAGCTCGGCGAGCCGCCGCAGGAAGGAGCGCTGGTCGATCAGCTCCCCGCGGTTGAAGTGCAGCCGCATCTTCAGGTACTGGTCCGGATCGCCGAGACCATAGATCGCCGACACCGAGGCAACGATCAGCGCATCACGGCGCTCGAGCAGCGCCTTGGTGGCCGACAGCCGCATCTGCTCGATATGGTCGTTGATCGAGGCATCCTTCTCGATGAAGGTGTCCGACGACGGCACATAGGCTTCCGGCTGATAGTAGTCGTAGTAGGAGACGAAATACTCCACGGCGTTGTCGGGAAGGAACGACTTGAACTCGCCGTAGAGCTGGGCGGCCAGGGTCTTGTTGGGCGCCAGCACGATGGTCGGGCGCTGCAGGCGTTCGACCACGTTGGCCATGGTGAAGGTCTTGCCCGAGCCGGTCACGCCCAGCAGGGTCTGGTAGGCCAGGCCGGCCTCGAGCCCCCTGACCAGGCCGTCGATGGCCGTCGGCTGGTCACCGGCCGGGCGATACTGCGACTGGATGCGGAATGGTTTGCTCATGACGGTGAGATGCAGGCGCCCGGGGACAACTTCAAGCGCCCGCGGCCTCCTCCAGCGTCGTGCGGATGGTGACCGTGGCGTCGGTCATGAGGCGATGGATCGGGCAGCGATCGCTGATCTCGGCGAGCCGCCGGCGCTGGTCGGCATCCAGCGGCCCCGTGAAGCTGAGCGCCACGTCGAGGTCGTAGCGGCCGTGGCGCTCCTCGCGATCGTTGCGGGTCACCTGCACCTCGACCGCCTCGAGCGGCCAGCCCTTGCGCCGCGCGTACATCCGCGCGGTGATCGCCTTGCAGGTGCCCAGCGCCAGGTCGAAATAGTCGTGGGGGTCCGGCGCCGTCTCGTCGCCACCGACCACCACGGGGGCGTCGGCGAACAGTTCCTCGAAGGAGTCGACCACGACACGCTGGCGCAGCCCCTGCGCATCGACACTGCTGACGGTAATGCTCATTGCCCTCTCCTCTCAGCGTGCCTCGACGCCCAGCTTGCGCACGGCACGCAGCAGCGCCTCGCGTGTCACCCGGCCCTCGACTTCCGCGCCGTGGCGGCCCACCTCGGCACTCTCGACCCCGTCGACCATCATCAGCGCCGTGGTCAGCCGGTTGACGGTGTCCGCATCATCGACATTGGTGAAGGTCAGTGAAATGCCCTGCGCCATGGGTTCTCTCCTCGTTGCTCGAGCCGCGCGTGGAACGCCCAGTCTAGCACGCCGCCCGCGGCATCGAGCGTCTTGCATTTTCGCGCGGCGCCCCCACATTGCAGTCAGTGAATCGACGGCCTGGCAAGGGAGAGAGAATGACCGACTGGAACGCTTACCTCGACGGCCTGGGCGCGCGTCGCGTCGACGACCGCCATCGCGATTTCGGCGATCCACACCAGGCACATCAGGCCCAGGAGGCGACGGCCCTGATGCCGCTCGTCCACCTCGGGGTACTGGAAGTCAGCGGCAGCGACGCCAGGCGCTTCCTGCAGGGCCAGACCAGCGCCCAGCTCGACCTGGCCGACGGCGACCTCGCCGCGCCCACGGCCTTCTGCACGCCCAAGGGGCGCATGCTGGCCAATGCGCAGCTGCTGCACCCTGCCCCGGACACCTACTGGCTGGTGATGACGGCCGGACTGGTCGAGCCGCTGCGCGCCCATCTGGGCAAGTTTGCCCCCTTCTATCAGGTCACGTTGCATGCCCGCGACGACCTGGCGCTGATCGGCCTTAGCGGCCGCGATGCCCCGGCGCTGCTAGAGACACGCCTGGACGTGCGCCCGCCGGCCGTCTGGCATCAGGCTCGGCTCGGCGAGGGGGTGGTGCTGCGTCATCCCGGCAGTCTGCCGCGCCTGCTGCTGTGCCTGCCCACGGCGGCGGCCCGCGAAGCCTGGGAGGCCCTCGCCCGCAATGCCGTGGCGATGGGCAACGCCGTCTGGCAATGGCAGGACGTCCAGGCCGGTCTGGCCTGGCTGGACGCCGGCCAGCAGGACGCCTATCTGCCGCAGATGTTCAACTGGGAGGCGCTCGGCGGGGTGAGCTTCAAGAAGGGCTGCTACACCGGCCAGGAGGTCGTCGCCCGCGCGCACTTTCGCGGTCAGGTCAAGAAGCGCCTGGTTCGTGCCCAGCTCGGCGGCGCCACGCTGCCGACAATCGGCGACGAGGTGACCGATGCCGACGGCAAGCCCCGGGGTGAGGTGGTCGCCGCGGCGCTGGACGCCCACGACAAGGCCGAGATTCTCGCCGTATTGACCACCCGCGAGGTACCCGAGCCGCTGAGCGTGGCGGGGCAGCCGCTGCAGCGGCTCAAGCTGCCCTATGCGCTGGAACGCCTCGACCCGGAAAGCCTGGCGGCGGACGCCGGCTGACTCCCCGGCCTTCAGCCTCGGACTCAGCCACCACCCAGACCGAAGAGGCGCCGCGCGGTGGCCGAACTCCGCGCGGCGATCTCCGCCACCTCCTGGCGGCGCAGCGATGCGACGCGCTCGGCCACCCGAGCGACCCGGGCCGGCTCGTTGCGTTGCCCCTGAAAGCCGCACAGCGGCATGTCGGGGCTGTCGGTTTCAAGCACATAGCCATCATCCGGCAATGCCGCGACCATGCGGGCCAGCCGCCGGGCACGCGGATAGGTCACCGCCCCGCCCAGCCCCACAACGAAGCCCAGATCGAGGAACGCCCGGGCCTGCTCGGGGCTGCCGGCAAAGGCATGGATCAGCCCGCCGGCCGGCGGTGCCAGCTGGCGCAGTCGCTTGGCGAGCTTGTCGTTGCACTGTACGCAGTGAATCACCAGCGGCAGGCGCCGATCCCTGGCCAGTCGCACCTGAGCATCGAACAGCCGCCACTGGGCGTCCAGGCTGTCCGTGAAACGCGCGTCGATGCCGCATTCACCCACCGCCACCACCTCGGGATGTGCGTCGAGAGCCTGCGCCAGCGCTTCGACATCCCCCTCGCCATGCCGCTCCGTGAAATAGGGGTGCAGGCCGAGGCAGACACTGACGTCCTCCCGGGTGCCGAGCGCCAACACGTCATCCCAGGCGGCACGCGTGGTGCCCGGGACAACGAAGTGACCAACGCCGGCCTCGCGGGCCCGCGTGAAGACGTCGTCGCGATCCTCGTCGAAGGCCGCGAAGTCGAGATGGCAATGGGCGTCGATCAGCATACGCTTTCAAGGGCTCCGGACGATGCCCGCTCAGTGCTCGCGGGTGGCGTTGAAGCGCACCTCCGGCCAGCGCTCCTGGGTCATCTGCAGGTTGACCCGGGTCGGCGCCAGATAGGTCAGGTAGCCGCCGCCGTCGAGCGCCAGGTTGGTGCTCGCCTTGCGCCGGAACTCGTCGAGTTTCTTGGCATCGTCGCAGTAGACCCAGCGCGCGGTCTGGACGTTGACCCCCTCGTAGATACAGTCGACCTTGTACTCCTCCTTGAGGCGATGAGCGACCACGTCGAACTGCAGCGCCCCGACCGCACCAACGATCAGGTCATTGTTGTCCAGCGGCATGAAGACCTGGGTCGCGCCCTCCTCCGAGAGCTGCTGCAGGCCCTTCTGCAGCGCCTTCATCTTCAACGGGTCCCGGAGCCGGACGCGCTTGAACAACTCCGGCGCGAAGTGCGGGATGCCGGTGAAGCGCATATCCTCGCCGAGCGTGAAGGTATCGCCGATCTGGATGGTGCCGTGATTGTGCAGCCCGATGATGTCACCCGGCCAGGCCTCCTCCACATGTTCGCGGTCCGAGGCCATGAAGGTCAGGGCATCGGCGATCTTGACGTCCTTGCCGATGCGCACATGACGCATCTTCATATTCTTCTCGTACTTGCCCGAACAGACGCGCAGGAAGGCCACCCGGTCGCGATGCTTGGGGTCCATGTTGGCCTGGATCTTGAAGACGAACCCGGTGAAGCGCTCGTCGCCCGCCGCCACCTCGCGGGTGTCGGTCTCGCGGGGCTGCGGCATGGGGGCGTACTCGACGAAGCCGTCGAGCATCTCGCGCACCCCGAAGTTGCCCATGGCGGTACCGAAGTAGACCGGCGTCAGCTCGCCACGCCGATAGGCCTCGAGATCGAAGGTGTGGGAAGCGCCGCGCACCAGCTCGACCTCCATGCGCAGTTCCTCGGCCTGGTCGGCGCCCAGCACCTCGTCGACCTCGGGGCTATCGAGCCCCTCGATGCGCACATCATCGGGGATGCGGTTGCCCTGGCCCTGCTTGTAGAGGTGGATGACGTCGTCGTAGAGATGGTAGACGCCCCTGAAGTGCCGGCCCATGCCGATCGGCCAGGTCATCGGGGCACACTGGATGTTGAGCACCGTCTCGACCTCGTCCATCACCTCGATGGGGTCGCGGATGTCGCGGTCCATCTTGTTGATGAAGGTGAGGATCGGCGTGGTACGCAGCCGGCACACCTCCATCAGCTTGATGGTGCGATCCTCGACACCCTTGGCGCCGTCGATCACCATCAGCGCCGAATCCACCGCGGTCAGCGTGCGGTAGGTGTCCTCGGAGAAGTCCTCGTGCCCGGGGGTGTCGAGCAGGTTGACGATGCGCCCCTTGTAGGGGAACTGCATCACCGAGGTGGTCACCGAGATGCCGCGCTCCTGCTCCATCTTCATCCAGTCGGAGGTGGCATGGCGGTCGTTGCGCTTGCTCTTCACCGAGCCGGCCAGCTGGATGGCATTGCCGAACAGCAGCAGCTTCTCGGTGATGGTGGTCTTCCCCGCGTCGGGGTGCGAGATTATCGCAAACGTGCGGCGCAGCTCGGCTTCACGCGCTATCTGGGTATCTGTCATGAATGAGGTATCGCTGATTGGTGCTCGGCCCGGTGCGCTTCGGTGGCGCACCCGGATGGCATGGCTTGCAGAATGGCCGCGATTGTAGCGTGACAGGCGCGGAATGTCGTCAGCACGCACGCGCTTGCTCAAGGGGACTGAGCCCGGTGCCGTCATCGGTTATCATGCGCATAGCCAGACAGCCGGAGTCACCATGCAACAACCCACCCCCCTGCCGTTGTCGACCCCCAACCGCAACCTGGTGCGGCTGACGTTCGTGCGCGGCATCACCTGGACCGGCTTCCTGGCGGCGATCATCTTCGGCATCGAGGTGCTCGGCTTCCAGCTGCGCGTGGTACCGGTCATCAGCGTGATCATCGCCATGGGCTTCATCAACATCGCCAGCTGGTGGCGACTGGGGCGCCCTCGCGCGGTTACCGATCTCGAATACCTTCTTCACCTGATGGCGGACATTACCGGGCTGAGCCTGCTGTTCTTCTACACCGGCGGCTCCACCAACCCCTTCATCACCTACTACCTGGTGCCGGTGACCATCGCCGCGGCCACCCTGCCCTGGCGCTACGCCTGGCTCGTCGCCAGCTCGGCAATGGCCGCCTACACCTTCCTGATGCTGTTCTACGACCCGGTGCCGCAGCTCAGCCATGGCATGATCGGCCCCGGCATCAGCCTGCATGTGCTGGGCATGTGGCTGAATTTCGGCCTCTCGGCGGGGCTGGTCACCTATTTCATCTTCAAGATGGCCCACGCCCTGCGGCGCCGCGACCTGGCCCTGTCGCGGACCCGCGAGGCGGCCCTGCGCAACGAGCAGGTGCTGGCGGTGGCCACCCAGGCGGCCGGTACCGCCCATGAACTGGGCACGCCGCTCTCCACCATGGCGGTGCTGCTCAAGGAAATGCGCGAGGATGCCGCCGGCCAGCCGACTCTCGAGGCCGACATCGACCTGCTGCGCCGCCAGGTCGATACCTGCAAGTCGCGGCTGCAGAACCTGGTCGCCAATGCCGACCGCCGGCGCCTGGCCCAGCCCGCCTCGCTGCCGGCCCAGGCCTGGCTCGAGGACGTCGTGCAGCGCTGGCTGGTGCTGCGCCCGGACGTCACTCACCATATCGAGATCCTCGGCAAGCGCGGCACCCCGGTGCTGGCGGTCGACACCACCCTGGAGCAGGCATTGATGAACCTGCTCAACAACGCCGCCGACGCCAATCCCGAGGATATTGTCATCAGCCTCGACTGGACCAAGGAGGAAGTGATCATCGACATCCGCGACCACGGCCCGGGCGTGGCGATGTCGATTGCCGACCAGCTCGGCGACACGTTCGTCTCCACCAAGAGCAAGGGGATGGGGATCGGCCTGTTCCTGACCCACGCCACCATCAACCGCTTCGGCGGCGGCGTGAGTCTTTACAATCACGAAGAGGGCGGCACCCTGACCGAGGTCAAGCTGCCCCGCCTGATTGCCGGCGAATGACGCCGGCATTGCCCTACGACACGGAACGCTGCTATGCAAACTGCCGAACGCCTGATGATCGTCGATGACGACGAGATGTTCTGCCATGTCATGGAACGTGCCTTCAGCCGGCGTGGCTTCGAGGTGCTGGTGGCCACGGATGAGGAGCAGGCGCTGGAGCTGGCCCGGCGCTCGCCGCCGCAGCTCGCCACCCTGGATCTCAAGCTCGAGCACGGCTCGGGGCTCAAGCTGCTGCCGGAGTTGCTGGCCGTGGCCCCGCAGTGCCGCGTGGTAGTGCTGACCGGCTACTCGAGCATCGCCACCGCCGTGGAAGCCATCAAGCTCGGCGCGGTGAACTACCTGTGCAAGCCCGTCGACGCCGACGAGGTGCTGACCGCCTTCAACCGCGAGACCGGCGACCCCGACATCGACATCGCCGACAATCCGCCGTCGATCAACCGCGTCACCTGGGAACACATCCAGAAGGTGCTGCAGGAACACGACGGCAACATCTCCGCCACGGCCCGGGCGCTGGGCATGCATCGCCGCACCCTGCAGCGCAAGCTGCAGAAGCGCCCGGTGCGACGCTGACGGCTTCCCGTATCGCCACCAACCCCAGGAGGTTTCATGCAGCTAGCCGAGCGGCTCGCCATCGCGACCGAGATCGCCGAAGGCGCCGGCCAGGAGATCCTGGCCGCTCGTGATAGCCAGCGCTTCTCACAGCGCTACAAGAAAGGCACGGAACTGGTCACCGACACCGATGTGGCGGTCGACGAGTGGATCAGCGAACGCCTGCAGCAGCACTTTCCCGACGACGCCCGGCTCAGCGAGGAAATCGCTCCCGACCGCGAAGCCCTGGGGCGCAAGGGGCCGCTGTGGGTCGTCGACCCGATCGACGGCACGGTGAACTTCGCCCGGGGATTTCCCCATGTCGCGGTGTCGATTGCCTGGGCGGTGGACGGCCGCGTGCAGATCGGCGTGGTACACGCGCCCTTCCTGGGCGAGACCTTCGTGGCCATCCGCGGCGAAGGCGCCTGGCGCAACCAGGCCCGCATCCGCACCAGCCTGGCCAGCCGGCTCGAGAGCAGCCTGATTGCCACCGGCTTTCCCTATCGCCGCGACGGCCGCCAGCCGCTGCTGCGCCGCTTCTCGGCGGTCATGCAGCACTGTCAGGACGTACGGCGCTGCGGCTCCGCCGCCCTCGACCTGTGCAACGTGGCCTGCGGACGGCTCGATGCCTACTATGAAAGCGTCTCGCCCTGGGATTTCGCCGCCGGGCTGCTGATCGCCCGTGAGGCCGGCGCCCGCACCGGCCATGTCTACCCGGCTCCCGAGGGCATCCCCGACGAGCTTTACGGCGAGCATATCGTCGCCGCGGCGCCGGATATCTATGTTGCCCTTCGCAATCTGCTGCAGCGTGCCGACGAAGGCCGCCTGTCGCCCGACGCGGAATGACCCGGCCCCATAAAGGCATGCAATAATCGGCGTAGCGAGACTCTATTGGTCCTCGCGCGCCGAATGCGAAACAATGCGCCCCAGATTCAATGATCCAACACCCAGGCTTCTCGTCATAAAGGAGATCCCATGCTGACAGTCATCTTCGGACGCGCCGGCTGCCCGTTCTGCGTACGCGCCAAGGAACTGGCCGAGCAACTTACCAACGCCCGCGATGATTTCAACTATCGCTACATCGACATCCATGAAGAAGGCATTACCAAGGCCGACATGGAGAAGACCATCGGCAAGCCGGTGGAGACCGTGCCGCAGATCTTCGTCGACCAGACCCACATCGGCGGCTTCACCGAGTTCGACCAGTACGTGCGCGACAATCAGCTGATGCCGGAAACCCCGGTCAACTGAGCTGCCGCCTGCCCTTCCTGCGCCGGCCTCGAGCCGGCGTTCTTGATTCGCGCCCCCTGCATGTGACCCAGGTCAACAGAGGCGCATCTGTGCTGGTCGGCGCGCCGATTCCCGCCTAGAGTCGTGGCATTCCCGGGCGACGCCCGGCATGACGGAGACTCGAGCATGGCGGATCAAGGCACACTGCCTCACGGCCCTGCCGTCGGTGATCGCCACCGGCAACTGATCGACGCGACCCGTGGCTACCCCCCCATCCGCACCGCCGTGGTGCACCCCTGCGATGCGCTCTCCCTGGGTGGCGCGCTGGCAGCCTGGCGCCAGGGGTTGATCGAGCCGCTGCTGGTCGGCCCCAGGGCACGCATTCTCGAGACCGCGCGGACCCTCGGCGAATCGCTGTCGAATCTGACCATCGTCGACACTCCCCACAGTCACGCCTCCGCCGACACCGGCGTGTCGCTCGCCGCCCGCAACGAGGTTCACGCCCTGATGAAAGGGGCGCTGCATACCGACGAGCTGATGAGCGCCGTCCTCGCCACCGAGGCCGGGCTGCGCACCGAACGCCAGATGAGCCACATCTACGCACTCGACGTCGCCAGCTATCCACGGCCGTTGCTGATCACCGACGGCGCCCTGCACATCCAGCCCGACCTCACCGCCAAGCGGGATATCATCCAGAATGCCATCGACCTCGCCCATGCCCTCGGGCTCGACTGCCCGCGGGTAGCGATCCTGTCCGCCGTGGAAACCGTCAATCCACGCATACCCTCGACCCTCGACGCCGCCGCCCTGTGCAAGATGAGCCAGCGCGGCCAGATCACCGGCGGCGATCTCGACGGCCCGCTGGCCATCGACAATGCGGTCTCCGAGCAGGCCGCCCGCACCAAGGGCCTGACCTCGGCGGTCGCCGGCCATGCCGACATCCTGATGTGCCCCGACCTCGAATCCGCCAACATGATCGCCAAGCTGCTCATCCACCTGGCCGGTGCCCAGGCGGCGGGGCTGGTCATGGGCGCGCGGGTACCGATCATGCTGACCAGCCGCAGCGACACCACTGCCAGCCGGCTGGCCTCCGCCGCGCTGGCCTGCCTGGTGGTGCATCGGGGGCGCACACCATGACCTCGCGCGCCGTTCTCGCCCTCAACGCCGGCTCGTCGTCGCTGAAGGTCGCGCTCTTCCATGACGAGCGCTGCCGGGTCCGCGGTACCATCGAGCGCATCAACGAGGCGCCGCATCTGGTGCTCGACGGCGCCACGACGCCCAGTGACGCCTTGCCCCGCCTGACGGGAACCGGGCACGCCGCCGTGATTGCGCCGCTGCTTGACTGGCTCGAGGCGCAGTTCGGCGACGTGCCGCTGAGCGCCGTGGGACATCGCGTCGTGCACGGCGGTCGCCACCACGCCGCGCCCTGCCTGCTGGAACCGGCCGTGGTCGACGAGCTGCGCGAACTGATCCCGCTGGCGCCCCTGCATCAGCCACCGGCGCTGGCGCTGATCGACGCCCTGCACGCTCACTGGCCCACCCTGCCGCAGGTGGCCTGCTTCGACACCGCCTTCCATCGCAGCCAGCCCTGGCTGAACCAGTGCTTCGCGCTGCCGCGCCGGCTGACCGAGGAGGGCATTCTGCGCTACGGTTTTCACGGACTGTCCTACGCCCACGCCGTGCGCCAGCTGCCCGAGCTGATCGGCGAGCGCCATCGGGGCCGCGTGATCATCGCCCACCTGGGTCACGGCTGCAGCCTGTGCGCCCTCGCGGATGGGCAAAGTCAGGCCACCACCATGGGCTTCACCGCGCTCGACGGGCTGATGATGGGGCGCCGGGCGGGCAACCTCGACCCCGGCGTGATTCTCTACCTGCTGCAGCAGAAGGGCTGGCGCGCCGACGAGATCGAGCACCTGCTCTACCATGACAGCGGGCTCTACGGGGTCTCGGGACTGTCCGATGACATGCGTGATCTGCTGGCCAGTGACGCCCCGGCCGCCGCGGAGGCGGTCGCGCTCTTCGTGCGTCGGGTGGTCCGGGAAATCGGCGGGCTGGTCGCCCTGCTCGGCGGCCTGGACGCCCTGATCTTCACCGCCGGCATCGGCGAGCATGCCGCGCCGATCCGCCAGGCCGTGTGCCACGACCTCGCCTGGCTGGGCATCAAGCTCGACGACGCGGCCAATGCGCGTCATGCGCCACGGCTGGACCGCGGCGGCGGGCCGGCCATCGGCATCGTCGCGGCCGACGAGGAAGCGGAAATTCGACGTTCAACGCTGGCCTGCCTGCCGGCCTCTCCCGCCGCCCCCGCCTGACGAGGCGGGGCGTTGAATGGCCCCCGGGCGGCACTGCCTATACTTCGGAGGCATCACAGGGAGACCTCCGATCATGCAACGCGAAGAGTTTCTGCAGCAGCTGTGGCTGGACTACGTTCACCTGAACCCGGACCTGGCCGCCCTGGACCTCTGGTCACGGGTACCGAGCGCCGAATACCTGGCGATCGTGACACTCAACCACGGCCCCTTCAGTTCCGAGGCATTGCTGCCCACGCTCGCGCATTTCGGCTACCGGCGGGCCGGCCAGTACGCCATGGCCGATCGCGGCGTGCTGGTCTCCTGCCTGACGCCGGACGACGACGGCGCCTGGCTGCTGCTGGTGGAGCTGCAGCCCGGCGCCCTGACCCGGGAGCCGCGCCGCCAGCTGGAAGCCCTGATCGGTGCCGCCCACCCCGCCGACTGCCGAGGCCAGAACCTGCTGTGCCGCGGCCGCCCCTGGCCGATGCCCGACTGGGCCACCTACCAGCAACTGCTCCGAGCCCATCCGCTGGCCGCCTGGATCGCGGCGCTCGGCCCACGCCTGCATCACGCCGGGCTCGACTGCGAACGGCTCGGCCAGCCGCTGGCGGGACTCGACCGGCAGCTGCGGCAGGCCGGCCTGCCGGGCAGCGACGACCGGCGCCACGGGCTCTTTCCGGTCTCGCCGCTGCTGGACTACCGCTACTATACCGCCGCCTCGCGACGCCTGGCCTTCGCCGAGGGTGACGAGCATCGAATCGTGCCTGGCGGCCTGGCACTGGTCCAGCGCAGCCTGCCGGGACACCAGGAAAGGGCCGCCGAACTGCTGCTGCCCGAGCATACCCGCTGCGAGATCGCCTGAGCCACGCTCGACGCGTCCCCGGTCACCCCGCCCGGGGTGCCGAAGGCGCCGCCGAGGCCGGCTCGTGTTCGTTCTCGTGCCACGACTCGCCGCGCTGCTGAATCGCCTCGTCGCCTTCCTCGTCCTCGTGGGCCGGCTCCTCGCCCATCGACTCGTCCTCCGACGTGCCGGTCTCGTCCGCCGCGTCAGCCGACTCGGCCTCGTCGGCTGACGCCGTGGTCTCCACCTCGGCGTCAGGCACATCCTCCAGCTCATACTCGTAGAACTCGAAGTCGAACTCGAGCTGCTGGGGGTCATAGCGGGTGTCGAGTTCGCTGTGATAGTGCGGCGTTTCCATCATCGGCATGGGCGCGTAGGGCTCCTGCTCGACCTCGGGCGCCTTGTCGGTCTGCGTGCCGTGCAGGCGCACCATGACGAACATCGCCAGCGCCAGCGCGGCCGAGCCGAGGAAGAGCCACAGCCCCTCGGGCCCCACGACCTGCATCACCAGCGACGCGCTGAACGGCCCGACAATCGACCCGACCCCGTACCAGATCATCAGCTTGGAGTTCGCGGCGATGATCTCGGACGGCTCCAGCCAGTCGTTGGTATGCGCCAGACTCAGCGAATAGAGCGTATGCAGCATGGCAGTGTGGAAGCAGGCCACCACCAGCAGGACGAGATAGCTGTGTCCTGCCGCCGCCGAGATGAAGGCCCCGGTGATGGCCATCACCCCGGCCATGCAGAGAATCACCTTGCGCCGGTCGAGCCGGTCGGAGACACGCCCCAGGAACCACTGGGCGAACAGCGCCACCAGCGTGGTGGTGGCCATGAACTGGGCCGTCTGCGCCGTGGACAGGCCGATCTCCTGGCCGAAATAGGGCGTCATGGCGAAGAAGGCCTGGACCATCAGCCCCGCGGTGAAGGCCCCCACCAGCCCCACCGGCGCGCGCCGGTAGAGCTCCTTGAAGCGAATCTTGTGGGCGGTGTCATGGCTCGAGTGCGTCGGCCCGTGAATACGGTGGATCGACAGCGGCACCAGCGACAGCGCGAACAGCATCCCCGAGACCGAGAAGAGCACCATCGTCGCCGGGTCGGCCAGGTTGAGCATCCACTGCCCGCCGGCCAGCGACAGCGTGGAGATCACCAGATACCAGCCCAGCACCTTGCCGCGGTTGTCGTTGGTCGACTCCCCGGAGACCCACGACTCCATCACCATCAACAGTCCCGCCGTGGAGGCCCCGCCCGCCACGCGCCAGACCAGCCACGCCCAGGGGTTGACCCACAGCCCGTGCAGCATGGCGGTGACCGCCAGCATGGCGGCACAGGCGGCGAAGACACGGATGTGCCCCACCGAGCGAATGCGCTTTTCCAGGAAGTAACTGCCCAGCACGAAGCCCAGCGAGAAGCTCGACATCAGCAGACCGGCCATCTGCGATGGAAAGCCTTCCAGGGACATCCGTACCCCGAGCAGGGTCATGATCAGACCATGGCCCAGCAGGAAGCTGATCTCGCACACGAAAAGTATCGGCAGGGTCGCCGGCAGACTGCGCAACGCCGTCTCCTCCATTCACTATCGGCAGGGCAAACAGGAAAACCGCCTGGCCGAATCTCGCGATTCGGCCAGGCGGTAATTCAACAGGCTTCAGGTGTGGCTAGATTCTAGTCGCTGGACGGCGCGACGACCAGCCGCATCCGTCCGCTTTCGCCGGCTCGGGTTATGCACAGAAACTGTGCATAACCCTGTGTGCGATGAGGGGACAGGCCGCGCCGGTGCCGCCAGGACGGCAATCGGCACGGCTGATCAGGATTTGTTCAACCCCCGGTTGCCAAGGCGATGGCGTAGGCCCCACCGAAGCCCAGACTGTAGGCTACCAGCAGGGCCGGCAGAAAACGCAGATATCCCGTGAACGATAGCACACGCACCTTGGCCAGGGCGATGATGCCGGCCGCCGAGCCGATCACCAGCAGCGAGCCGCCCACGCCGGCCGCGTAGGTCAGCGCCATCCAGTCCGGCCGCGCCATGACGATGCCCGACTTCAACAGCGCCGCGGTCAACGGCACGTTGTCGACCAGTGCCGACAGTAGCCCCATCACGTAGTTGGCGCCTTCCACCGGCAGCACCCGATACCCCTGGGTCAGCACATCGAGGACGCCGATCTCCTTGAGCATCCCCACCAGCAGCAGAATGCCGAGAAAGAACAGCAGGGTGTCGTACTCGATGACGCGAATGTAATCGAGCACGCGGCGCTCCTCGGCCTCGGAACGCCGCTCGACGAAATGGCCGATCAGAAACATGACCGACAGCCCGAACAGGAAGGTCAGCAGCGGCGGAATGCCGAACAGCACGTTGCCGCTGAGGGTGGCCAGGATGGTGACCAGAAAGATGGCCGCGATCAGGCGATCGGAACGCCGGGTTTGCCGCCGCTCCCGCGGGATCGTCACCGTGCCGCCCAGGCCGGGCATCAGCATCAGGGCCAGCGCCAGCACGGCGATGAGCGACGGCAGCGCCAGCAGCATCAGGTCGGGAATGGCGACCTTGTCACTGATGAAGATCATCAACGTGGTGACGTCGCCGGTGATCAGCGCCACCCCGCCGGAATTGACGGCAAAGACCGTCATCACCGCGAAGCGCCGTGTCTTTTCCGGTGGCAGCTGCAATGACAGCACCAGTGTCAGCGATACCAGGGAGGCCGTGATGTTGTCGGCCAGTGAGGAAAACACAAAGGCAAAGGCCGCGGTCAGCAGCAGCAGAGCCCGCTCGCCGATGCGTTGCGGCAGCACTCGATAGATCAGGTTGGCGATCATGCCCTTGGCATTGAGATAGGCGACGAAGGTCATCGCCGCCATCAGGAACAGCCACAGGGTGGCGATCTCGAGCAGATTTTCGTTGAGCGCCTCCAGGGTCAACCCGCTGTCGCGTCCGGAAAAGATGAACAACAGCAGCCAGCTCAGAGTCCCCAGAAGGAGCGTCGACTTGGCCTTGTTGAGATGAATGACGTCCTCGAGCGCCACGAGAAGAAAGGCCAGCAGGGCCAATGCCACCAGAACTACCGACAACCACGTCATCCAAAAGGCTCCTTGTTACCGGCCCGGGCCACCGCGACAATTCCCGGTACCGGTTTTGAATGCTATTGTTTTGCGCTGCACAAAGACAGCCGGACGCGCCGGGCCCGCGCCCCGGCAAAGCGGGATCGGCCACGGCCCGACCCCAAGGCGCGTCATCATAACCATCCCGGACAAGAAAAAGGAGGGGAGCATGTCCACGCCACTCTGGCAGCCTTCTCGAGCGGCCATCGAAGCGACGCAGATGCATGCCCTGATGCAGCGCATCAACCGCGAACACGGCCAGTCACTGGACGACTATGCCGATCTGCACACCTGGAGCGTCGATCACCTCGAGACCTTCTGGCCGATGGTCTGGGAACTCGGTGAGGTCATCGCCGAGCAGCGCGGCAATACCGTTCTGTCGCGCCCGGACGCCATGCCCGGGGCACGCTGGTTTCCCGAGGCACGGCTCAATTTCGCCGAGAATCTGCTGCGCCGCCGCGACGACAAGCCGGCCCTGGTCATGCGCGACGAGCGGGAACGCCGCCGTGTGCTGAGCTACGCCGAACTGTACGAGCAGGTTGCACGACTAGCCCATGCCCTGCGCGCCAGCGGTGTCACTCCCGGGGACCGGGTCGCCGGCTTCGTGCCCAACAGCGAACATGCGATCATCGGCATGCTCGCCGCGGCCAGTCTGGGGGCCGTCTGGTCCTCCTGCTCCCC
This sequence comes from Modicisalibacter sp., assembly GCF_055145905.1. Classification (NCBI taxonomy): domain Bacteria; kingdom Pseudomonadati; phylum Pseudomonadota; class Gammaproteobacteria; order Oceanospirillales; family Halomonadaceae; genus Modicisalibacter; species Modicisalibacter sp. Next base: position 64,233 of record NZ_JBSREH010000016.1, on the reverse strand, counting down.
CGACTTCGGCTTCAACGGCGTGCTCGACCGCTTCGGCCAGATCCAGCCCAAGGTACTGATCGCCACCGACGGCTACACGTGGAACGGCAAGCACATCGATACCCGTGAACGGGTCGGCGAGATCAGCCGGGCGATCGACTCCCTCAATCAAGTGGTGGTTTTCCCGTTCCTGAATGACACGCCGGACACCCGCGGCATCGACAAGGCCGTGACCTGGGAGAACTACCTCGACAACGAAGCATGCACCCTGGAGTTCGAGGCACTGCCCTTCGATCATCCGCTCTACATCCTGTTCTCCTCGGGCACCACCGGAGCGCCCAAGTGCATCGTCCACTCGGCCGGCGGCAGCCTGCTCCAGCACATCAAGGAACACCGGCTGCACACCGACCTGAGTCGTGATGACGTGCTCTTCTACTACACCACCTGCGGCTGGATGATGTGGAACTGGCTGGTGTCGGGACTGGCCTGCGAAGCCACCCTGGTACTCTACGACGGCTCGCCGTTCGCGCCGGACCCGCGCTCGCTGTGGCGCATGGCCGCCGAGGAGCGCGTCAGCGTGTTCGGCACCAGTGCCAAGTACATCGCCGCCTGCGAGAAGCACGACCTGATTCCCGGCCGGGAGCATGACCTCGGCGCTCTGCGGGCGATTCTCTCCACGGGCTCCGCGCTGGCCCACGAATCGTTCGACTATGTCTACCGCGACATCAAGAGCGATCTGCTGCTGGCCTCGATCTCGGGCGGCACCGACATCGTCTCCTGCTTCGCCCTGGGCTGCCCGATCCGGCCGGTCTATCGCGGCCAGCTGCAGTGCCGTGGTCTGGGCATGGCGGTCGACGTGTTCGATGACCAGGGCCATCCCGTGCGCGGCGAGAAGGGCGAGCTGGTCTGCACCCGGCCGTTCCCCTCGATGCCCATCGGCTTCTGGAACGATCCGGACGGCCAGCGCTACCATGAGGCCTATTTCGCGACCTTCCCGGGGATCTGGGCCCACGGCGACTATGCCGAGATCACGCCGGAAGACGGCCTGATCATCCACGGCCGCTCGGATGCGGTGCTCAACCCCGGCGGCGTGCGCATCGGCACGGCGGAGATCTACCGCCAGGTGGAAAAGGTCGACGGCGTGCTGGAGTCGCTGTGCATCGGCCAGGAATGGCAGGACGACATCCGCGTGGTGCTGTTCGTGCGCCTGCGCGACGGCCTGACGCTCGACGACGCCCTGCGCGACACCATCAAGCGCACGATTCGCGCCAACACCACGCCGCGCCATGTGCCCGCGCGGATCATCCAGGTCAGCGACATTCCGCGCACGCTGTCCGGCAAGATCGTCGAGCTGGCGGTGCGCAACGTGGTCCACGGCCGGCCGGTCAAGAACCAGGACGCCCTGGCCAACCCCGAGGCTCTCGAGCTCTACGAGAACCTGCCCGAACTGCAGCACTGATCCTCGCCCGCCCGGTGTCGCGGCGTGAGTCACCGGCGCTGGGCAGGCTTTCCCGGTTCCAGTAGCATGGTCGGCAAGTCATTGACGGAGAATGGCATGTCGACCCTCAAGGGACTCGTCAGCCTCTTGCTGCTCATCACCGGCACGCTCTTCTGGTGCGTGCCGCTCTATGCCCTGGCGCTGGTCAAGCTCGTCACCCCCTCGCGGCGTCTGCGGCGGCGCGTGCTGGGGGGATTGAACCGCATCGCCCTGGCCTGGATCGGCACCAACCTCTGGTGGATGCGTCGCTGGCTGCGCCCGTCCCTGGAGGTCCACCTGCCCGAGGGCCTGTCGCCCGATCAATGGTGGCTGGTCATCGCCAATCATCGCAGCTGGACGGACATCTTCCTGCTGCAGATGGCGCTGCATCGCCGCATCCCCATGCCACGCTTCTTCCTCAAGCGTGAACTGATCTGGGTACCGGTGATCGGCCTGGCCTGGTGGGCGCTCGAGTTCCCCTTCATGCGCCGTTATTCCCGTGACGCCCTCGCCCGCAACCCGGCGCTGGCGCGGCGGGATCGCGAGGCAACACAGCGGCTGTGCGAACAGGCCCGGCAGATGCCCATGGCGATCTACAACTTCGTCGAGGGCACCCGCTTCACGGCCAGGAAACAGCGTGCCCAGCAAAGCCCCTATGCCCATCTGCTGCGCCCCAAGGCCGGCGGCTGTGCCCAGGTGGTCAACCTGCTGGGCAACCGGCTCAGCGGGATTCTCGACGTGACCCTGGCCTACGCCCGGGAGCGTCCGACCTTCTGGGACTTCCTGTGCGGCCGCGAAGGGCCGGTCAGACTGGATGTCCAGCGTCGCTCCCTGCCCGACTGGATGCGCGAGGGAGACTACCATCAGGATCCGGAGTACAAGGAACGCTTCCAACGATGGCTGAATGCACTGTGGCAGGAAAAGGATCGTCGGCTGGAGCCGTCGGCACCACCGGCCTGCGCCACCTCGGCCCCCTGATACTGCTCCTGCTGCTGGCCGGCTGTGCCGGTTCGCCGTACGTCAGCAACGGCTACAGCAGGGTCATGGCCGGCAACTGGGTCACCATCCGCCCCGGCGACACGCTGGGGGCCATCGCCCGTCAGGCCGGCGTGCCGCTGGTACGCCTGGAGCGTTTCAATCCGGGGGTCCAGGCCCGCAACCTGCGCGTCGGCCAGCGCATCCTGGTACCCAGCCATCGCGAGCGCGCCCCCGGCGGCGGGCCCTACCGTTACCAGGTGCGCCCCGGGGATACCTATGTCGGTATCGCCCGCTACTTCGGCACCACCGCCGGCCGCATCGACGCCGCCAACCCCGGTCTTCACCCCAGCGATCTGCGTGTCGGCCAGGTCGTCAAGGTCCCCTTGAAAGGGAGCGCCCCTCGCCGGACGCCGCCTCGGGTCACCCACAAGAAATCGACTCCCGCTCGCTCGCTGCCTGATCCGGGACCAATCAAGCAGCGCCAGGCCTGGCCCTGGCCACTGGATGACTATCGTATCGTCCGCCGCTTCGGCCGCGACAAGCGCGGCACCCTGCAGCCCATGCTGCTGGCGGCGCGTCAGGGGGAAACCGCGCATGCGGTCGCCGACGGCGACGTGCGCTTCGCCAACAGCATGCGCCAGCTGGGCAAGGTAGTGATCGTCCACCACGCCGGCAATCTGCAGAGCGTCTACGCCCTGTGCGGCAAGCTGCGTGTCAAGGAAGGCCAGGCGGTCAAGCAGGGCTCCCCCATCTGCACCGTCAGCCACAACGACGTCACCGGCCGCTACGACCTGCTATTCGACGTGCGCCACGGCGGCAAGCCCATCAACCCTGACAAGGTGCTGCGCTGATTCATGTCTCCAGCAACGCCCGTCTGGCAGACCCTGCTCGCCTCGCCACCACTGTGGCGCCTCGATGAAGCACTGGAAGCGCCCCGCCGCGACAGCCTGCTCGACCAGCTCGATCGCGAGATTCCCTGGGAGACGCCGACGCTGACCCTGTACGGGCGTCGCCACCCGATCCCCCGCGCCCAGTGCTGGATGGGCGACGCCGAAGCCCGCTATCGCTATTCCGGCCGGCGTTTCTCTCCGGCCCCCTGGCACCCGGCCGTGCTGACCCTGCGCGATCACGTGGCGTCTCTGGTTTCCCGGCAGCTGCCCGGCGTCACCTTCAACAGCGTGCTGCTCAACCGCTATCGGGACGGCCGACAGCGCATGGGCTGGCACGCCGACGACGAGCCCGAACTGGGCCCGGACCCGGTGATTGCCGCCGTCAGCCTGGGTGCCGAACGCCCGCTGCGCTTTCGCTGGCGCGATGGAGCGCACGCGCCCTTCAATGTGGCGCTGCCCCACGGCAGCCTGCTGATGATGGGTGCCGGGCTCCAGTCCCGACTTCAGCACGCCCTGCTGCCACGCGCCATTCCCGGTCTTCGCATCAGCCTGACCTTCCGGCATGTGATGCTGAACGAGTCCTGAACACTCGACAGAAAAAGGCCGCTTCCAGGGAAGCGGCCTCGTATCTCACTGTCTTGTCGACAGACAAGATAACGGTATAATCCCGTTACCCCCGATAGTAGCCGGGCGTCACGAAAGGCATCTTGCTGACGGTCATCGGCAGACGCTTGCCACGCACCTCGGCATAGACCACATTGCCGACCTCCGCGGCCTCGATGGCGACATAGCCCATGGCCACGGGCTTGCCCACGCTGGGCCCGAAGCCGCCCGAGGTGACGTGGCCGAAGGAATGACCGGCCTCGTCGAACAGCTCGACGCCTTCGCGCACCGGGGCACGCCCTTCGCCCAGCAGGCCGACCCGCTTGCGGCGATGATCCCGTGCCTGGAGCTGGTGCAGGATGATATCGGCGCCAATGAAGCCGGCCTCGCGCTCCCCGCCCGTGCGGCGTGCCTTGCCGATCGCCCAGATCAGACCGGCCTCGATGGGCGTGGTGGTCTGGTCGATGTCGTGGCCGTACAGGCACAGCCCCGCCTCGAGACGCAGCGAGTCCCGGGCACCGAGACCGATGGGCTCGACCTCGGCTTCCGCCAGTAGCTGCCGCGCCAGGCGGTCGGCGTCCTCGGCGGCCACCGAGATCTCGAACCCATCCTCGCCGGTGTAACCGCTGCGGCTGACCCATACCGACATGCCGTCGATCTCGAAACGGCCATGCTGCATGAAGACCAGTTCGCAGGCGGCCGGGCACAGCCGCGCCATCACCGCCGCGGCCTTCGGCCCCTGCAGGGCCAGCAGGCCGCGGTCGAGCTCCTCGACGCTGTACTCGCCACCCAGTCCGGTACGCAGGTGCGCGATGTCCTGCGCCTTGCAGGCCGCGTTGACCACCAGATAGAGATGGTCGCCCGCGTTGACCACCATCAGGTCGTCGAGAATGCCGCCTTCGGTTCCGGTGAACAGGGCGTAGCGCTGTGCCCCCGCCTCGAGGCCGACGATATCGGCACACACCAGGCTTTCAAGAGCACGGGCCGGTTCCGGCCCACGCACCACGACCTGCCCCATGTGCGAGACATCGAACAAGCCGCACTCGGCACGGGTATGTTCGTGTTCCTTCTTCACCCCGAGCGGGTACTGAACGGGCATGTGATAGCCGGCGAATTCGACCATCTTGCCGCCCAGTTCGAGGTGCAGATCGTGCAAGGGGGTACGATTGAGTTCGGTCATGGGGTTGCTCCACCCTGAGTCATCGGAACGAAAGACATCAGCGATTCAGATCCTCACCCGGCAGCACCGTCTTGCCCTCGAAGTAGTCCTTGGTGAGCTTGAAGACCACCGGAGACAGCAGGGCCAGTGCAATCAGGTTGGGAATCGCCATCATGGCATTGAAGACGCTGGCCATCAGCCAGACGAAGTTGAGCGGCGCCACGGCACCCGCCAGGATGGCGAGGATATAGACGACGCGATACAGCTTGATCGAGCGCACGCCGAAAAGGTACTCGAAGCACTTCTCGCCGTAGAACGCCCAACCGAGAATGGTGGTGAAGGCGAACACCGCCAGGGCGAACGACACCACGTACTGACCCACGCCGGGCAGGGTGCTGTCGAAGGCCATGGAGGTCAGGGCCGCACCGGTTTCGCCGGATGTCCAGTCGTTGGTGGTGAGAATCGCCAGCGCGGTGATCGAGCACACCACGATGGTATCCAGGAAGGTGCCGAGCATCGCCACCAGGCCCTGGCGTACCGGGTTCTTGGTCTGCGCAGCGGCATGCGCGATCGGCGCGCTGCCCAGGCCGGCCTCGTTGGAGAAGACCCCGCGCGCGACACCGAACTGGATGGCCTTGGCCACGGCTGCACCGGCGAAGCCGCCCGCCGCGGATGCCGGCGAGAAGGCATGACCGAAGATCAGGCCGAGCGCCGAGCCGATCTGGTCGGCATTGATGATCAGCACCAGCACGCCGCAGGCGAAATAGGCGATCGCCATGATCGGCACCAGCTTGCCCGCCACCTTGGCGATACGCTTGATACCGCCGAGAATCACCGCGCCGGCCAGCACCATGATCACGATGCCGGTCAGCCAGTGCGGCATGTTGATCGATTCGCCCAGGCCGTCGGCCACCGAGTTGGACTGCACGGTGTTGCCGATGCCGAAGGCGGCCACGGCGCCGAAGAACGCGAACAGACCACCCAGCCAGGCCCACTTCTTGCCCAGGCCGTTGCGGATGTAATACATCGGACCACCGACGTGGTCACCGGCCTCATCGACTTCACGGTAGCGCACCGCCAGCACGGCCTCGGAAAACTTGGTGGCCATCCCGACCAGGGCAGTGATCCACATCCAGAAGACCGCGCCCGGGCCGCCCAGGAAGATCGCCGTGGCCACACCGGCGATGTTGCCCGTGCCGATGGTCGCCGACAGCGAGGTCATCAGGGCGTTGAACGGTGAAACCTCACCCTCGCTTTCCTCGCCCTTGGCCGTGCTGCGTCCCTGCCAGAGCAGCTTGAAGCCGGTACCCAGCTTGCGGATCGGCATTACCTTGAGGCCGGCCTGGAGATAGAGCCCCACGCCAAGCAACAGCACCAGCATCAGGGGCCCCCAGACGACCCCCTCGATTGCGCTCAATAGATTCGTCAACGTTTCCACGTCTTGTCTCCCACTTGCGGATTGTTGTTATGCACCCAGGTGCATGGATTCGTACCACCCGACTCTCGAACCGGACCACCGTCGGATGGCGTCGAACCGCGTACCTTAGCGGAACCCACCATGCCGGCTCCAGTAGACCTTAGGAAAAACTGCCCTCGAATCCGCTTGAACGAAAAAGCCGTGATATCGCGCCCGGGATCAGCATGGCATGCTGCCATGCCCGCGGAGAAACTTGTTTCTTTTACGAAACTCGCGCCACCATACCCAGACGACCGCCTCAACTCAAGCACGAGAGCACGTTCTCTGCGCCACTCAAGTGGCAGGATAGCCCGTAAAATCGCCGAAAGCCCGAGACCCGCTGCCGCCCGTCCCGCGCAGGATCGCGTTAGGGGCGCACGCGGACTGGACGGCGCCCGCGTTTCTGGCCACTCTGTTTCCACGGTCAGGCTGATGCGCGCCTCCTGTCTCACTGCGTTGACGCTCAAGGATGGCAAGACGGTCGTCATTGAGGCAGAATCGCGCTACGATTTCCCCGAGAGAAAACCTTTTTTCGTATAGGAAAAATCATGAGCAACATTCCCGCCAACCTGCGCTACACCAAGAGCCACGAATGGATCCTCGACAACGGTGACGGCACTGTCACCATCGGCATCACCGATCACGCCCAGGAAGCGCTCGGCGACGTGGTCTTCGTGGAACTGCCGGAAGTCGGTCGCGAGCTGGAAGCCGACGAGGAGTTCGGCGTGATCGAGTCGGTCAAGGCCGCCTCCGACCTGTATGCCCCGCTCGCCGGCGAAGTCCTGGCCGTCAACGAGGCCCTCGAGGACGCCCCGGAAACCGTCAACGAGTCCCCCTACGAGGACGGCTGGATCGCCAGGATCAAGCCCAGCGACGCCACCTCGCTCGAGTCGCTGCTGGACGCCGACGCCTACGCGGCCATCGCCGACGCCGAAGACTGAGCAGTACCGGCATGCCGGCGGCACGTGCCGCCGGCGCCACCGACCGATTCCACACGGGCCTGACCGCCCCGTCACTTCCAGGGTGTTCCATGTCTACAGACAATCGTCGCCTGGCCGAACTGGCCGGCCATGATGCGTTCGTCCATCGTCACAACGGCCCCGACGCCACCGACGTCGAAGCCATGCTGGCAACCCTCGGTGCCGACACCATGCAGGCGCTGATCGACAAGACCATTCCGGCCGGCATCCGCCTGGGACGCGAGCTCGACCTGGACCCGCCACGCGGCGAGGCCGAGGCACTCGATTACCTCAAGCGCCTGGCACGCCAGAACAAGGTCTTCAAGACCTACATCGGCCAGGGCTACTACAACACGCACACGCCGGCGGTCATCCTGCGCAATGTGCTCGAGAATCCGGGCTGGTACACCGCCTACACGCCCTATCAGCCCGAGATCGCCCAGGGTCGTCTGGAGGGGCTGCTGAACTTCCAGCAGATGGTCATGGACCTCACCGGCATGGCCCTGGCCAATGCGTCGCTGCTCGACGAGGCCACCGCCGCCGCGGAAGCCATGGCGCTGTGTCACCGCGCCAACAAGAAGGTCAAGAGCGATCGTTTCTTCGTCGCCGACGACGTCTTCCCGCAGACGCTCGACGTGCTGCGCACCCGCGCCGCCTATCTGGATATCGAGCTGGTGGTCGACGCCGCCGAACGTGTCGCCGACCATGACGTGTTCGGCGCCCTGTTCCAGTACCCGGGCAACACCGGTCGCGTTCACGACCTTGGCCGACTGATTGGCCAGGCGACCGAGCGGCGTGCCATGACCTGCGTGGCGGCGGACCTGATGAGCCTGGCCCTGCTCAAGGAGCCGGGTGCCCTGGGTGCCGACATCGTGCTCGGCAACTCCCAGCGTTTCGGGGTGCCGATGGGCTTCGGCGGACCGCACGCCGCCTTCTTCGCCACCACCGACAAGCTCAAGCGCTCGATTCCCGGCCGCATCATCGGTGTCTCCAAGGACAGCCGCGGCAACACGGCGCTGCGCATGGCGATGCAGACCCGCGAACAGCACATCCGCCGCGAGAAGGCGACCTCCAACATCTGCACCGCCCAGGCCCTGCTGGCCAACATCGCCGGCTTCTATGCGGTCTATCACGGCGCTGAGGGCATCCGCACCATCGCCACGCGGATTCACCGCCTGACCTCCATTCTGGCCGAGGGACTGCGTCGCAAGGGCGTCGCCCTGGAGAACACCAGCTGGTTCGACACCCTGACCCTGACCGGCGTCGATGCCGGCAAGATCCACGGCCGTGCCCTGACCCACGAGGTCAACCTGCGCTTCCATGCGGACGGCCGCGTGGGCGTCAGTCTCGACGAGACCACCACCCCGGCCGACGTGGCGGTACTGTTCGATGTCCTGCTGGGCGAAGAGCACGACCTGTCGGTCAGTGCACTGGATGATGCGGTCATCGCCGAAAACCTCGGCGGCATCCCCGAAGGCCAGACCCGCGAGTCGGCCTACCTGACGCACCCCAACTTCACGCGCTATCGCAGCGAAACCGAGATGCTTCGCTACCTCAAGCGCCTGGAGAATCGCGACCTGTCGCTGACCCACGCGATGATTCCGCTGGGCTCATGCACCATGAAGCTCAACGCGACCAGCGAGATGATCCCCATCACCTGGCCGGAGTTCGCGAACATTCACCCGTTCGCGCCGAGCGACCAGGCGGTCGGCTACAAGCAGATGATCGACGAGCTGAGCGCCTTTCTGGTCGAGATCACCGGCTATGACCATATCTCGATGCAGCCCAACTCCGGCGCCCAGGGCGAATATGCCGGCCTGGTGGCCATCCGCCGCTATCAGGCCGCCCAGGGCCAGGGGCATCGCGACATCTGCCTGATTCCCAGCTCGGCCCACGGTACCAATCCCGCCTCGGCGGCCATGGCCCACATGAAGGTCGTGGTGGTGGAGTGCGACGAGCGCGGCAACATCGACATCGACGACCTGCGCACCAAGGCCGAGCAGCACAGCGAGCAGCTGTCGGCGATCATGATCACCTACCCCTCCACCCACGGGGTCTTCGAGGAAACCGTGCGCGAGGTGTGCCGGATCGTTCATGATCACGGCGGCCAGGTGTACATCGACGGCGCCAACATGAACGCCCAGGTGGGCATCACCCGCCCCGGCGACTTCGGCGGCGACGTCTCGCACCTCAACCTGCACAAGACCTTCTGCATCCCCCACGGTGGCGGCGGTCCGGGCATGGGACCGATCGGCGTCAAGGCGCATCTGGCGCCCTTCGTGTCCAACCATGTGGTCACGCCGCTGCCGGGCGTGCGCGAGGACAGCGGTGCGGTCTCGGCGGCGGCCTTCGGCAGCGCCTCGATCCTGCCGATCTCCTGGGCCTACATCAAGATGATGGGCGCACGCGGCCTGCGCGAGGCAACCGAGCTGGCGATTCTCAATGCCAACTACATCGCCCGGCGCCTGGAGGCGCACTACCCGGTGCTGTACCGCGGCGTCAACGGCACCGTGGCCCACGAGTGCATCATCGACATCCGCCCGCTCAAGGCCGACTCCGGCATCAGCGAAGAGGATATCGCCAAGCGCCTGATGGACTACGGCTTTCACGCGCCGACCATGTCCTTCCCGGTGCCGGGCACCCTGATGATCGAGCCCACCGAGTCGGAGTCGCGCTTCGAGATCGACCGCTTCTGCGACGCCATGATCGCGATCCGCGAGGAAATTCGCCGCGTGGAAGCCGGCGAGTGGCCGCTGGACAACAACCCGCTGGTCAATGCACCGCACACCATGGCCGACCTGATGGACGCCGCCTGGGAGCGCCCCTACGATCGCGAAATGGGCGCCTTCCCCTCGGACGCCGTCAAGGCCGCCAAGGTCTGGCCGGCAGTCAACCGGGTGGACAACGTCTTCGGTGATCGCAACCTGATCTGCTCCTGCCCGAGCATCGATGCCTATCGTGACTGACCGGCATCGCGGGTGACGCCGCAGACGACAACGGCCCCGCTCATGGCGGGGCCGTTTCGTTCAGGGACCGACCGGAATCCGGACGGCCGGGCATTGCCCGAACCGCTCGCCACTCAGGTGTCGAAACCCGGCTCCTCGACCAGCCCGTAGAGCGTGTTGCGCCGCTCCTCGCGAAAGTCATCGAGCAGCTGCTGGTAGCGACGCGGCAGCTCGCTGCCCGACTGGGTGACGATATACAGCGACTCGTAGACCTGATTGGGCAGGGTCAGCGCCTTGACCTGGCGCTGCCAGGGCGAGGTCTCGAGCACCAGCCGCGAGACCACCGTGAAGCCCAGCCCGCGCGCCACGGCATCCAGCACCATGGCCACCTCGTTGGTGAATCCCTGACGGGGAAAATGGCTCATGGACCGGAACTCACCGGCAAAATTGGCACGCAGCAACTGTCCGGCGTTGTTCAGGCCGTCCGAGTAATTCATGAAGCCCAGCGCCATCAACTCCTGCAGGGACGTGCCGGCGAAGTCGGCCGGCACCACCAGACACAATGGCTCCTGATGCCAGGGTTCGTAACTCAGGTCCGGATGCTTGACCACATCCGTGACGACGCCCAGGTCGTAACGCCCGGCCAGCACGTCCTGCACGATCTCGTGATTGAAGGCGAAGCTGTAGTTGATCGTCAGGCCGGGATGCATCTGCTGATAGCCCAGCAGAAAGGGATAGAACATCAAGCCGACACTGCCCGGCGAGGCGACCCGGCATTCGCCGGAATGCAGGGATTCATTGTCCAGCGAATGGCGAAAATGCTCGTGTTCGGCGAACAGCCGAACCGCGTAGTCATAGGCTCGGCGGCCGGCTTCGGTGAGGGTGAAACGCCGACCATGACGGTTGAGCAACGGCTTGCCGAGATACTTCTCGAGCTTGCGGATATGCTGGCTGACCCCCGGTTGGGTCATGTCGAGCCGACGCGCCGTATGCGTGAAGCTGCCGGTCTCCACCAGCGTGATGAACGTGCGAAAGTACTGGGCATTGAACATGAAACGGCAGTCCACTCAGAGGGGATTCATGGGCCGGGTGGCGCGGCCTCGACGACGACGCCATCGTCACCTCCGGATTCGACCGGGATGTCGTCGACCGGGATGCCGGGAAAAGCTTACCAAAAATGCGCGCCTCCCGCAGCGCTGCGGGGAGTTCGGCGGCGTGTTAGCATCGAATTCAATGGCCGGCTGGACGAACACGGCCCGCAGGAGCCGCCGCCGCTCGGATGGTGCGGCCCGACGCTTGACGATGGCATGACAAGGACCCTTCAATGCCCGAAACAATCTCCACCACGATATCTCCCGAAGGCAGCCTCGAGGTCCTCTCGCAGCAGGAGGTCAACCGACTGCGCGACACCTCCGCCAACGGCCTGCACGACCTGCTCCGGCGCTGTGCCCTCGCGGTGCTCAATTGCGGCTCGGTCACCGATGACGGGCTGGCGGTCATGGAAGCCTTCCACGACTTCGATATCGAGGTGCTGCAGCAGGACCGCGGTATCCGTCTGCGGCTGATCAACGCCCCGGCCGACGCCTTCGTCGACGGGCGCATGATCCGCGGCATCCGCGAGCATCTCTCCGCAGTGCTGCGCGACATCGTCTACGTCTACAATGAGATTCAGCAGCAGCCGCGCTTCGACCTGTCCACCGGCGAAGGCACCACCAACGCCGTCTTTCATATCCTGCGTAACGCCGGCGCTCTCAAGTCATCGCGGGAACCCAGCCTGGTGGTCTGCTGGGGCGGGCACTCCATCTCGCGCGAAGAGTACGACTATACCAAGGACGTGGGCTACCACCTGGGCCTACGGGACCTAGACATCTGCACCGGCTGCGGCCCGGGGGCCATGAAGGGGCCGATGAAGGGTGCCAACGTGGCGCATGCCAAGCAGCGCCGTCGGCAGGGCCGTTACCTGGGCATCTCCGAGCCCGGCATCATCGCGGCCGAATCGCCCAACCCCATCGTCAACGAACTGGTGGTGATGCCCGACATCGAGAAACGCCTCGAGGCCTTCGTGCGGGTCGGGCACGGCATCATCGTATTCCCCGGCGGCGTGGGCACCGCCGAGGAGATTCTCTACCTGCTGGGCATCCTGCTGCACCCGGCCAACGCTGACACCCCCTTCCCGGTGATCCTGACCGGCCCCTCGAGCGCCGCCGACTATTTCAAGCGCATCGACGAGTTCCTGCGTTACACGCTGGGCGAGGCCGTCGGCCGGCGCTACCGCATCCTGATCGACGATCCGGTCGGCGTGGCCCGCGCCATGCGTGAAGGCATCGACGAAGTCACCGAGTTCCGCCGCGCCCACCACGACGCCTTCTACTTCAACTGGCGCCTGAACGTGCAGCCGGACTTCCAGCAACCCTTCGAGCCCACCCATGAAGCCATGGCCGGCCTGGCACTGCACCGCCAGCAGCCCGTCCACGAACTGGCCGCCAACCTGCGGCGCGCCTTCTCGGGCATCGTCGCCGGCAACGTCAAGGAACCCGGCATCCGGGCCATCGAGGCCCGCGGGCCGTTCCGCCTGCATGCTGAGGAAACACTGATGCAGCGTCTGGACGCCCTGCTGGGATCCTTCGTCGACCAGGGCCGCATGAAGCTGCCGGGTAGTGACTACGTCCCCTGCTACACCCTCACCTGACCGCAACCTGACGCCCCGTGAAAACGACAGCGCCCCGGCCGAACGGCCGGGGCGCTGCACTCACGAGCACACCTCGCGACTCAGGACCGCGCGCGGCGACGCCACCCCACGAGAATGGCGTACCCCAGCAAGCCCAGCGTGGTGCCATGTGACAGCCACAGCCAGCGCTCGATGCCACCCTGGCTCCACTGCAGCAGAGCCACCGCAACCAGCCCCACCGCCAGCGCCACTCCCAGCCGCCTGAACAGGCCCGGCAGGCGCTGACGCGCTGCGGCATCGAGCAGCCGCCACGACAGCAGCGCCACGATGGCCACCACCCCCAGTGCCACGCCCAGCAGCATGGCACGTTCCGACTGCCCCGGTGCCGTCAGATAACGCGGCAGATTGGCCAGCATCGCAACCACAACGCCGACCAGCACACTGACGCGCTCCGGCGTCATCACCCGTTGCTTCACGATTCGCTCCTCAAGCCTGACGCAGCGCCTGTTCGTCGATCCACCGCTCGGCCCAGGGCAGCGCCTCGTCATCGGCCATGAAGGTTTCCATGGCGTCAACCTCCAGGCGCTCGCCGAGACGGCGGGCGCCGTGGTCCTCGAGCAGAGCATCGAGCTGGCGGCCGCCGCCGCAGTAGGTGTCGCCGTAGGAACTGTCACCCAGCGCAATCAGGCCGTAGCGCAGCTCGGTCAGCACCGGGTGACGCTCCTGCAGCGCCCGGGCGAACGGCGTCAGGTTGCCGGGCAGATCGCCGCTACCGGTGGTGGATACACAGAACAGCGCCAGATCCGGCAGCGGGTCCACCAGGTCCTCCAGCGTCGGCTGCTCCAGCACGGTAACGCTGTAACCGGCGTCCTCGAAAAGGGGCTTGACCTGTTCGGCAACATCCAGGGCACCGCCGTACACGGTACCGACAAAGATCTTCAGCGTAGGCATGTCCGCGACTTGCTTGAGAAATTTGCTCGGATACTACCATGAAACCGGCATCGACGGCAGGGCGAACACCGCCGCCTGCGTGCCCCGGCATCGGGTTATACTGGCCTTTTGGCCACGGGAGAACAGGGCATGACACGTGTTTTCGAAGCCTGGGTCACCCCGGTAATGATCGGCGGCCTGATGCTGTTCATGGGCTTCATCATCTGGGACCTGGCTCGCCGTTCGCAGGCCGGCCGACTGGGGACCGTGATGCTGTTCGTGGTTCTGGGAGCCGGGATGGGCGCCTTTCTTGTCAAGACGGTGATAGCCGGATTGATCGAGGGCGCCGGCCCATAGCAAGCACCGCCGCCCTCCTGACGCCCGAGGAGCAGCTCAATCCGCGGGGTGCGCCTGATCAGCCTGACCGACGTCACGGGCGATCATCGCTTCGTGAACATCCTGCAGGCTCGCCGGATCGTCGATGGTCGAGGGCACGCCGTAGCGCTCGCCGTCGGCGATGTTGCGCAGCAGCTTGCGCAGGATCTTGCCGGAGCGGGTCTTGGGCAGCCGCGACACCACCAGCACCTGACGCAGACTGGCGATGGCCCCGATGCGCTCGCGCACCCGCTCGCCCAGGGCCGCTTCCAGCGCCTCGTCATCGCCATCGTAACCATCCTTGGGAATTACCAGTGCAATCGGCACCTGGCCCTTTATCGGGTCCTGGATGCCGATGACCGCGCATTCGGCCACTGCCGGATGCTCACCGACGACTTCCTCCATCTCGCCGGTGGACAGGCGATGGCCGGCGACATTGATGACGTCGTCGGTGCGCCCCATGATGAACAGATAGCCCTCTTCATCGAAGTAGCCGCCGTCCCCGGTCAGATAGCAGCCGGGGAAGGTGGACAGGTAGGCGCGCTGGAAGCGTTGCGGGTCCCGCCAGATACCCGCCAGGCAGCCGGGCGGCATCGGTTCGCGAATGACCACGCTGCCCTGCTCGCCGGGAGCCGCGGGCTCGCCGTGGGGGTCCAGCACCGCTACGGCATAGCCCGGCACCGGCATGGTGGCCGACCCCGCCTTGGTCGGCATGGGTTCGAGCCCCTGCAGGTTGGCGGCGATCGGCCAGCCGGTTTCGGTCTGCCACCAGTGGTCGATCACCGGCACATCGAGCAGCCCTTCCAGCCAGTAGAAGGTCGGCGGGTCGAGTCGCTCGCCGGCCAGAAACAGCGTCCGCAGGCTGCTGATGTCGTACTGTGGCAGGTGTCGTCCATCCGGGTCTTCCTTCTTGATCGCCCGGAAGGCCGTCGGCGCCGTGAAGAAGACGTTGACCCTGTAGGTTTCGATCAGCCGCCAGAAGGCGCCCGCGTCGGGGGTGCGCACCGGCTTGCCCTCGTAGACCAGCGTCGTGCAGCCGTAGATCAGCGGCGCATAGACGATGTAGGAATGCCCCACGACCCAGCCCACGTCAGAGGCGGAGAAGAACACCTCGCCGGGGGTCATGCCGTAGACACGTTTCATCGAGTAGTGCAGCGCCACGGCATGGCCGCCGTGATCGCGCACCACCCCCTTCGGCTTGCCCGTGGTCCCGGAGGTATACAGGATATAGAGTGGATCGGTCGCCGCCACGGGCACGCAGGGGGCCGGCTGCGCCTGCCCCACCACCTCCGCCCAGTCGTGATCGATCGCCCCCATCTCGGCCTTCAGCGACGGCCGCTGGAGAATCACGCAGGCATCCGGCCGGTGCGTGCTCTGCGCCAGGGCGGCATCGAGGATCGGCTTGTAGGGCACCACCCGTTCGAACTCGATACCGCAGGACGCGGCGATGACCACGCGCGGCTGTGCATCGTCAATGCGCACCGCCAGCTCATGGGGCGCGAAACCGCCGAAGACCACGGAGTGCACCGCCCCCAGCCGGGCACAAGCGTACATGGCGATCAGCGCCTCGGGCACCATGGGCATGTAGATCACCACCCGATCCCCCTTCTCGACCCCCAGATCACGCAGCGCCCCGGCACAGCGCGCAACCTCATCGCGCAGCTCACGGTAGCTCAGCGTCCGCCGCGACCGGCTGACCGGCGAATCCCAGTGGATCGCCGGCTGCTCGCCCCGCCCGCTCTCGACATGGTGGTCGATGGCCACATGACAGGTGTTGAGCACGCCGTCCCCATACCAGCGCGCATGCCCGTGCTCGTCGTATTCGAGAATGCGCTCGGGTGGCGTGAACCAGGGAATTCGCTGCGCCTGCTCCGCCCAGAAGGCTTCCGGTTGCTCGATCGATCGCTGGTATTCGGCCTGATACGCGCTCATGGAGTTCCTGCCGTGTCGAGAGAATTGTTGTCGGCCCGGCAGGCCACAAAGCCCGCCGATTGTTGACACTCTAGAACAGCCTCCAGCGTTTACCTTCATACCATCGGCTAAAAACCGCCTCGCTTACGGAAAGACAGGCCCTGGCACCGGTTTCGATGAAAACATTGTCGACACCCAGGCGGTCTGTTAATGCCGCCGAAACACTTTCCGATGATTTTTCGTTAAATCAATGACTGTCGGACATTTGCAGCGTGAATGACAATTCACTAAATCAGTAATGAAGGCAGACGCGCCACTGCCGGGCACAAGCGCACCGATGGTCCATCCCGCCGTCGAGCCTGCCATGGAACAATAATGCATCGCCCGGCAGACGCCGCCGACGACAACAACCATAAAACGCGGCCCGAACCACGCATCGAACGCGTGGCCCGTTATCCCAGGAGATCCCCAATGAGCACTCGTCAGTCAGCCGCCCGGCTGCTCGATCCCGACAGTCCGGCGATCGCCAACGCCACCAACCTGCTCAAGGCCATGGCCAACGAGAACCGGCTGCGCATCCTGTGCCTGCTCGACGACACGGAGCTGTCGGTCTCGGAACTCAACAAGCGCCTGTCCCTGAGCCAGTCTGCCCTGTCGCAGCACCTGGCCATCCTGCGTCGGGAAGGTCTGGTCAACACGCGACGCGCCTCCCAGACCATCTATTATTCGCTGCACGGCAATCACGCGCGAGCCCTGGTGGAAACCCTCGCCGGCCTGTTCACCGGCCGCTGACTCCACGCCGTCAGCGACGCTGCCAGCGGCTCGCCTCGAGCACTTCATAGAGCCGCTGGACCCCACGCTCGACGCCCTGCGACACGCCCATGCCCAGTCGCTCGGCCAGGCCGCGACGCTGCTCGAGAGCGATATGGAAGACCCGGGTCTCGCGCATGCGCTCGAGCAGATAGGCCTCGCTGGTGGTCACGGCATCGATCAGTCCGTTCTCCAGAGCCTGACGGCCGTACCAGATCTCGCCGGTGGCGATAGCCTCGATATCCAGGGCCGGACGCCGCTCGGCCACGAACGCCTTGAACAGCGCGTGGGTGTTTTCCAGATCTTCGACGAACTTCTCGCGCCCCTCCTCGGTATTCTCGCCGAACACCGTCAGGGTGCGCTTGTAACGGCCGGCCGTGAGCAGCTCGACATCGATATCGTGACGCTTGAGCAGGCGATGCAGGTTGGGCAGCTGGGCCACCACCCCGATCGACCCCAGTACGGCGAACGGAGCCGCCTGCAACCGGTCGGCGCAGCACGCCATCATGTAGCCGCCGCTCGCCGCCACCTTGTCGACACACACCGTGGTCCGCAACCCGGCGTCACGCAGGCGGTCCAGTTCGGCGGCGGCCAGTCCGTAGGCATGCACGAGACCACCGCCGGATTCCAGACGCACGACCACTTCATCGCCCTGCTCCGCGCTCTCGAGGAGCAACGACACTTCCTCGGCCAGCCGCCGGGTACCCGACGCCTTGATGTCGCCATGAAAATCGATGACCCAGACACGTCCGGCCGCGGCCGAATCCGCCGCCTCGGGACGCCGCTTGTCCTCGCGCTTGAACGCCTTGAGCGCCGCTCGCCGCGCTTTCTTGTCGAGGGCGGCCAGACGCAGCTTGCGCTGCCGTGAGCGGTAGCGCGCGTTCCATTCCTCGACCCGCAGCCGGGAGCGCTCCGAGTCACCGCCACGCCAACGGGACGCCACCGCCAGTACGGCCAGTACCGCAACCGCCAGCGTCGCTATCTTGGCCAGGAACAACCCATAGTGTGCAATCCACTCGTTCACGCTCGTCACCTCCTCGGGCAGCAGCGCCGTCGCGACATGTCTTCCGCAACGCCACGCTTGATTCAAACACTTGTTTTAAATACGCTACAGGGACGTCATTGCCCAGATCAGGAAGTCTT
This sequence comes from Modicisalibacter sp., assembly GCF_055145905.1. Lineage (NCBI taxonomy): Bacteria > Pseudomonadati > Pseudomonadota > Gammaproteobacteria > Oceanospirillales > Halomonadaceae > Modicisalibacter > Modicisalibacter sp. The sequence goes on along the minus strand of NZ_JBSREH010000016.1, from coordinate 45,950 downwards.
CATGAGCAACGCCTCCCGCGTCATCGACATGCTACGGTCCCGTTTCGACTCTCAGGCCGCCCAGGGCATGGACGAAACCTTTCAGTTCCACATCAGCGATGCCGACGATTATTATCTGACGGTTCAGGATGGCACGCTGGATATCCAGTCCGGTGAACACGACGATCCCTCCGTCACACTGAGCACTGACAGCGCAACGCTCAAGGATGTCATGAGCGGCGAGCTCAGCGGCATGCAGGCCTTCATGTCCGGTCGCCTCAAGGCTTCCGGCAACATCATGCTGGCCACCCGCCTTTCCCAGCTGTTTCCCTGAGCCCATTTCCGCTTTCGCTACGACAAGGGCCCCACCGTCAAGGTGGGGCCCTTTGCGTCTCGTCCGTCAGTTCGGCATGTGCTCAGTCATGGGGCCCGTCGTAGCTCTCGACTCGCGCCTTGAGCTTCTGCCCCGGGCGGAACGTGACCACACGGCGCGCCGAAATGGGAATCTCCTCGCCCGTCTTGGGATTGCGACCGGGACGCTCGCGCTTGTCGCGCAGATCAAAGTTGCCGAACCCCGACAGCTTGACCTGTTCGTTCTCGCGCAGACAGCCACGAATCTCCTCGAAGAACGCTTCCACCATCGACTTGGCTTCACGCTTGGACACGCCCAGCTCGGCATGCAGATGTTCGGCCAGTTCCGCCTTGGTCAACGCCCCCATGATCACTCCCTCGTGCAGGATGACGACATCAGCCGCGCAGCTCGGCACCGAAGCGATGCTTCGACTCGGCAACGATCGCCTCGACTAACTGATTGATTTCCTCATCATTCAGCGTGCGCGAAGGATGCTGCCAGGTCAAGCCCAGGGCCAGGCTCTTGTAGCCGTCGGCCACGCCCTTGCCCTGATAGACGTCGAACAGATGCAGGTCGGTCAGCCATTCGCCGGCCTGCTCGCGCAGCGTATCGAGCAACGCCTGGACCGGCACCGTCGCTTCCACCACCAGCGCCAGGTCGCGGCGCACCTCGGGGAAACGCGACAGCGGCGTGAAACGCGGCAGCCGGCCCTTGAGCAGCGCTGTCTGCTCGACCTCGAACACGAAGGTTTCGGTCTTGATGCCCAGTTCACGGCGGACGCCGGGGTGCAGCGCACCGATCCAGCCGACCGGATGGCCGTCATGCAGGATGCGCGCCGTCTGGCCCGGATGCAGCGCCGGATGCAGCGCCGGCTCGAAGCGCCAGTCGTGCTCGCTGCCGCTCAAGGCGAAAAGGCTTTCCAGATCCCCCTTGAGATCGAAGAAGTCCACCGCATCACGGCCCCCCGCCCAGCCTTCGGGACTGCGCGGACCGGCGACCAGCGCGCCCAGCATGGGCACCTGCTCGAGCGCATCGAGCTCGCCGCGGAAGACCAGCCCCGCCTCGAACAGCCGCACCCGGCTCTGCTGGCGGTTGAGATTGTGCATCAGCACCTTGACCAGTCCCGGGAACAGACTGGCCCGCATCACCGACATGTCGCTGGAGATGGGGTTGGCCAGACGCGGTGCCGTGACGTCGGGCGCCAGCAGAGCCTGCAGATCAGGGGCCACGAAGCTGTAGGTGATGGCTTCCTGAAAGTCGCGGGCCACCAGCTGACGCCGCAGCCGTGCCAGCGGCTGTCGTGCTTCATTGTCAGCGCTCAGCCCCAGGCGAACCGGCGGCCGTCGAGCCGGCAGACGATTGTAGCCATGAATGCGCGCCAGCTCCTCGATCAGGTCCTCCTCGATGGCCACATCAAAGCGCCAGCTGGGCACGCTGACCTGCCAGACACCCGGTGTTTCGACCACCGCCGGCATCCCCAGCCGGTCGAGGATCTCGACGACCTCCTCACCGGGCAGAGCCAGATTCAGGCACTGCTCGATTCGCTCGGCACGCAGCCGGACCCGGCGCTCGGTGGGCAGGTGATCGGGACTTGCCGTCTCGCTGACCGGCCCGGGCCGACCGCCGGCGATGCGGGTCAGCAGCTCGGTGGCGCGTTCGATCGCCTGCCAGGTCAGCGCCGGATCGACACCGCGTTCGAAGCGATGCGAGGAGTCGGTGTGCAGACCGTAGGAGCGCGCCTTGCCGGCTACCGCCAGGGGCGTGAAGAAGGCCGACTCGAGGAAGACGTCGCGGGTCGAATCGCTCACGCCGGAATGCTCACCGCCCATGATGCCGGCCATGGCCAGCGGCTTGTCGGCATCGGCGATCACCAGGGTGTCGGGGCGCAGCGCAATCTCCTGGCCGTCGAGCAGTACCAGGGTCTCTCCCTCGCGGGCGTAACGTACCTCGATCGTCCGTGACAGCTCGGCCAGATCGAAGGCGTGCATCGGCTGTCCCAGTTCGAGCATCACATAGTTGGTGATGTCGACGATGACACTGATCGAGCGCACCCCGCTGCGACGCAGTCGCTCGACCATCCACAGCGGCGTTTCCGCACCGACGGCGACGCCGCGCACCACCCGGCCGACATAGCGCGGACAGGCCTCGGGGGCGCTGACCGCCACCGGGAAGGTGTCCTCGCAGACGGCCGGCTGCTCGACGATCGCCGGCGAGTCGACGGCCATGCGATTGAGCACGCCGACCTCCCGCGCCACCCCCTTGAGACTCAGGCAGTCGCCCCGATTGGGCGTCAGGTCGATCTCGATGGTGTGGTCGTCGAGCGACAGCCACGCCCGAAAGTCCTCGCCGGTCGGCGCGGAAGTCGGCAGCTCGAGGATCCCCGGGGAGGTTTCCTCCTCCAGCCCCAGCTCGGAGGCCGAGCAGATCATCCCGCGCGACTCAACGCCCCGCAGCTTGGCCTTCTTGATCTTGAAGTCGCCCGGCAGCACCGCCCCCACACGGGCGAACGGCACCTTCTGGCCGGCGGCGACGTTGGGGGCACCGCAGACCACCTGCACCGGCTCGCCGGAACCATCATCGACACGGCAGACGTTCAGCTTGTCGGCATCGGGGTGCGGCTCGCGGCTGATCACTTCGGCAACCACAACTCCGTTGAAATCGCTCGCCACGCGCTCGACGGCATCCACCTCGAGGCCCGCCATGGTGATCTGGTCGGCCAGCGCCTGGGTCGACAGGGCCGGCGAAACCCACTCACGCAGCCATTGTTCGGAAAATTTCATCTTGAGATCCCGTCTCCTTGTGTCGCTCAGGCAAACTGGCGCAGAAAGCGCAGGTCATTCTCGAAGAACAGCCGCAGGTCGTTCACGCCGTAGCGCAACATGGCCAGGCGTTCGGCGCCCATGCCGAAGGCAAAGCCCTTGTAGCGTTCGCTGTCGATGCCGGAGTGCCGGAACACCTCGGGGTGCACCATGCCGCAGCCCATGACCTCGAGCCAGCCGCTGTGCGAACAGACCCGACACCCATCGCCGCTGCACATCACGCACTGGATATCCACTTCCGCGGAGGGTTCGGTGAACGGGAAGTACGACGGCCGGAAGCGCACCGACAGGTCGTCGCGCTCGAAGAAGGCGTGCAGGAAGTCCTCGATGGTGCCCTTGAGGTCCGCGAAGCTCACGTCCTCGTCCACCAGAAGCCCTTCGACCTGGTGGAACATCGGTGTGTGGGTCAGGTCGGAATCGCTGCGATAGACGCGCCCCGGGCACACGATGCGGATCGGCGGCGCCTGGCTCTCCATGGTCCGCACCTGCACCGGCGAGGTGTGGGTACGCAGCAGGCGGCTGGCGTCGAAGTAGAAGGTATCGGCCATGCCGCGCGCCGGATGGTGCGCCGGAATATTGAGTGCCTCGAAGTTGTGATAGTCGTCCTCGATCTCGGGACCGACGGCCACATCGAAGCCGATATGGGTAAACAGACCCTCGATGCGCTCCAGCGTGCGCGTCACCGGGTGCAGGCCGCCCGTCGCCGAACCACGGCCCGGCAGGGTGACATCGACACGCTCCTCGGCCAGGCGGGCTTCCAGCGCCGCCTGCTCGAGCGCCTGGCGGCGTGTCTCGAGGTCGGCACTGAGCGCCTGCTTGGCCTGGTTGATCTGTTCGCCGGCACGAGGACGCTCCTCGGCCGGCAGCTTGCCCAGGCCCTTGAGCAAGGCGGTGATCTCGCCCTTCTTGCCCAGATAACGTACCCGGACCTCATCCAGCGCTGCGACCGTCTCGGCAGCCTGGATGGCCTGGCGAGCCTCGTTGACCAGAGTGGATAGGTGCTCCATCCGTTACGCTCCGATTCTGAGTCAGGGATCCCGGAATGCGGGTCCAAAAAAACAGGGGAAGAGCGGCTGCTCTTCCCCTGTGACGTTCACGATGCATGACCGGCAACCGAACAGGCTACCGGTGGTCATCTCGCTTACTGGGCAGCCTTGGCCTTCTCGACGATAGCGGCAAAGGCAGCCTTTTCGTGAACGGCGAGATCGGCCAGGACCTTGCGGTCGATCTCGATGCCGGACTTCTTGAGGCCGGCGATGAAGCGGCTGTAGGACAGACCGTTCTGACGGGCCGCGGCATTGATCCGCGAGATCCACAGCGCACGGAACTGGCGCTTGCGCTGACGACGGTCGCGGTAGGCGTACTGGCCTGCCTTGATGACCGCCTGCTTGGCAACGCGGAACACGCGAGACCGGGCACCGTAGTAGCCCTTGGCCTGCTTCATGATTTTCTTGTGACGGCGGCGTGCTACAACGCCACGCTTGACGCGAGTCATGGCAATCTCCTGACGTTAATGAATTCGACCAAGGCGTTACAGATTGGGCAGCATGCGGCGGATCAGCGCCTTGTCGGCGTCGTGGATCTGCTTCATGCCGCGCAGCTGACGCTTACGCTTGGTGGACTTCTTGGTCAGGATGTGGCTACGAAACGACTGCTTGTGCTTGAAGCCGTTGGCCGTCTTCTTGAAGCGCTTGGCCGCGCCACTGTTGCTCTTGATCTTCGGCATGGAGAAAGTCTCCGCTCGGGTTCTTTAGAAAATCCGTGGCCGATGGCCGCGCTTGCCGCGCGACCACCCGTTCAACTGCCCTCGGATCACTTCTTCTTGGGGGCCAGAATCATGACCATCTGGCGGCCTTCCATCTTGGGGAAGGACTCCACACTGGCCAGTTCCTCGAGGTCGGCGGCGATCCGTTCCATCAGCTTGCGGCCGATGTCCTGGTGCGCCATCTCACGCCCCCGGAATCGCAGGGTGACCTTGCCCTTGTCACCCCCTTCGAGAAAGCGAGTCAGGTTCTTGAGCTTGACCTGATAATCGCCCTCGTCGGTACCAGGCCGGAACTTGACTTCCTTGACCTGGATCTGCTTGGTCTTTTTCTTCTGAGCCGACTTCTGCTTCTTCTGCTCGAAAAGAAATTTACCGTAATCCATGATTTTACAGACGATGGGGTCGGCATTGGAAATCTGCACGAGATCCATGCCAGCCTCTTCGGCGCGCTCGAGCGCTTCACGGGTCGGCACCACACCAACCTGCTCACCGTCACTATCGATCAACCGCACTTCGTCTTCACGGATGCGGTCGTTCATGGGAGGGCGCTTGTCCTGTGGACGCCCGCGCTGATTGTTCCGCTTGATCGTTACGTCTCCGTTCAGGTTAACGTTATCGTCAGCCCCGCTCTGCCTCGAGTCGGGCGATCAGGTCATCGACCCTGATGCTGCCCAGATCCTCACCACTACGGGTACGAACGGCGACTGAATCCGATTCAATTTCCTTGTCCCCCACGACCAGCAGGTAGGGAACCTTCTGCAGCGTATGCTCACGGATTTTAAAGCCGATCTTCTCGTTCCTCAAGTCCGCCTTGACGCGCAGACCGATTTTCTGCAGGCGCTGCTCCACGGCGAGCGCATAATCGCGCTGTGCATCCGTGATCGTCAACACAACGGCCTGCTGGGGGGCCAGCCACAACGGCATGGCACCGGCATAGTGCTCGATGAGAATCCCCAGAAAGCGCTCGAAGGATCCGAGGATGGCACGGTGGAGCATCACCGGCGTCTTGCGCGAGCCGTCCTCGTCGACGTACTGGGCGCCCAGGCGGCCGGGCAGGTTGAAATCGAGCTGCAGCGTGCCGCACTGCCAGACGCGGTTCAGGCAGTCGCGCAGGGAAAACTCGATCTTGGGGCCGTAGAAGGCGCCTTCGCCGGGCAGCAGCTCCCACTCGAGCCCGGAGGCGTCGAGCGCCTCGGCAAGCCCCTTCTCGGCCCGCTCCCAGTCCTCGATCTCGCCGACGAAGGACTCGGGACGCGTCGACAGCTTGAGCTCGACATCCTCGAAACCCAGATCCTTGTAGACCTTGAGCGTCAGCGCGATGAACGCCTCCGCCTCGGCCTGGATCTGCGACTCGGTACAGAAGATGTGGGCGTCGTCCTGGGTGAAGCCGCGCACTCGCATCAGGCCGTGCAGGGAGCCCGACGGCTCGTTGCGGTGACAGCTGCCGAACTCCGCCAGGCGCAGCGGCAGGTCCCGGTAGCTTTTCAGCCCCTGGTTGAAGACCTGCACGTGGCACGGGCAGTTCATCGGCTTGACCGCGTACTCGCGCTTCTCGGACTCGGTGGCGAACATCAGCTCCGAGTAGTGGCCCCAGTGGCCGGACTTCTTCCACAGTGACAGGTCCACCACCTGCGGCGTCCTGATCTCCTGGTAACCGTTCTCGATCTGCACGCGACGCATGTACTGCTCGAGAGCCTGATACATGGTCCAGCCGTTGGGATGCCAGAAGACCATGCCCGGCGCCTCTTCCTGCAGGTGGAAGAGGTCCATCTTCCGGGCGAGCTTGCGATGGTCGCGCTTCTCGGCTTCTTCCAGCCGCTTGAGATAGGCCTTGAGCTGCTTCTTGTCGGGCCAGGCCGTTCCGTAGATGCGCGTCAGCATCGGCTTGCTGGCGTCGCCACGCCAGTAGGCCCCGGCCAGCTTGGTCAGCTTGAAGGCCTTGAGATGCCGCGTGTTGGGCACGTGCGGGCCGCGACACATGTCCGTGTATTCTTCGTGGTGATAGAGCCGGATCGTCTCGCCTTCCGGAATTTCGCGCACGATCTCCTGCTTGTAGGGCTCATCGCGATGCAGGAAGGTCAGCATGGCCTGATCACGATCGACATACTCGCGGACCACGTCGTAGTCCCTGTCGATCAACTGCTTCATGCGCTTCTCGATCGCCTCGAGATCCTCGGGCGTCGCCGAACGTCCGAAGTCGATGTCGTAATAGAAGCCGTCGTCGATCACCGGGCCAATCGCCATCTTGGCATCCGGGTAAAGCTGCTTGACCGCATGACCGATCAGGTGGGCGCAGGAATGACGAATCACCTCCAGGCCTTCGGGATCCCGGGCGGTCAGAATCGCCACCTCGGCATCATGGTCGATCAGGTCGGCGGCATCGACCGGCACGCCGTCGATCTTGCCGGCCACACAGGCCTTGGCCAGCCCCGGACCGATCAATTCGGCGAGCTGCATGACGGTAAGGGGGGCATCGAACGAGCGTTGGCTGCCGTCCGGGAGAGTCACGATGGGCATCAGGCATCCTTGAGCGCAGTGGTGATCCATACCAGGGATCACATGTCGCGGAGTTGGTCAGTGTAAGTCGCGATACGTCGAGTCATCGCCACCGGCCATCATGGCCCCGGCGCCCTTGAGCGGCCCGACATGAGGACGGTGCCGGAAGCGACACTCGAAAGGGCAACGACATTAGCAGCCGGCGTACCGAGCGTCCACCCCGGCCGAGACGCTCATGCGCGCATGGCCCGTTTCCGGACGACGGCAAACAGGCCGCCGGGGATCGTCACAACAGAAAGGGGCGCCGAAGCGCCCCTTTCGTGTCGCACGCCCGCCGTGGCGGACGTGGTCGTTGCGAACCCGATCTGCTTACTGCTGGGTCCACTCGCCCAGCTCGACGCGACGGTTCTTGGCGCGCCCGGCCGGGGTCTCATTGGTGGCGATCGGCTGGGATTCACCATAACCGATGGCCTTCATGCGATCCGCCGCGATGCCCTGGGAAGCCAGGTAATCCTTGACGGAGTTCGCACGGCGCTGAGACAGGTCCTTGTTGTAGGCTTCGGTGCCGATGGCATCGGTATGGCCCTCGAGGCGCACTCGTACGCTGGGGTTGCTGGCCAGCTTCTCGGCCACGCCATCGAGGATCGACTCGGCCTGAGAGGTCAGGCGCGCGGAGTCGAACTCGAAGTTGACATCCTTCAGCACCACGTCGGCTTCACAGCCCAGCGCATTGACATCGGCACCCGCCGGGGTGTCGGGGCACTGATCCATGTAGTCGGGGACGCCGTCACCGTCGGAGTCCAGCGGACAACCGGATGCATCGACTTCGACACCGGCCGGGGTTCCCGGACACTCGTCCTTGTAATCCGGCACACCGTCACCGTCGGTATCAAGCGGGCAGCCGTCGGCATCCACGGCAACACCGGCCGGAGTGTTCGGGCACTGGTCACGCTCGTCGGGCACGCCGTCACCGTCACTGTCGGCCGCCTGACTGCCGTAATCGGCACACAGGAGCGCGCCGGCCGTGGCACCCGCCACGCTGCCGATGGCTGCACCATCTTCCTCGTCGGCGTCGCTGCTGGAGGCATAGCCGATACCGCCGCCGATCAAACCGCCGGCCAGGCCGCAGACGAACGGAGACTGATACCAGGCATCCTTTTGAGTGTCGCCACTCATGGACTGGGAGCCGGAGCTGGCACAGCCCGACAAACCAATCACGAGGGCGGAACCAAGCAGCAAGCCAGTCGTTGATTTCTTCATGTAAGACTCCTTCTTAACACAGCGCTCAGCGTAACGTGTCGTTACTTGGCGGGTTCCAAACATTGCGAACCCAAATCCGGGGACGCGCTGATTTGGTCGACGCATTCCCCTGAAAAGAAAGCACAGCACCGCAGAGTCGGCCAGCGCTTCCTCTTTCCCTTGCCGCTATCAACGACAAATTCCCAACAAGAATAGCAGGCATCATCGTGACGCAAGGCCAGGGACGATGCAAACCCCGGCCACTCAGTCCATCAGCCTAGATGATGACCCACGATGCCGGTGAACAGGGTGACAGCCTGATCAAGCAATGCATCAGGAAAATCATACGCCGGGTGATGCAAGGGAGGGCACTGCTCGCCGCTGCCCAGCGTAAACATGGCCCCTTCGCCGCTCGCCGCCAGCACGCCGAAGTCCTCCGACCAGCGATGCGCGACGTCAAGCTCGTCCAGCGGCATCGCCTGCTGCCGTGCCACCGTCTCGATCACCGACACGGCCGAAGGCGCATTGACGGTGGCGGCGAACACGTCACACCAGTCGATCTCGACCCCCAACTGGTCCTCCTCGGCCTCCGTCTGCACCAGGGAAACCGCCGCTTCAGCCAGCGCCCGCATCATGTCGTCGCTGGCGGTCCGCAGGGTGGCCATCACCTCCGCCTGCCCCGGCGAGGTGCCGAAAGCCACCTCGCCCAGGCGCGCATGAATCAGCGTGACCATGACCAGTCCATGATCGTCGGGCAGTTGCTGGGGCAGGCGCTTGAGCCCCTGCAGGATGCGACACATGGCCATCGCCGGACTCCGCCCCAGCTCGGGATGCGCCGCATGCGAGCACAGCCCGTTGAGCCGCACGACCAGCCCCCGAGACGCGCAACTGAATGCCCCGGACCGCACGGAAACCTCGCCGAGCGGCCGTCCGGGCAGGTTATGCATGGCATAGACATGATCCGGCCGAATCGCCTCGAAGGCCGCCGAGTCGACGATGCGCCCCGCTCCGTCGCCGGTTTCTTCCGACGGCTGAAACAGCAGCACCACCTCACCCCGCGCGGGCCGCCGTTTCGCCAGATGCTGAGCCACACCCAGCAGGGCGCTCATGTGACCATCATGGCCGCAGCTGTGTGCCACGGCCTCATGACACGAGCGCCAGGAGCGCTCCCCCTGCTCGCGAATCGGCAGCGCATCGAGTTCCGCACGCAGCATCACCCGCGGCCCGGGAGCGCGCCCCCGGAATACAGCCGCCACTCCGTGGCCCCCCAGGCGGCGCAGCACGGCATCCGCCCCGGCTTCCTCCAGCCAGAGGGCAACCTGCTCGGCGGTTCGCGCCTCATCGCCCGACAGTTCGGGATGAGCGTGCAGAGCGTGACGGATCTCGGTCAGCGGCGTATCCAGCAGTGACAGGGACATGTCGGGACTCCTGTATGAGGGGCAATCAGTGCAGGCTGGCCGGCCAGCGCTGCTTGAAATCCAGCACCGCCTGGGCAGCGGCAAGCACATCCTGGCGCAGCTCCGACTCCACCGTCAGCCGCTCGCGGTCCTCGTGCATGCGCTCGCGTGGCGAAAGGGCGCGGCGTGCCGAATGGGTGTGCAGGTGTGACGTGCGACGGTGGACTTCGCCAAAGGGCCGGAAGGCATCGCGCTCCAGCAACTGGGGATCGATGATCTCCAGCAGCACCTTGCAGCGCCAGCTACCCTCGGTCAGGTCCACCTGCTCGGCCAGCATGGCCCGGGCGATGGTGTCCAGACTTTCCAGACAGTTGCGGTTGGCTCGCTGCACCTCCTCCTCGCGAAAGCGTCGGCGGCGCCCCACTTCACGCCAGAGGGAAAAGGCGTAGCCCGCCAGCCCGGCAACCAGGGCCAGGCCGACCAGCAACAATATCCAGGCCGTGGTGACACTCATGCAATCCTCGCTGGCTCTTTCCTGCAAAATCCGCGCAGTATACGTTGCCCGCCCTGCCGACCCAACCGTCGTGACAGGCCAACAGGACGGCGAATCACAGCACCCCGGGCAACGGCCGGCTCCTCGGCCATGACCTCGGTCAGGGTTCGAGCGACGTCGTCGTATATACCGCCTTCATCGTCAGTCTCAGCATCTATACTCAAGCCCAATTCCGGTCACCCACAGGAGAGTTCGCCATGGCGGATTCAAGGACCCGCAAGCGCCCGGCGATGGCCGCCCTCGAGGACAATGCATCACTGACGACCTGGTGGCTGCAGCAATGGATGGAAACCTCGACCCCCCTCGCCCGGATGCAGCTGGCCTGGTTGCAGGCTCTCGGCGAGGCCATGCAGCACGAGGCGGAATTCCTCAAGGTAGTGGCCACTTCAGGCGAAAAAGTCTCGCGCTGCCTGTGCAATCAGGACACGCCGACTCCCGCCGAACTGTCCAGCTGCTATCAGGAGGCCGCCATGGACGTCGCGGACGCGGCCATGCAGCGCTTCCACAAGGTCAGCGAGCTTTCTCACGACCTGCGTGAACGCATCTGGGAAGAGCTGTAGTGGCAGCCCGACGCATCATAGCCCGAAGAGCCGAACAATCAGGGGCAGAATGAAGGCCGTCAACATCCCGGTCAGCCCCATCGCCAGCCCCGCAAAGGCACCCGCCATGGCACCCATCGAGGCGAAGCACTGCGCCGTGCCGAACCCGTGAGCCGCCAGCCCCATGGTAAACCCCTTGACGCTGGGGTCATCGATACGCAGCGTTTTCAGGATCCACGGCCCCAGGGCGCACCCCACGGAGCCGGTCAGCAGCACCAGCGCGGCGGCCAGCGACGGAATGCCGCCGATCTGCTCGGCAATCCCCATGGCGATCGGCGATGTCACCGAGCGTGGTGCCAGCGACAGCAGCACCGATTTCTGCGCGCCCAGCAGCAAGGCCAGTCCCAGCGTCGAACTCACGGCGGTGATGATGCCGGAGAGACAGGCGACCAGAATCGGCACCAGCATGCGACGCACCCGCTCGCGATGATCGAAAAGCGGAATCGCCAGTGCCACCGTGGCCGGCCCCAGCAGAAAATGGATGAACTGCGCCCCTTCGAAATAGGTCGCGTAATCGATGCCGGTGAGCAGAAGGAAGGCGATCAACAGCGCAATGGCTACCAGCACCGGGTGCGCGAAGGGCGAACGTCCCAGTAAACGGTTGATGTGTGTCGCCAGATAGAAGGCGACCAGCGTCGCCAGCAGCGAAACCAGCGGATTGCCGGAAAGGTAGACCCAGAGCTGATCGAGACCTGCCAGGCTCATGCCTCACCCCCGCCCGAACGGCGCCGAGTCAGGCGATCCAGCACCTTGGCGGTCACCGCAATCGTCAGTGCGGTGGACACCACCAGCGTCACCAGCAGCACCCAGATATCCGCCCCGATAAGGCCGAAGTGCACCATGATGCCGACCCCTGCCGGCACGAACAGTAACGTCAGGTAGCGCAGCAGCCCTTCCCCGGCCGACCGCAGGGCACTGGGCACCCGGCCATGGATCATCAGGCCGATCAGCAGCACCACCATGCCCATCACCGGCCCCGGGACCGGTACCGTCAAGGCTCTGACCAGCAACTCCCCGATGAACTGGCACCCCAGCAGGACACTCATCCCCACGATCAACGGCATGTCACGCTCCCCCTGTATCTTGTCGTATCGCGAAGGCCAATCATACTACGAAAGTCGTATTTCATGCCGCTTGCCCGACGGAATCGCGCAAGCCTCCAACCGACTGAATGCCAAGTGCAATTAGCACTTGCACCTCGCGGAAAAATCCGTAATATATGCCTCGTTCGCAGGCAAGGCACACAGGCTTTCGCCAATCGCGAAATATTATCGGAGCGTGGCGCAGCTTGGTAGCGCGCTGCAATGGGGTTGCAGAGGTCGCTGGTTCGAATCCAGTCGCTCCGACCAAAAAATCAAGAAAAGCCGCCACTCACGGGTCATGCCGGGTGGCGTTTTTTCGTTTTTCTACCGTCGCTCGTCACGCGGCTCATGCCGTGCTCCTCGCACGACCGGCGCCTTTGCTTGAACCCCGCCCGCCAACTGCTAAATTTGTAACATTGAATTACAAAGCGAACTGACCCATGTATAAACTCGCAGCCCTGAGCGTGACAGGGGGTATCCTCGCGATCATCGCCATCGTGGCCTACCACGCCTACCAGAGCTCGGCGCCTTCAAACGCCACCCTCCGCGAAAAACAGCAATACTGCGAACAAATCCAGGAGTGGCAAAAGCTGGGCGGCACTGAAGGACCTGACCCGGACCTTCTCGCCGCCGGCTCCGGCGATCCCGACACCTACGCCAGCTGGTGCAAACAGCACCGCTGACCGGAGATGCCGGCGCAGAGCCGCCCGACCAGGCCACGACCTCCGCCCCCCCCCCACCTGATGATGCACGTCATTGTCTTGAACGACGCCAGCCCCTTGCCGGCTTGCTCCCTGCGGAAGACCTGCTAGATTTTTTAACGCAACGTTACGCAGGGAAACATAAAATGCATAAAAGCATTGCATTCGGAACCACCGGGATGGTGCTGGCCGCCATGGGACTGGTAGCCCTGAAGCCCGCCTCCTCGAAACCGGCCTTCACTACGCCCAGCCAGCAGGAATACTGCGACACCGTCCACGAATGGCAGAATCGGGGGGATATTGACGGCGTCGACCCCGACCTGCTCACCGTGGGTTCGCCCGGTCCCGATGCCTATGACCGATGGTGCCAGCCATGATTTCGACCCGCCGGGCATGAAATCTTGAAACCTGTTGGATACAACAGGAAGCCAACCCCACCCATCGAATGCGGCAAAGGAGAGCCCCATGACCATGAACCCGTCTTCCACAGCGAGCAGCCTTCACGCATCGGCCGCTCGCGAGCCTCGCCCCGCGCCAACCGGCAGACGCCTGACCGTCGGCCTGGGCGACGAAGAAACGCCCACCATGACCGCGGCTCAGCGCGCCAACGCCCGGCGCGAGGCGGAATACACGGCGCGCCGCAAGGGGGTCAAGGCAGCACTGCTGCAACTCTGGAAGGATACACGCTGAAGTGACGGCAAATAAAAGACTGTACAAGAAGGGGCCGGTCCAGGAGGGAGCCGGCCCAAAGGTGCTCAAACGGGACAGCAGGGAGCGTTGAACACGCTCTCACCATAGACCAGGCCCAACCTTAGTACAAGCCTTGTACAGATAATTTTCGGCTCGATCGTTCAGGCAACACCACCCAGGATCGAGGCCAGATCAATGCGCGCCTCCTGGGGGCGCAGGTCGAGCAGCGCCTCCAGCTCACTCAGATGATCGTGCATGCGGCGACGAGCCGCTTCCGCCGGGCCGCTCTCGAGCAACGTCAGCAGATCGGCATGGTCGTGATCCAGGTAACAGGCTTCCATCCCCGGACGCTTGTACAAGGCAATGACAATCGAGGTGCGCAGGATCAGATCCGCCAGCATGGCGCCCAGCACCCGATTGGGTGACTGGTCGGCCAGGTAACGGTGAACGGCCAGCGAACACTCCACGCGCGACGCCTCGTCACCCCGCTCATGGGCTTCCTGCTCACGCTCGATCAGCGCGGCCAGTTCATGGCGTTGCTCGGTGCTCAGATTGCCGGCGAGCAGCCCCGCCACCTCACCCTCGATCAGACGACGCGCGGCGAAGATCTCGCGGGTTTCCTCGACGCTCGGCGCCGCCACGCGCGCCACCTGATTGGGCTGCTGCACGATCACGTGATCCGAGGCCAGCCGCGTCAGTGCCTTGCGCACCACCGAGCGACTGACCCCGAAGATCTCGCCCAGCGTCACCTCGGGCAATCGGGTCCCCGGCGGCAGACGCTGGGTCAGCACCGCCTGACGGATCATCTCGACGATCTGCGGGTCACTGATCCGCCCGCGCCCCGACACATCGGCCAGCACCGTCTCCTGCCAGGATGTGGTCATTGCCCTTCTCCTCGTTACACCGCACTGCGACCACCATCGCACGTTATGCGGCTCAAGACCATGTATACCCGATTGCGCTGTCCTGCCGCCGACCTCCCGGCACGGGCCACTCCCCGGCAGGGTTCGGCGCCACGGGGCAAACGGCTCAGGGCGTGCGGCCATGGCAATCTTCTACAGCCTGACCTGGGCGGCGGCAAGAGTCACCGCGTTTCGTCTCCCAGCACAGTGAATCCTTTCGAATTATCCATGAACACACCTGCACCCACAAAAAAAGTGCACAAATAATGCTATTTTTGTATACCGTTGTGACTCACAACAAAAACAAATATCGCATACAAAGAGGGAAGCATGATTCAGGCTTCAGCACCGAACCGCCTCGTCTCCGCCTGCACCGCCGGCCTGCTCCTGGTCAGCGTCACCGGTACCGCCCACGCCTGGACCCAGGCATCGCTGTCGCTGCTCAAGGGCTGGGACTACGCACTCGGCGACAGGCAGCGCAGCATCGCCACCTACGAGGTGGCCAACGGCTGGGAGTACGGCGACAACTACTTCTTCTTCGACTACACCAACCTCGAAGGCGACCGCGACGGCAAGACCCTGCCCAACATCTACGGGGAATATGCCCCGCGCCTGAGCCTGGGCAAGATCACCGGCAACGACCTGAGCGCCGGCCCCATCACCGACGTGCTGATCGCCGGCCAGCTCGAGATGGGCGAGAACATCAATCGCCGCCTCTACGGGCTGGGCTTCGATCTCGACGTGCCGGGCATGGACTATTTCCAGCTCAATACCTACGTGCGCGACGATACCGACCTGCCCGGCAATACCTGGCAGGTCACCCTAGTGTGGGGATCACACTTCGACCTCGGCAGCACGAAGTGGCTGTTCAAGGGCCATTTCGACTATGCCGGATCGGAAGGGCATGTCGGGCACAACATCAACAGCGCCCCGCAACTGCTGCTCGATGTGGGGGGATTTCTGGGGAGCCAGCGATCGTTTCTATGCCGGCGTCGAGTACCAGTACTGGAAGAACAAGTACGGTATCGAGGGTGCCGACGAGCACAACCCGCAGGCCATGGTGACCTGGAAGTTCTGAGCCGCCGTCGGCTCTCGTCGTGCCGATTCGCCGATCAGGATCGGCGCGACGTCACACCGCACCCCTTGAGAATGACCTGACAGAGAAAGTCGGTGACCGACTGGTAGTCCGCATCGTCGAGTCGCTCCCGATCGGTAATGCCCAGCACCTGGGCCTCGAAGTCGGCATAGTGCTGCGTCGCCGACCAGATCAGGAAGATCAGCCACACCGGATCGACCGGGTCCATCAGGCCGCGCTCGCTCCACTGCTCGAAGACGCGAGCACGCTGATGGACCCACTCACGCAGCTCGCCGCGCAGGTACTCCTGAAGGAAGGGGGCGCCCTGCAGCACTTCGGCGGCGAACAGCCGCGAGCCTTCAGGGTGCGTTCGCGTCAAGGTCATCTTGCTGCGAATGAACGCCTCGAGCACCTCGGCGGGGTCGTCCTCGACACTGATGTCATCGAGCATGGCGTTCCAGCGGCTCATCATGCGTTCGAGCAACGCCACGTAGAGCTTGCGCTTGCTGCCGACGTAGTACAGCACGTTGGACTTGGGCAGCCCGGCAGCCTCGGCAATGGCCTGCACACTGGCACCGCGATAACCGTGACGCGCGAAGACGTCCTCGGCGGCGTCGAGTATCTGCTGTTCATTGCGCACCCGCGTGCGCGTGACATCGGCTGGTGTCGGGGTCGTCATCGGCTCATCCTGCCGCTCAAAGCCGCCAGCTTGCCCCAGCTCGCCGGCAGACTCAACGCACCACCGGCGCCACACCGGCCTCTCCATGGATGGCTTGCATTCCCCGGGTGGATACGCCACGCTTCACAAACCTGACCATTTGGTCAAAATACTATGACACCCGATAGCAACAACAACGAGTCACCGTGATGATCGACTTCTATCTCAACGGGCAGCGCCGGCAGTGCCGCGACGTGCCGCCCGACACCAGCGTTCTCGAACTGCTGCGCGTGCACCTGAGCTACACCGGCACCAAGGAAGGCTGCGCCTCGGGGGACTGTGGCGCCTGCACCGTGGCCATCGGCACGCCGGACGACAGCGGCGAACTGACCTATCGGACGGCCAATGCCTGCATCATGCCCGCTCACCAACTCGACGGCTGCCACCTGGTCACCGTCGAGGGGCTCGCCCGCGGCGACGCCCTGCACCCCGTTCAGGCAGCGATGGTCGATTGTCACGGCAGTCAATGCGGTTTCTGCACGCCGGGGATCGTGATGTCGCTGTTCACACTGCATGACGCCCAGCGGCGCGCCCCCGCCCCGCTGACACCGCAACGCCTCGAGGCGGCACTCGGCGGCAACCTGTGCCGCTGCACCGGCTACCGGCCGATCCGCGAGGCGGCCCTGCGCATGAACGACTATCCGGACACCCATCCAACCTGGGCCGACGACCCGCAGTTGCCGGGCAACATCGCCGCCCTGGCCTACGACGCCACCCGGCAGCCCTCGGCATCGAGCGAGACGCCCGAGGCCTTCGCCCGCCCCCGCGATCTCGCCGAACTGCGCGACCTGCGTCGGCGCCTGCCCACGGCGCGCCTGGTCGCCGGCGCCACCGACCTGTGGCTGGAGAGCACCCAGCAGCTCAAGCCACTCGATGCGCTGATCGACCTCTCCCGGGTCGCCGAACTGCAGCACATCGACGAAACCGAGGACGGCTGGTGGATCGGCGCCGGCGTCACCTACCGCCGGCTCGAACCGCTGCTTGAAGACGCCTACCCGGCCTTCTCGCACCTGATGCACCGCTTCGCCTCGCAGCAGATCCGCAACCGCGCCACCATGGGCGGCAACGTCGCCAATGCCTCGCCGATCGGCGATACCCCGCCGGTGCTGCTCGCTCTCGATGCGACCCTGCGCCTCGATGGCCCCGACGGCGAACGCGAACTGCCCATCGGCGAGTTCTTCCTCGACTACAAGAAGACGGCGCTCAAGGACGGCGAATTCCTCAGCGCGATCTTCGTGCCCAGGCCGGCCAAAGGCCGCCAGCTCAAGGTGTGGAAGGTCTCCAAGCGCCGCGAGGACGACATCTCCGCGGTGCTCGCCGCCTTCGCCTGGCGTCTGGAGGATGGCGTGATGCGTGACGTGCATCTGGCCTTCGGCGGCATGGCCGGCATCCCCAGGCGCGCCGGCGCCACCGAAGCCGTGCTGGAAGGCCAGACGCCGAGCCTGGCGCTCTTCGCGACGGCCAGGGCCACCCTGCGCGGCGAATTCGACCCGCTCGACGACGTGCGCGGCTCCCGCGAGTATCGCCTGGTCACGGCGACCAATCTGCTGGAGCGGCTGCGCCTGACCCTCGATACTGACAACAACCCGGCCACGGAGGTGTGTCTCGATGCGTACGCTCACTAAGCTTTCCCGGACGGCGCCCGATACCGCCCCCGCCTCGGGCCAGCCGGCTCAGGTCGACGCCGAGTCGGCCCGCGCCCGGCAGGATCAGGACGGTCGCAACAAGGGCGACGGCCCCCTGGCACGCGAGGCCCGTGAAACCCGAGCCAATGGTGCGGGTAAGGCCCAGGCCCACGAGAGTGCCATCAAGCACGTCACCGGCCGCGCCGCCTATATCGACGACATCCCGGCGCCCGCCGATGCCCTGCACGTGGCGCTGGGCTTTTCGCCGGTGGCCCACGGGCGCCTGACCCGGCTCGATCTCGAGGCGGTCAAGCGCGCCCCGGGCGTGGTCGACGTCATTACCGTGGTCGACGTGCCGGGCCACACGGATATCGGCCCGGTCTTTCCCGGCGATCCGCTGTTCGTCGACGACGAGATCAGCTACCTCGGCCAGACGCTCTTCGCGGTCGCCGCCACCAGCTACAAGGCGGCGCGCCTGGCAGTCAGGGAAGCCGTCGTCGAGATCGACGAACAGCCGGCGAGCCTCGACCCGGTCGCCAGTGCCGAGCGCGGCGACGTGGTTCGCCCCACCCACGTTCAGGAGCGCGGCGACTGGCAGGCGGCCCTGGCGGGCGCCGCGTTCACGCTCGAGGGTGAACAGTTCGTCGGTGGGCAGGAGCACTTCTACCTGGAAGGCCAGGCGTGCCTGGTCACGCCGACCGAGGACGAAGGCGTCGTCGTCTACACCTCCAACCAGCATCCCAGCGAGACCCAGAAGCTGGTCGCCGAGGTGCTCGACATCCCCTTCCATGCGGTGACCGTGGAGACCCGGCGCATGGGCGGCGGTTTCGGCGGCAAGGAGACACAGGCCTCGCCCTGGGCGTGCATCGCCGCACTCGTCGCCCGGCGCACGGGACGCGCCGCCCGGCTGCGCCTACCGCGTGCCGAGGACATGCGCGCCACCGGCAAGCGCCATCCGTTCCACAACCGCTACCGGCTGGGCTTCGACGCCCGCGGCGTGCTCGCCGGCGGCGACATCACCGTGATCGGCGACTGCGGCTATTCACCGGATCTCTCCGAGGCGGTGGTCGACCGCGCCATGTTCCACGCCGACAACGCCTATTCGCTGGGTGACGCCCGCGTCACCGGCCATCGCGCCCGCACCCATACCGCCTCCAACACCGCCTTTCGCGGCTTCGGCGGCCCGCAGGGCATGATGATCATCGAGGCGGCGATGGACGACATCGCCCGCCACGTCGGCGAGGATCCGCTGGCGGTGCGCAAGCGCAACCTCTACCGCGCCGAGCGCGACGTGACCCATTATGGCCAGACCGTCGACCAGTATCCGCTGATGAGCGAGCTCATCGAACGCCTCGAGGCAAGCAGCGACTACTGGCAGCGCCGCGAGGCGATCACCGCGTTCAACGCCACGAGCCCCGTGGTCAGGAAGGGCCTGGCACTGACGCCGGTGAAGTTCGGCATTTCGTTCACCGCCAAGCACCTCAACCAGGCCGGTGCCCTGCTGCACGTCTATACCGACGGCAGCGTGATGATCAACCACGGCGGCACCGAGATGGGCCAGGGCCTGCACACCAAGGTCTGTCAGGTGGTGGCCCGCGAGCTGGGCCTCGATACCCGGCGCGTGCGCATCACCGCCACGCGCACCGACAAGGTGCCCAACACCTCGCCCACCGCGGCTTCGAGCGGCGCCGACCTCAACGGCATGGCGGCCCGCGACGCCGCCGGCCAGCTGCGCGAGCGGCTGTTCGACTTCGCCGCCGAGCACTACCAGATAGACCGCGAAGGCATGCGCCTGGAAGGCGGCGAGCTCGTCGCCTTCAACCGCCGCATCCCCTGGGGCGAGCTCGTGCAGGCCGCCTACCTGGGCCGCGTGTCGCTGTCGGCCAAGGGCTTCTACTCGACGCCGCTGATCCACTACGACCGCGAGACCGGCAAGGGCCGCCCCTTCTACTACTACGCCCACGGCGCGGCGGTCTCCGAGGTCGAGGTCGACACCCTCTCCGGCGAGTATCGCCTCACCCGGGTCGACATCCTTCACGACGTCGGCGACTCGCTGAACCCGGCCATCGACATCGGTCAGGTGGAGGGCGGCTTCATCCAGGGCATGGGCTGGCTGACCAGCGAGGAACTCAAGTGGAACACCCAGGGCCGGCTGATCTCCGACGGCCCGGCGACCTACAAGATTCCCGCCTTCGGCGACCAGCCGCCGGTGTTCAATGTCGAGCTGCTCGAGGGTCACCCCAACTCGCAGGCCAGCATCTACCGCTCCAAGGCGGTGGGCGAGCCGCCCTTCATGCTCGGCATGTCGGTGTGGTCGGCGCTGCGCGACGCCCTGGCCAGCCTCGCGGACTACCGCGTCTGCCCGCGGCTGGACACCCCGGCCACGCCCGAGCGGGTGCTGATGGCCGCCGAGGCCCTGCGCCGCGGCGGCGCGTCGACCACCGCGCAGGAGGCGCAGCATGATCTGGCATGAGGCGCTGCATCGCCTGCAGGACGCCGCCGAGCCCCACGTGCTGGCCAGCCTGGTGGGCACAGCGGGCTCCACCCCGCGCGAGCCGGGCGCCAAGATGGTGATCACCGCCGATGCCGTCCACGATACCCTGGGCGGCGGCAGCTTCGAGTTTCAGGTGATCGACGCCGCCCGGCAGGCACTGGCACATGAGCAACCGGGCACCCGGCTGGAAGCCTTTCCGCTGGGCGCGCGCTCCGGCCAGTGCTGCGGCGGCTATGTCCACGTCCTGCTCGAGGTGTTTCCCGGCGCGGCAATGACGGTGGCCCTGTTCGGCGCCGGTCATGTGGGCCAGGAGCTGGTCAGGCTGATGGCACCGCTGCCCTGGCGCGTACTGTGGCACGACAGCCGCCGCTCCGCGTTTCCCGACTGGGCGGCCGATCGCCCTCGCCTCGCATGCCACACGGCACCCCGGGCCGAGGCGGCCGTCGCCGCCCTGCCCGCGGGCTGCCACGCCCTGGTGATGACCCATGACCACGCCGAGGATCGCGCCCTGGTGGACGCCCTGCTCACGCGGGGAGACTGCGCCTCGATCGGCCTGATCGGTTCGGCCAGCAAGTGGGCAAGCTTCCGGCGCCGGCTGAGCGATGCCGGGCATACCGCCGACGCGCTGGGCCGCGTACGCTGTCCGATCGGCGTGCCGGGCGCCCACGGCAAGCTGCCCTACGAGATCGCCGTGGCCGTGGTGGCCGAGCTGCTCACCCTCAAGCCCCGCGAAGCGCGTGACGACG
The DNA here is from genome assembly GCF_055145905.1 of Modicisalibacter sp. Taxonomy (NCBI): domain Bacteria; kingdom Pseudomonadati; phylum Pseudomonadota; class Gammaproteobacteria; order Oceanospirillales; family Halomonadaceae; genus Modicisalibacter; species Modicisalibacter sp. The sequence continues at coordinate 24,718 of NZ_JBSREH010000016.1, read as the reverse complement.
AGCGCGGCGTCGACCCCGGCACGCTGCGGGCCGCCTTTTCGCCATCGCCGTCGGCACGGCCGACACCCGCTACCGCTTCTGGAGACCCCACATGACCGATTCCCGCCTGCTGCGCGGCACGCTGGTCGGCTTTCTCAACGACCCCGGCGAGGGCGACACCCCGGAGCCGGGCAGCGTCCTGCACATCGAGGACGGCGCGCTGTGGCTGGTGGACGGCCGCATCCACGCCATCGGCGAGTACACCACGCTCGCCCCGCACCTGCCGGCCGGCCTCGAGGTCGTCGACTACCGTGGCAAGCTGATCCTGCCGGGGTTCATCGATACCCATGTGCATTACGTGCAGCTCGACATCATGGCCTCCTACGGCCGTCAGCTGCTCGACTGGCTCAACGAGTACACCTTCCCCGAGGAGTGCCGCTTCGCCGAGCGCGCCCACGCCGAGACCGTCGCCGAGGCCTTCCTCGACGAGACGCTACGCGTCGGTACCACCACCGCACAGGTGTTCTGCACTTCGCATCCCGTGTCGGTGGATACTTTCTTCACCGCCGCCCGGAAGCGCGGGCTGCGGATGCTCGCCGGCAAGGTGCTGATGGATCGCAACGCGCCCGAGGCGCTGACCGACACCGCCACGGGCGGCATCGCCGACAGCGAGCGGCTGATCGCCGACTGGCACGGTCGCGACCGGCTCGGCTATACCCTGACGCCACGCTTCGCGCCCACCTCGAGCCGCGAGCAGCTCGATGCCGTCGGCGGCGTACTGCGCAACGCACCGGACCTGCACCTGCAGAGTCACCTCTCGGAAAATCGCGGCGAGATCGACTGGGTGGCCGAGCTATTTCCCGAGGCCCGCGACTATCTGGCGGTCTACGAGCGCTACGGCCTGGTGGGGCCGCGCAGCACCTTCGCCCACGGCATTCATCTGTCGGACGGCGAGCGCAAGCGGCTCGCCCAGGCCGGCGCCAACATCGCCTTCTGCCCGACCTCCAATTTGTACCTGGGCAGCGGCCTTTTCGATCGTCGGGCATGCCGCGAGGCGGGTCTCAACATCTCGCTGGCCAGTGACGTGGGCGGCGGCACCGACCTGTCCGGCTTCGGCACCCTCAAGGCGGCCTATCAGGTGGGCCAGCTGCTCGGCCAGCCGCTTACCGCCTGGCAGGGCTTCTACCGCCTGACCCTGGGCAACGCCCGTGCCCTGCACCTGGATGCGCACATCGGCAGCCTGCGCGAGGGCGGCGAGGCGGACCTGGTGGTACTCGACCCGCGTGCCACACCGCTGCTGTCACGCCGCACGGCGCGCGCCCGGCGCCTCGACGAGCTGCTCTTCGCGCTGATGATTCTCGGTGACGATCGCACCGTTCTGGCCACCTGGGCCAACGGCCGCTGCGTGCACCAGCGCGACGCCGTACCGACGCACCGGGTGTCGCACGCACCCGGCCAGCCGGCCTGACCCTCTTCGCTCGACTTGCGCTGTTGGGCGGCTCGCTCCTCCAGACGCCGCCCCTTTTTCTTCGCTCCCCCGGTTTGCTGATTGCGCTACCCAGGCTCAGGCCGCGTCGATGCGCGCCAGCAGCGTCTCGCGCCGCGTCGGGGTCATGAACGCCGCCTCCACCGCATTGCGGGCCAGTCGCCGGAAGGTTTCCCGATCCCAGCCGAACGCCTGCCGACAGGCCAGGAAGTTCTCCAACATGCCGCCGCCGAAATAGGCCGGGTCGTCGGAATTGAGCGTCAGGTTCAGGCCGGCGTCGAGCATTGCCGGTAACGGATGCGCCTCCAGGGTGTCGACCACCTTCAGACGCAGGTTGGACAACGGGCAGACCGTCAGCGGTACTCGCGATTCGCGCAATCGCTCGACCAGCGCCGGATCCTCGAGCGAGCGTACACCATGATCGATCCGGCAGACATCGAGCACATCGAGGGCCTGACGGACGTAATCCGCGGGCCCCTCCTCGCCGGCATGGGCGACCCGGGGCAGACCCAGGTCACGCGCCCGAGCGAACACCGCAGCGAACTTCTCCGGCGGATTGCCCCGCTCGGCGCTGTCCAGCCCGACCGCATCGACCACAGCCAGGTAGTCGCCGGCCTGATCGAGTACCGCCATCGCCTCCTCGGCCGGCCGGTCACGCAGAAAGCTCAGGATCAACGCCGTCGACAGCCCCAGTTCGCGTTCGGCCTGACGCATCGCCCGCTGCAGCCCCTCGAACGGCACCGCCAGGGCCACTCCGCGTGCCAGATGTGCCTGAGGGTCGAACATCAGCTCGACGTGGACCACGCCCTCCGCACGGGCCCGGCGGAAGTAGGCCATCGCCAGGTCCCGGAAATCATCGGCGGTACGCAGCACCGCCATGCCCTGGTAGTAAAGATCGAGGAAGGACTGCAAGTCACGGAAATCATAGGCCCGGCGCACCGCCTCGATCGAATCGTAGGGCAGCGTGATGCCGTTGCGCCCGGCCAGCTCGAACATCAGCTCCGGCTCCAGGGTCCCCTCGATATGCAGGTGCAGTTCCGCCTTGGGCAGGGTTTTCAGCCAGTCACGCATCATGGGCCTCCGCAGTCGATGGAACCTCCATCTTGCCTGACCTGACCAATTGGGCAAAGTCGCTACCGTAGATGCCCCTCGCTCAGCGTCAACGCTCGTGTCACACCCGGCAGCCGTGAGGCGTCGTGAGCCAGATAAAGCACGCTGCACTCGGCCAGCCAGGTATCCAGGCGCGCCGCCACCCGAGCGGCCGTGGCCTCATCGAGTCCCGTGAAAGGCTCGTCGAGAATCACCACGTCCGCCGGACGCAGCAGCACCCGGGCCAACGCCAGCCGCCGCGCCTGACCGCCGGAGACGCGGCGACCCGACTCACCGACCCGGGTTTCCAGCCCCTCGGGCAGCGAACGCGCCCATTCGGCCAGATCCACCGCCTCGAGCACCCGCCACAGGGCGGCCTCGTCGGCCTCGGGGTCGGCCAGGCGCAGGTTGTCGGCCACCGAGGCCTGAAACAGCTCGCTGTGCTGGGTCAGGCAGGCGATGCGCTCGCGCAGGTCGTCAAGCGAGACCTGGCGCAGATCGGTGCCGTCGACGGTGACACGCCCGGTGCTCGGATCGATCTCGCGGGTCAGCAGCTGGCCGATCGATGACTTCCCGGCCCCCGACGCCCCGAGCAGCGCCAGCCGTTCACCGGGGTGCAGCGTCAGCGAGAGGTCGTCGAGCGCCGCGGTCAGGGCATCGGGATAGCGCAGCGTGACGCCCTCGAGTGCCAGCGCCGGCATCACCTCGCTCAACCGCCGTGCATCGCGTGGCGGGCGAATCCGCCCCGAGGTGGCGACCAGTGCGTTGAGCCGGCGGGCCGCGGCGCGGGTCCCCCCCAGCCGGGTGAAGGCCCCCGGCAAGGCGCCGAACACCTCGCCGAGCGCCAGCACCGCCAGCGGCAACATGACCAGGGTCGCGGCGCCGATCTGCCCGGCGGCGTGGGCCCGGGCGCCCAGCCACAGCGCCAGTACCGCCGCCGCGCTCACGCCGAAGCCGACCAGCGCCTGTGCGACGCCCTGACGCGACGCCAGCCGGCGCTGATCGGCATACAGCCGCCGGGATAGTGCCGCCAGCCCCTCGCGCCGTGGCGCCAGGGTGCCGTAGCCGCGCAGTTCCGCCAGCCCCTGCAGCAGCTCGATCATCCGGCTGCGCAGCCGGTCACGGGTCGCCACCTCGCGCTGCCCGGGCGCCATCCCCCAGGCCGGCTGGCCGATCACCAGCCAGCCCCACAGCGCCATCAGCACCAGGCCGGCTCCCCAAGCCACCGGGGGCGCCATGAGCCCCAGCAGCCCCACCACCGCCAGCATCGCCAACAGGGCGACCACCGGCGGCGCCAGCAGGCGCAGGTACAGGCCGTCAAGGGTATCGATATCGGCGGTCAGGCGGTTGAGCCACTCCGCAGCCCGCAGCCGCGACAACGCCTGGCCGTCCAGCCGCACCAGCACGGCGAACAGATCGGCCCGCAGGTCCGCCAGCACCCGCAGCACCGTGTCGTGGTTGTAGAGACGCTCGGTGTAGCGCGCCACGGTGCGGGTCACGGCGAAGGCACGAATGCCGCCGCCCGGCACGTAGACCTCGAGCGTCGCCGCTACGCCCGCCGCGATCAGGGCACCGGTGACCGCGGTCGCGGTGATGAACCAGCCGGAGAGTGCCAGCAGACCGATCCCCGCGGCCGCCGTCAGCAGCATCAGCGCCCCGCCCAGCCACAGGCGGCGACGGCGACGCCCCAGCCGGCCGAGCCAGGGGCGGAAGTCCGCGACCAGCGAATCGCGGCCTGAAGTGGATACCTTCCAACGCTCAGACATCCGCGGCCTCCCGGCTTGCATCCATCGAGGTCAGCTCGAGCACCCAATCGGCGGCCGCGCACAGGGCGGGTTGATGGGTGGCGATCACCACCGTCGCCCCGCGCCGCATCAGCCGTTGCAGCGCCTCGATCACCGCCGCCTCGGTGTCCGCATCGAGCCCCGCGGTGGGCTCGTCGAGCAGCAGCAGCAGCGCCTCGGCGAGGAACACCCGCGCCAGCGCCAGGCGCTGCGCCTGGCCGCCGGACAGTCCGACTCCGCGCTCGCCCAGCGGTGTGTCCAGCCCCGCCGGCAGCCCGGCCACCAGTCCATCGAGGCGCACCTCGCGCAACGCCTGCCACAGCGCCGCCTCGTCGGCCATCGGCGCGGCGAGGCGCAGGTTGTCGGCCAGGCTGCCCTGCACCAGCCAGGGGCGCTGGTCCATCCACGCAGCCGGCCCACGCGGCGTGATCGTCGCCTCGCCGCCCTCCGGCGCCAGGAAGCCGCCCAGCAGTTGCAGCAGCGACGACTTGCCGCTGCCGGACGGCCCCACCAGTGCCACGCACTCGCCCGGCGCCACGCTCAGGTCAAAAGGGCCCAGGCAGGCGTCGCGCCCGCGATGGCGCAGCGTCACGCCCCTCAGCGTTATACGCGGTGCCTCCCGGGAGCCCGTCGCCGTCTGGAACGGTGCCTCCCGGGAGCCCGTCGCCGTCTGGAACGGTGCCTCTGCCGGCTCCTTGAGCAGCGCGACGAGCCCGTCGGCCGCGCCCAGTGCCGCGGCCCGGTCGTGGTAATGCTGGGAGAGCGTGCGCAGCGGCTGGAAGAACTCCGGCGCCAGCAGCAGGATCAGCAGGCCACTGAACAGCGTCAGCGAATCGGCGGGCCCGAAGGCGATGTAACCCAGCAGGCCGAAGCCGATATAGATTGCCACCACGGCGATCGCCACCGAGGCAAAGAACTCCAGCACCGCCGAGGACAGGAAGGCCAGGCGCAACGTGCGCAGGCTGCGACGCCGATAGTCGTCGGCGGCGATATACACTTCCCGGGTGCTTTCTTGGGCGCGGTTGAACAGCTGCAGAGTGGCGATGCCGCGCACCCGGTCGAGGAAGTGACCGGCCAGCCGGGTCACCGACTCGAACTGCTCGCGATTGAGGCGTTCGGCGCCCATGCCCACCAGCGCCATGAACAGCGGAATCAGCGGCGCCGAGGCCAGCAGCAGCAGCGCCGCCAGCCAGTCGAGCCAGGCCACCACGGCCAGGATCACCAGCGGCAGCGCCATCACCAGCCCCAGCTGCGGCAGGAAGCGGGCGAAATAGCCGTCCAGCGCCTCGACCTGCTCGACCCACTGCTGGCCCAGCCCCGCCGTGTGGCGATCGCCGAGCCCGACCGGCCCCAGCGCCACCAGGTGATCGAGCAGCTGCTCTCGCACCCGTTCACGCACGCGGCGGCCGGCCTCGAAGCCCGCCCGCTCCTGCGCCCACTGGGCGACGGCCCTCAGCGCCAGCACGCCCAGCAGCAGGCCGAAGGCAGGGCTCAGCTCGGCGGGGTCGCGCGACCGGGTCACCAGCTGGTCCACCAGCCAGGCCAGCAGTCCCATCTGCGCCACGGTGCACAGCCCCGCCAGCAGCCCGGCGGCGCCGGTCAGCCACAGCCAGCCACGCACCCGGCCGGCCAGCTCGGCCAGCCAGGCACGCGGTGTCGTGTTCTCGGCCAGCATGTCAGTTCAGTGATACCCCTCGCCGGGGCGCACCTTGCCGCGGAAGACCCAGTAGGCCCAGCCGGTGTAGCCGAGAATGATGGGGATGACGAACAGCATCCCGACCAGCAGGAACAGCTGGGAGCCGGGCGCCGAGGCGGCATCCCACAACGTGTAGTCGGGCGGGATCACGTAGGGCCAGCGGCTGACCAGCAGCCCCAGGTAGGTGAAGACGAACATGCCCATGGTCGCCAGAAACGGCAGCTTCTCGCCCCCGCGGGCGGCACCGCGCCAGACCAGCAGCGCACAGCCCAGCGCCAGTACCGGCAGGATCCAGATCACTTCCAGGTGGCCGAACCAGCGCGCCCAGACATTGGGATCGATGAACGGCGTCCACAGGCTCACCACGACGAAGACGGCCAGCACCGCCAGCAGCAGCGGGCGTACCAGTCCGCGCGCCCATTGCTGGATATGACCCTCGGTCTTCATGGCGATCCAGGCGGCGCCCAGCAGCGCGTAGCCGGCCATCATGCCCAGCCCGGTCAGCACCGAAAACGGCGTCAGCCAGTCGAGCGCGCCGCCGGTGAACACCCGGTCCGCGGTCTCGAAGCCCTGGATGTAGGTCCCCACCACGGCGCCCTGGGCGAAGCTGGCCACCGCAGAGCCGCCGGCGAAGGCCACGTTCCACCAGCGCCGCGAGCGCCGCGCCTTGAAGCGAAACTCGAAGGCGATGCCGCGGAAGATCAGCCCGGCCAGCATCAGGAACACCCCGATGTAGAGCGCCGGCAGCAGGATCGAGTAGACCAGCGGGAAGGCGCCCAGCAGCCCCGCGCCACCCAGCACCAGCCAGGTCTCGTTGCCGTCCCAGATCGGCGCCACGGAGTTCATCATCACGTCGCGCGACTCCTCATCCGGCGCGAAGGGAAACAGGATCCCCACGCCCAGGTCGAAGCCGTCCATCAGCACGTACATGATGACACTGAAGGCGATGATCACCGCCCAGATCAGAGACAAGTCGATAGTCGCCATGGGTCAGCTCCTGGTGGTGTAGCCGTCGCGGAAGTCGTCGTCATAGGGCACGTGGGACGCGGACAGCGGGCGCATGGCCCGCTCAACGTCCTCGACCTCGCCCTCCTCGGTCATGCCCTGGCGAATCACCCGGGTGAGGTAGTAGACGCCGGCATAGAACACCACGGCGTAGACGGCCACATAGCCGATCAGCGTGAACAGCGCCATGCCGCCGGTCAGCGACGGCGTGACCGCCTCAGCCTGGGTCATCATGCCGTAGACCAGCCAGGGGGCACGCCCCGTCTCGGTGACGAACCAGCCCGCCAGCACCGCGATGAACGGCGCCACGCTCATCAGGCGCAGGCCCTGCAGGAAGGGCCGGCTGGTGTACAGGCGCCCGCCGCGACGCAGCAACAGACCGGCCACGGCGAAGACGATCATCAGCAGCCCCAGCCCGACCATGACGCGGAACGAGAAGAAGGTGATCCAGACCGGTGGCTGCTCGTCGGCCGGTGCCTCGCGCAGCCCGGGGACCTCGCCGTTCCATTCGTGGGTGAGGATCAGGCTCGCCAGATGCGGAATACCGATCTCGAAGTCGTTGCTCTGGGTGCTCTTGTCGGGCAGCGCGAACAGCAGCAGCGGCACGCCGGACTCGCGCTCCCAGTTGGCTTCCATGGCCGCCACCTTGGTGGGCTGATGCTCCAGGGTGTTGAGCCCGTGCATGTCGCCCACCACGGCCTGCACCGGCGCGGCGATCAGCAGCAGCCACAGCGACATCGACAGCGCCTTGCGGTTGGCCTCGACATCGTGACCGCGCAGCAGGTACCAGGCACTTACCCCGGCCACCACGAAACCGCCGGTCAGGAAGGAGGCGATGACCATGTGGGCCAGGCGATACGGGAACGACGGGTTGAAGATCGCCTCCAGCCAGGAGGTGACATGGAAGACGCCGTCCCGGTACTCGACGCCGGCCGGGGTCTGCATCCAGCTGTTGGTGGCCAGGATCCAGAACGCCGAGATCAGCGTGCCGATCGCCACCATGATCGCCGCGAACAGGTGGACCTTGGGCGACACCCGATGACGACCGAACAGCAGCACGCCGAGGAAACCGGCCTCGAGGAAGAACGCGGTGATCACCTCGTAGCTGAGCATCGGTCCCAGGAAGTTCGACGTGGCCTGGGCGAAGTTGCTCCAGTTGGTACCGAACTGAAACGACATGACGATGCCCGAGACCACCCCCATGCCGAAGACCACCGCGAACACCTTGGTCCAGAACTCGGCGAGGCGCTCCCAGGCAGGATTGCCGGTCTTGACGAACAGCCCGTAGAGCAGGGCCAGATAGGAGGCCAACCCGATGGTGAAGACCGGGAAGATGGCGTGGAAGGACACCACGAATGCGAATTGCAATCGCGACAGCAGGATCGGATCTAGTTCCATGACGATACCTCGATGAAGTCAGGGCCTGGATCATCGTCGCTGCGAAGCTGGTTGTCTCTCGGGCCGCTTGGCCGTCGCGCAGGCATTCACGATTCACCATTGCCTGTCAGCGTAGACGCTCCCGTCCCGCGAGCCAGGCAAGCTCGACCATCATCATACGCCCGCCGTGGCATGCCCTTAAGGCATGGAATGGGGCGCGTTGCCGCACCCGGATGGGGCATGTTGCCGCATGAGGCTCCCGGCCGGACCGGGAGCCATGGTGGGTATCGTGGGGAATGAGCGCTCCCCGCAAACGCTCAGATCGCGGTGACGAGGGTGTTGACCAGATAAGCGTTGTAGCCGAGGTAGGCCAGCAGCAGCGTGAGCGCCTCGAGCCGATTGATGCGCCCCTGCCCGCGCACGCCGATACCGAAGATCAGCAGGGCCAGCGTCAGCACCGCCATCACCGGCCAGTCGCGAACCAGCACCTCGGCATCGACGCCGATCGGCTTGATCACCGCCGCCAGGCCTACCACCGCCAGCAGGTTGAACAGGTTGGAGCCCACCACATTGCCCAGCACCAGGTCGTGCTCGTTCTTGCGCACGGCGGCGATCGACGAGGCCAGTTCCGGCAGCGAGGTGCCCAGCGCCACGATGGTGAGGCCGATGATCAGGTCGCTGACACCGAAGGCCTGGGCCACGTAGACCGCCCCCCACACCAGCAGCCGCGAACTGACGATCAACAGCAGCAGGCCAACCAGCGTCCAGACAATGCCGGCACGCAGCGACATGGGGTGTTCGGCCATGCTCTCCTGGGTGTTGGCGCCGAGCGCGTCCCGGCCCTGCCGGCGGGCACGAACCACGCTCAGTGTCATCACCCCGGCCAGCATGACCAGCAGCAGCACGCCATCCCACCGCGAAATCGTGCCGTTCAGCAGCAACGCACCGGCGATCAGGGTGGCCACGCCCAGCAGCGGCAATTCCTGGCGGATGACCTGGGAATGCACGGCCAGGGGGCTGACCAGGGCCACCACCCCCAGAATCAGGCCGATATTGGCAATGTTGGACCCGTAGGCGTTGCCCAGCGCCAGCCCGGGATTACCATCCAGCGCCGCCAGCGCCGAGACCATCATCTCCGGCGCCGAGGTGCCGAAACCGATGATCAGGATACCGATCAGCAACGAGGGCACGCCCAGGTGAGCGGCCGTGGCCGCCGCACCGTCGATGAAGCGATCGGCGCTCCAGACCAGCAGCACGAGACCGGCGAGAATGGCTGCGATTGCCAATAGCACGTGTAGACTCCCTTGATTCATGATCCATCGAAGCCGAAACGGCTTCGGCACGCCGCATGATGCCCAAGATCAACCGCGGCGGCCAGCCGCGGGGGCACGAAACGGTGTTCGACCCGTGACTTGAAAGGGTTACACTAGCCACATGTCCAATGCACCTCTTGCATGCCGGTGATGCCTCGGACGCCCTCGCCGGCCACCCCCCGCCTGCCGCTCGCGCCGCCACCGAGGACGCGGCGGCGCCTGCGCGTCTGCCACGAGTGCGACTGGCTGGTGGCGCTGCCGCCGCTGCGTCCGGGCGAGCGGGCCGACTGCCCGCGTTGTGGTCACACCCTGGTCACCCGCCACGCCCAGCCGGCCCAGCGCAGCCTGGCCCTGGCCATGGCCGCGCTGGTGGCGCTCGCCCTGGCGCTGGGCTTCCCTTTCATCAGCTTCGAGATCAGCGGCGTCGGCAATCGCATCGAGCTCTACGATACGGCCGCGAGCCTGGTGCACTTTCATCAGCCGCTGGTGGCGATCGCCGTCATGCTCACCATCGCCGTGCTGCCGGCGCTGTATCTGTGCAGCGTGATCTGGCTGCAGATCGGCCTGCTGCGCCGACACCCCCTGCCCCTGAGCCGCACCATCGCCCGCTCGCTGGAACACATGCACCCGTGGATGATGGCTGACGTGTTCATCGTCGGCGCGCTGGTCAGCCTGATCAAGGTCGCCAGCCTTGCCGCGATCAGCCTGGGGGTCGCTTTCTGGGCCTTCTGCGCCTTCGCGCTGCTGTTGCTGCTGACCACCCTGTCACTGGACCGCGATTGGATGTGGTTCTCGCTGACCGGCGAGCCGCTGGCTCCGGCCCACAGCCGTACCGGGGCCACGGCCGCCGAGCAGGGTCTGGCGGGCTGCCCCACCTGCGGGCTGGTCAATCGCCTCGATGAACAGGGGCGCGGCCGCTGCCAGCGTTGCGGGGAGCGCCTGCATGCCCGGCTGCCTCACAGCCTGCAGCGCACCTGGGCGCTGATCATCGCTGCATCGTTCATGTACCTGCCGGCCAATCTCTACCCGATCATGATCACCACGCACCTGGGCGAGGCCCACCCCTCGACCATCATCGGCGGCGTCGTGCAGCTCTGGCAGATGGGATCGTACCCCGTGGCGCTGGTGATCTTCGTCGCCAGCGTGCTGGTCCCGGTGGGCAAGCTGCTGGCCCTGGGCTGGCTGTGCTACGCGCTGCGCCATCGCGCCGGGCGCTTTCGCATGACACGCACCCGGCTGTATCGTCTCACCGAGCTGATCGGTCGCTGGTCGATGGTCGACGTCTTCGTGGTGGCGATCCTCGTCGCCCTGATCCGCGCCGGCGCCCTGATGTCGATCACCCCCGGGCCCGCCGCCCTGGCCTTCGCCGCCGTGGTCGTGCTGACCATGCTGGCCGCCATCAGCTTCGATCCGCGCCTGCTGTGGCAGGCACCCCGGCCCCCTGAGAAGGAAGCCTCTCATGCCTGAAGCGCACCGCGCCCGCCGCCACACCCAGTCCCGCATCTCGCCGATCTGGATCGTGCCTCTGGTCGCGCTGCTGCTGGGCTTGTGGCTGGTGTATGACAATGTCAGCCGCCGCGGTCCGCAGATCACCCTAGAGATGCCCAACGCCGAAGGTATCGAGGCCGGCAAGACCTTGATCAAGACCCGCAACGTCGAGGTCGGTCGCGTCGAGAGTGTGCGACTGTCGGATGACCTGACCCACACGGTGGTCACCGCGCGGATGAGCGAGGACGCCGAGCGCATGCTCAATGCGGGTACCCAGTTCTGGGTGGTCAAGCCGCGCATCGGGCGCGAGGGCATCAGTGGCCTCAATACCGTGCTATCGGGGGCCTACATCCAGCTGCAGCCGGGGCAAAGCGACGAATCCCGCTACCATTTCACGGTGCTGGAGCAGCCGCCGGTCGCCCCGCCTGGGGCCAAGGGCATCCGCATCAATCTGGTCAGCCAGCTGGGCAGTTCACTGCGCGTCGGCGACCCGGTCACCTACCAGGGCTTCACGGTGGGTCGGGTGGAGGACGCCACCTTCGATCCCGAGGATCGCGAAATGCACCACCGGCTGTTCATCGAATCCCCCTACGACGTGCTGATCACCGAGGCGACCCGCTTCTGGTCGGCGTCGGGAATCAACGTCAGTCTCGACTCCGAAGGCGTCAGCCTGAACGTGGAATCCCTCGAGGCGGTGGTCGGCGGCGGTGTGACCTTCGGCATCCCCGAGGACGTGGCGCCCGGCCCCAAGGCCGAGCCGGACAGCACCTATCAGCTCTTCCCCGACGAGGAAAGCGCCCTGCAGGGGACCTACAACCGCTATCTGGAATACGTGCTGCTGGTCGATGACACGGTACGCGGACTGTCCAAGGGCTCGCCGGTGGAATATCGCGGTGTACGCGTCGGCACCGTGGTCAGCGTGCCCTGGCGTTTCACCGCCCCCCAGCCCGACACCCGCCAGCGCTTCGCCATTCCCGTGCTGATCCGCATCGAGCCCCAGCGGCTGAATGCCGGCAGCGACGCGCCGATCGATCTCGAGGCCTGGCACGAACGCTTCACGCGCATGTTCGACTACGGGCTGCGCGCCTCGCTCAAGGCCGGCAACCTGCTGACCGGCGCGCTGTTCGTGGACCTCAACTTCGACAAGGAACTGCGCGGCGACTACCAGCCGGAAACCTTCGAGGGCAAGACGGTCTTCCCCACCACCGCCGGCGGCTTCGCGCAGATCGAGCAGAAGGTCTCCAACCTGCTCGACAAGCTCAACGCCCTGCAGGTGGAGCCGATTCTCCACAAGCTCGACCAGACCCTGGCCACCTCGCAGGCCACCCTGGAGGAGGTGCAGCACAGCGCCGAAGCGCTGCGCGACATGCTCGACGACCCGGCGACCCGCGAGATCCCCGGCAACCTCAACCGCACGCTTCAGAACCTGCGCACCACGCTCGACGGCCTGTCGCCGAACTCCGCGGCCTACCGCCAGCTCAACGATACCCTCAAGGGTATCGAACGCCTGGTCAGGGACCTGCAACCACTGGCGAAAACCCTCAAGGAGCAGCCCAACGCGCTGATCTTCGACCGCCGGCCGGCGAGCGACCCCATCCCGCAGGCCCCGAAGGCCGATCGTTGACAGGGAGACAAGGAATGCCAGTCACCAAGCCGCTTTGCCTGCTGCTGTTGAGCGCTCTGCTGGCCGGCTGCGCCACCGGCGGCGGGCCGACGACACAGCGCTACCTGCTGCCGTCCGGCGACAGCGACGCGGCAGCGGAAACGTCGTCAGGGCCGGTGGAGCACACCCTGGTCATCGATGACGTGCGCCTCGCCCGTTATCTCGATGACCCGGGCATCGTGCTGCAGACGGACCCTCTACGATTGCAGGCGGCCACTCAACACCAGTGGGCGGAACCGCTTGACCGACAGCTGGCACGGGCACTGCGCCGCCGGCTGAGCCGAAACCTGCCCGGAACCCGGGTGCTCGAGGGCGCCGGCCCCGAGACGGCCTGGCATCTCTCTGTGGAGGTCGATCAGTTTCAGGGACGCTACGACGGCCGGGCCGTCGCCGAAGGACTGTGGCAACTGCGGGACGGGGCGGGGGACATTCGCCGCCAGACGCCTTTCCAGACCGACGAAGTGCTGAAGGAGGATGGCTACCCGGCACTGGTCAAGGCCCTGGGAGACAGCTGGAACAACGTGGCCAAGCGGATCGCGGAAGAGATCCGACGCCAGTGGCAGCACCCGGGCGGAGCGCAGGAAACGAAAACGGCAGGAGAATCCGCCAAGACACACTGATCGCCTCGAGTTGACAGGCGACCAACAGACAGAAGATACGGCGGCCGATTCAGTACTCGTCCTCGGCATCCTCGGCGGCTCTGAGCCGGCTGCGCAGGCGTGCCACCGCCTGACTGTGAAGCTGGCAGACCCGGGACTCACTGACCCCGAGGACCGCGCCGATCTCCTTGAGGTTGAGTTCTTCCTGATAGTACAGGCCGAGCAGCAGCTTCTCGCGCTCGGGAAGCTGCTCGATCGCCGCGACCAGTCGCGCACGCTGCTGCGAATCGGCCAGCGCCTCGAAGGGCGACTGAGGCGCCCCGTCACCGGCCTCGGGCTCGCCGCCCTCCTCGATGATCTCGTCGAGCCCCATCAGGTGACCGCCGTTGGTATCGGCCAGACGCTGGCGATACTCATCGACCTCCAGCGCCAGAGCATCGGCAATTTCCCGCTCCTCGGCCTGGCGACCCAGCTGCTGCTCGAGCCGGCGGATGGTCTCGTCGATCTCGCGGGCGTTGCGCCGCACGCTGCGCGGCACCCAGTCACGACTACGCAACTCGTCGATCATCGCCCCGCGAATCCGCTGGCTGGCATAGGTCGCCAGGCTCGCGCCCTGGTCGGCGCTGTAGCGGCCCAGCGCATCGAGCAGCCCCACCATGCCGGCCTGGATGAGATCGTCCAGATCGACGCTGGCCGGCAGGCGGACCTGAAGCGCCAGCGCCTGTCGGCGTACGACGGGCAGGTACTGGTCCAGCAAGGCCCGTTGATCGATTTTACCTTGTGCCGTGTACATCCTTCGGTTCCCAGCCTGCAGCCAGTGGCGGCGCCGATCGGCCACCGATACCGGCATTATGTCGTTCTCGCAGGGGGCACCAAGCGGCGAATACCCGACCGGGCATCAGGCTATTTACCCTTTTGCGGCTCGCGGTAGTTGACGATCACCTGGAGCCCCGTGAGACGCACCGCTCCGGCATGGGCATTGCGCGGCAGGCGAAAATGCAGGGTCAGCGGCTCGCGCGCCGGCAGGCCGCGCAGCCCGTCGCTTCGCCCGCGCGCCGCCGTCAGCGGCAGGCAACGGCGTGGGTGGCACAGCCAGGCTTCCAGATCGGGGAGCCCCGGTGGCGCTCGGAAACGCCAGGACACGGACGTTATCAATCCGGGTCGCAACCCCGCCGGGGGCGTGATGGGCTCGGCGGCTGTCACACGCCCGGGCGTGCCCAAATTCACGGCCGGCGCCCGCCCGACCCAGCTTCCCGCGCCGAGGGCAGACCCGGCAAGCCCGAGGCCGACCAACAGCAGGCAGGCCGCCGTACGCCGCGCCCCGATCATGCACCGTGCCGCCGACGCCGGCGGACGGGCACGATCCACAACTCGAAGCCGAAAAAGCTCGCCGCCGCCTGCTGAAGATTGGCCAGCAGCCCGGCTCGCGAGGCCAGCGGCGGGTGCACCAGCAGCAGGCGACGCGGACCGCCTCGCTGTGCCAGGCGTTTCAGCAGCCGATAGGTGCGCCTAAAGGCATCGGCATCGTTGCCCACCCACAGCGCCCAGCGCGACTGCTCGTCGAGCAGTGCCGGCAGGTGGGGGCTGTCCACCGAAGTAGGCACGATGCGCCAGTCGTCCGCCTCGCCAACCCAGCGCTGCCCCTGCGCCTGCCAGCGCACCAATGCCTCGCTGACCGGCCGCGTATCCGCCTCATCACCGCCCGGCAGACCCAGCACCATCAGCAGCCGGCGGGGCGCGGGCGCCGTCTCGGCCGCCAGGGACGCAGATGCTGCCAGCTCAACCAGCGTCTCCGCAATCCAGGTCGGCGTCCCGGTTTCCTCCGCCATGGCAGGTGTTTCCGGCGCTGCCCCCTCTTCGCCATCGTCAGCCGCCGGCGCCATTTCGGCGGCCCAGCGTCGCAGCCCGGCGGCCTGATCGCCTTCACTCATGGTGCGTCGTCACCTCCCCCATCAGTGGTGCGGCCGCCAGCACGAAGGCGTCGCGGGCGGCCAGCAGGTGCCACAGGGCCTCGAGCAGGGCGGCGGCACTGCGCTTGCGTGTACCGCCCAGCAACGCCAGCAGATGACCGCGCACGTCCATCGCCCAGTCATCGCCTTCCTGATCGAGCCGCACCGCCACGGCCGCCAGGGCGGTGGCCAACCAGGCACGCAGCTCGGTATCGACACCCTCGCCGGCTTCCGGCGCCAGCCATTGCCAGGCACGGCCGGCCAGCGAGCTCCACTCCTCGGCAACCAGGTGCGCGGCCAGCAATGCCGGGCGCGAAGCCGCCTCCTTGTCCGCCGCCAGCCAGTAACGCGTCAGGCGCCGACGGCCGGTGTCGGGGTCATGCAATACCGCAAACCAGGCCTGTACCGGGGTGCCGTCGTTCAGCGATACCGGCAGCCAACCCGTCGCCAGGCGCCCGCTCCGCCCCCGATAGCGGCAGGCCACCTCGTGCCCGGCATCCGCCTGCTCGGCAAGGGCCTTGAGCGGCAGGCGCTCGCCTTCGAAGACCACCCGGGTGTTGGCCTGGGCCAGCGCCAGCCAGTCGCTGCCGGCGTCCAGCAGATGGCGACGGGCCGCCGCCGACGGACAGCGCGGCAGGAAATGGCGATCGGTACCCAGCCGCACTTCGGCGGCCGAGAGTTTTTCCGCCTCGCCCGCCGGCTGGCCGGGGCTCGGCCAGGGCGCTGCCAGCGGCAGGGCCCTGGCATTGAGACACAGGGCCGGCAGACGACACTGGCTGCCCCTGATCGGTACATGGCGGGGCCAGAGCATCATCGCCGCGTCCTCCTCGCGGGCCGCGGGCATCCCCCGCACCCGGTCGAGATGCAGCCGTTGCCGCGACAGCGGCATCGTCAGCAATGGCCAGGCGGCGTCGAGCGCGGTGAAGCCGCCGACCCGGGCCCGCAACTGTGCCATCACTACCGCCAGTGAGCGACCCTGACCCAGCAGGCTGCGGGACAGCCCCCGCCAACGCCGCGCCGAGGGGGTCGCCTGCCAGGCCAGCGGTTCGCCGACGAACGCCGAGTCGTCGGCGGTGGCCAGCGACTGCCCGACCAGTTCATGCGGGTCGACCAGACGCAGATCCTCCGGTACCTGCTGGCCCTGGGACACATAATGCAGCCGCAGATCGTGGCGGATGGCGATGTCCAGCACCGCGCCCAGGCGCGGCGCCTCGTCGACCTTGGTGAGAATCGCGCCGAAGAGCGGTGCCCCCGCGGCCAGCGAGGCTCGCTGGTAGGTCTCGACCACTTCCTCGAGGGTCTCGCCGTGACTCGCCGCATTGAGCAGCAACAACCGCCGCACGGGGCGTGCCCCCTGCCCCAGCATGGCCACCTGATCGACCAGCCGGCGATCACGCTGGCTCATGCCCACGGTGTCGATGATCACCAGGCGCTTGTCGGCGAGGCGTGCGAGCAGGTCGTCCAGCGGCGCCTCGGCATCCAGTGCATGCACCTCGGCCCCCATGAGCCGGGCATAGATACGCAACTGTTCGTGAGCGCCGATCCGGTAACTGTCGGTGGTCACCAGCGCGACCCCGTCCGCACCGTGGCGCATCACGTAGCGGGCGGCGAGCTTGGCGGTGGTGGTGGTCTTGCCGACGCCGGTCGGCCCCAGCAGCGCGAAGACGCCGCCCTCGTCGAGCAGTCGGGACTCGTCGTCCAGCACGGCCAGCCGCGACACCAGCTGCCGCTCCAGCCAGGCCAGCGCCTCGTCCGCCGGGGCGTGCACGAGCTCCAGCGGCAGGGCGTCGAGCAGCTCCCGCGCCAGGGCATTGCCGTAACCGGCGGCCTGCAGTTGTCGGTTGAGCGTCGCGCGATTGTCGTCCTCGGCCGTGCCCACGGGCGCACCGGCGTCCCGGCGGCCGACCAGCAGCGCGCGCAGGTCCTGCATCTCGCCGAGCAGCCGTTCGCTGAAGGCGGCGAACGGGTCGCCCGGATGCGGGTCGCCCGGATGCGGGTCGCCCGGATGCGGGTCCGCCGGCGTGGCGGGAGGCGCGCTCTCGGCAGGCGTTGACGGTTCCGGCCGAGGCTTCGGCGGTTCCGGGCGTGACGCTGCCGGCGGAGCGTCCGCCACCGGTGGCGGCTGGGTGCGGGAGGCCGCCCCGGCATGGGCGCCGCCCGGTCGATCCGGCGGCTCGTCGAGGGTGCGGGTGTCGTCGCCGGTCGGGCCCGGCTCGGCCGGGGGCACCATCTCCTCGGCCAGCGCCAGGATCTCGACGCCCTCGGCGACCCGGCGATTGGCCAGGATCAGGGCGTCATCCCCCAGCGCGGCCCGGACCCGGCGCATGGCCTCGCGACTGTTGGCACCGACGAAACGCTGGACACTCATTATTGACGGCCTCCGACCAGGGCGGTGACGCGGATGGTTCGATCATCGGGAATCTCGGCCTGCGACATGACCACCAGCTGGCGCAGCCGACGGCGCAGGAAGCGCGACAGCAGCGGACGCAGGCTGTGCGGCACCACCAGCACCGTGGGCTCGCCCAGGGCCTCCTGGCGGTTCACCGCCGCTTCGGTCTGCTGCATCAGGGTGTCGGCCAGCCCCGGCTCGATGGCGCCGCCGCCGTTCATCGCCTGGCTGAGCACCTGCTCGAGGTTGGCGTCCAGGCCGATGACGTGCAGCTCGCCCTGGCCGGGGAACCACTGCTGAGTGATCGCGCGGCCCAGCGCCACGCGCACCACGGCGGTCAGGTCCTGGGTGTCGCTCTGGGGCGTGGCATGCTCGGCCAGGGTATCGAGGATGGTCCGCAGGTCGCGAATCGACACCTCCTCCTCGAGCAGGTTCTGCAGCAGGCGCTGCAGGGTGGTCAGCGACACCAGCTTGGGCACCACGTCCTCGACCAGCGACTTGCTCTCCTCGCCCAGCTTGTCGAGCAGCTGCTGCGTCTCCTGGCGCCCCAGCATGTCGCCGGCGTGGCGGTGCAGCAGGTGATTGAGATGCGTCGCCACCACCGTGCTGGCATCCACCACCGTGTAGCCGTAGACCTGCGCATGCTCGCGCTGGCCGGCGTCGATCCACACGGCGGGCAGCCCGAAGGCCGGGTCCTGGGTCGGCGTGCCCTCCAGCTGCCCCGAGACCTGACCGGGATCGATGGCCAGCCACTTGCCGGGATGGGCCTCGGCGCGACCGATCTCCACGCCCTTCAGGGTCAGCACGTAGGTGTTGGGCCCCAGCTCGAGGTTGTCGCGGATGTGCACCACAGGCGGCAGGAAGCCGACCTCCTGGGCGAACTTCTTGCGCACGCTCTTGATGCGTCCCAGCAGTTCGCCGTCCTGGCGGTGGTCGACCAGCGGGATCAGGCGATGGCCGACTTCCAGCCCCAGGGTGTCGACCAGCTGGACGTCGTCCCAGCTGGCCTCGGGCACCTCGGGCGACGGCGGCGGCGCCTCCTGGATGGCCTGCTCGGCCAGCCTGTCGTCGCGCTGGCGGATCATCCACCA
Source organism: Modicisalibacter sp. (assembly GCF_055145905.1). NCBI lineage: Bacteria > Pseudomonadati > Pseudomonadota > Gammaproteobacteria > Oceanospirillales > Halomonadaceae > Modicisalibacter > Modicisalibacter sp. Next base: position 5,810 of record NZ_JBSREH010000016.1, on the reverse strand, counting down.
GGCCAGCGAGCCCAGCAGGGTACTGAACAGCAGGAACACCAGGTTGGGCATGCCCGGCACCAGCCCCAGCAGCCCCATCACGCAGGCGGCCAGCACCAGTACCTGGGGGTTGGCGAACAGCTGCGAGATCATCTGCTGGCCGACGTCCTGGTCGGTGTTGACCCGCGAGACGGTGACACCGGCGGCGGTGGAGATCACCAGCGCCGGAATCTGCGCCACCAGGCCGTCGCCGATGGTCAGCAGGGCATAGGTGCGCGCGGCGTCGGCCACCGCCATGTCGTGCTGGATCACGCCGATCAGCAGCCCGCCGATCAGATTGACCACCATGATGATCAGGCCCGCCACGGCGTCACCGCGCACGAACTTGCTGGCCCCGTCCATCGAGCCATAGAAGTCGGATTCCTGGGCGATCTCCGCGCGACGCTGCTTGGCGTCCTCCTCGCCGATCAGGCCGGCGTTGAGGTCGGCGTCGATGGCCATCTGCTTGCCGGGCATGGAGTCCAGGGTGAAGCGCGCGCCCACCTCGGCGATGCGCCCCGCCCCCTTGGTGATGACCATGAAGTTGATGATCACCAGGATCAGGAAGACCACCAGGCCCACGGCGAAGTTGCCGCCGATCAGGAATTCGCCGAACGCCTCGATCACCTTGCCGGCCGCGTCGCCGCCCTCGTCGCCGTTCATCAGCACCACGCGGGTCGAGGCCACGTTGAGCGACAGGCGCAGCAGCGTGGTGAACAGCAGCACCGCGGGAAACGCCGCGAAGTCCAGCGGCTTCTGCGTGAACATGCTGACCAGCAGCACCATCACCGACATGGCGATGTTGAAGGTGAAGAACATGTCGAGCGCGAACGGCGGCAGCGGCAGGATCATCATCGACAGGATCATGATGATCAGCAGCGGCCCGGCCAGCAGCTTCATTCGGGCATCGCCGAGCCAGCTCTGGCGGCCCAGCGTATCCATCAGATTCATGGCGTCTCCTCGCGGGACGATGCGGCGTCGTCATCCATGGCGGCCGGTATCGGCAGGTTGCCGGGCGGCTCGGGCGTCTCGCCGCCCTCGCGACGCACCTGATGCAGGCGGAAGGCCCAGGCCATGACCTCGGCGACCGCCGTGTAGAGGTCGACCGGGATCTCCTGATCCAGGTCGACGTGACGATACAGGGCCCGCGCCAGCGGCGGTGCCTCGAGCCGGGGTACATGGTGCTCGTCGCCGATCTCGCGAATCCGCGCGGCGACGGCGTCCGCGCCCTTGGCGACCACCCGCGGCGCGCCCATCTCGCCGTCACGGTAGCTCAGGGCCACGGCGTAGTGCGTCGGGTTGGTGACGATCACGTCGGCCTCGGGCACCTTGCTCATCATGCGTCCGCGCGCCATGGCCTGCTGCTGTTGACGAATCCGCCCCTTGATCTGCGGGTCACCCTCGGATTCCTTGTGCTCCTTCTTGATCTCGTCCTTGGTCATGCGCAGCTTCTTGTTGTGGCTCCACAGCTGGTAGGGCACGTCGATGAGAATCACCACCACCAGCGAAAGCACGATCAGCGCACAGCAAATCGCCGCCAGGCGCAGCGCATCGGCCAAGGCTTGCTCGAGCGGCTGGCTCATCAGACCGAGCAATTCACCGCGCTTGAACCACAGGAAGACCCCGGCCACGCTGCCGGTGAGCAGCGACTTGGCAATCGCCTTGGAGAGCTCGGCGAGAATCTGCGACGACACCAGGCGCTTGAGACCCTTGAGCGGGTTGAGCTTGGAGGGTTGCGGCTTGAGCGACTTGCCCGACAGCACCCAGCCTCCCAGCAGCGCCGGGGCGATGGCGGCCACCACAGTCAGCAGCAGGAACAGGGGCAGCACGGCGAGCAGGCTGTGTTCACCCAGGGTCCACAGCTTGGCCATCATCCGCGCGGTATCGAAGGCGATGCCACGGTCGAACAGGAAGGCCTGCTCCATCATCATGCCGAGCTGGTCGTAGAGCTGTGTACCGAGGCTCCACAGGCCGATCACGCCGGCCAGCAGCATCAGAAAGGTGGTCAGCTCCCGCGAACGAGCGATCTGCCCTTCTTCACGCGCCTTTTCAAGGCGTCGTGGCGTCGGGTCTTCTGTCTTGTCCTCGTCGCTGCTGTCCTCGGCCATCGCCTTTATGCCACACCCTGGCCCATTCGGAGTCGTGGCTTATTCTGCGTGGCAGGCCCGGCGGACGAACACGCAAAAAGCGCGACGAATCGAGCGTTAATCCTCGATTGCCGCGCCAGGGGATATCGTGAAAACGGCGCCGCGAGGCGCCGACCACACTCAGAAGCCCAGCGAGTCCAGCAGGTCGTCGACCTGGTCCTGGCTGCTGACCACGTCCTCGCCCTCCGGCTTGATCTGCGGGCCGTTGAGCAGCGACGTCTCGCGCTCGTTCTCGATCGAGCGTCGCAGCTCCTGACGATCTTCACTGTCGGGCACGTTGTCCAGCAGTACCTGAACCAGCTGATTCTCGATCTCGCGGATCATGTCCATCATCCGCTTGATCACCTGGCCGGTCAGGTCCTGAAAGTCCTGGGCCATCATGATCTCGAACAGTTCGGCATTGGTGGCCTTGGTCTGCGCCGGTACGTCGCTTAGATAAGTGCGCGTGTCCTGCACCAGCGCCTTGGCTTCATCGAGCTCCTTGGGTTCGGCAAACCACTCGGCCCAGCGGGCATCGAGTGACTTGGCCCGCTCCTCCAGCGACTCCTGCAGGGGCTGGGCCCGGTCGATGGCATTGAGCGCCCGCTCGGCGGCCTGCTCGGTCATCGAGGCGACGTAACTGAGCCGGTCCCGAGCATCGGGAATCGCTTCCGCCGCCTTCTCGATCTCCTTGTCCAGCCCCAGCTCACGCATGCTGTCACGCAGCATGCGGGTCAACTGGCCGATGCGCTGAATCAGGTCGTCGCTGGCCTGTGTTCCGTCGTGCTGCGCTTCAGCACTCATGGCTAACCCTCCTTCGCGGCGGCGCTCACTTGCCGAGTTTTTCGAAGATCTTGTTGAGCTTCTCTTCCAGGGTCGCGGCCGTGAAGGGCTTGACGACATAACCGTTGGCACCGGCCTGCGCCGCCGCGATGATGTTTTCCTTCTTGGCCTCGGCGGTCACCATCAGCACCGGCAGGGACTTGAGGGCATCATCGGCGCGAATCTGCTTGAGCATTTCCAGGCCGTCGAGATTCGGCATGTTCCAGTCGGATACGACGAACTCGAAGTTGCCGCCGCGCAGCTTGCCCAGCGCGTCCTGACCGTCCTCGGCCTCCTCGACGTTGTTGTAGCCCAGTTCCTTGAGCAAGCTGCGCACGATGCGGCGCATGGTGGGAAAGTCATCGACCACCAGAATGCTCATGTTCTTATCGGCCATCGTCGTTCCTCGTTCTCAATCGATGTGTTCAGGGGATTCAACAGACTCGCCGGCCGCCTGCAGCCGGCATCGTGATTATTCAGACACGCTGGGCACGTCCGGAGGCGGCGACCAGCTGCATGATGCGCGAGGCCACCTGGTCGAGATCGACCACATCGGCGGCCGCACCCAGCGCCACGGCTTCCCGCGGCATGCCGTATACCACGCAGGTTTCCTCGCTCTGCGCCAGGGTATGGGCGCCCGCCTGACGCATTTCGAGCAGTCCGGCGGCACCGTCGCGGCCCATGCCGGTCAGCAGCGCGCCGACCGCGTTGCGGCCGGCGTTGACCGCGGCGGAGTGAAACAGCACGTCCACCGAGGGGCGGTGCCGGTTGACCGGCTCGCCGTCATCGAGCTTGACCACATAGTTGGCACCGCTGCGCGCCAGCTTCAGGTGGCGGTCCCCGGGGGCGATGTAGGCATGGCCGGGCAGTACACGCTCGCCATCCTCGGCTTCCTTGACCTCGATTCGACACAGCCGGTCGAGCCGTTCCGCGAAGGATCGCGTGAAACCGCCTGGCATGTGCTGGGTGATCAGGATCGCCGGCGCGTTGGCGGGCAGCGGCTCCAGAACCTGACGAATGGCCTCGGTGCCGCCCGTCGATGCGCCGATGATGATCAGCTTTTCGCTCGAGATCAGCGGTGCCTTGACCGGGGCGGCGGCACGCGGCGCGTCCTTGCGGGGCGCGGCCCGCGGTCGCGAACGTGCGGCGGCCCGCAGCTTGTCGGCGATCATCTCGCTGTACTCGAGCATGCCGCTGCGAATGCCCAGCTGCGGCTTGGCGATGAAGTCCACCGCTCCCAGCTCGAGCGCCTTGAGCGTCACTTCCGAACCGGCCTGGGTGAGCGACGACACCATCAGCACGGGCATGGGACGCAGCCGCATCAACCGCTCGAGAAAGTCGATGCCGTCCATGCGCGGCATCTCCACGTCGAGGGTCAGGACGTCAGGATTGGTACGCTTGATCAGGTCACGTGCCACCAGCGGATCGGGTGCCGTCGCCACCACTTCCATGTCATCGTGCGAGTTGATGATTTCGCTCATCAGGTCGCGAATCAACGCCGAATCGTCGACGCACAACACCTTGATCTTCCGGGCACTCAAGAGAGGGTCTCCTATCCATTGCCCGGCCGCTCCTGTACGAGCCGCCGGGGCATTGTCTCTTCTTATCGGCGAACCGCCGCGCGACTTGAGGCTGAATCGGCCAGTTCATAGACCGTCTGTCCACGCAGGCGAAAGGCCTTGCTGATGTAGGAAAAGTTTTCCGAATGGCCGGCGAAGAGCAGGCCGTCCGGCTTGAGCAGCGGCACGAACCGGTCGAGGATCCGCGCCTGGGTTTCCTTGTCGAAGTAGATCATCACATTGCGACAGAAGATCGCATCGAAGCCCCCGTCCAGCGGCCAGGACGGCGCCAGCAGGTTGAGCGGGCGAAATTCGACCATCGACATCAGTTCGGGCCGGATACGCGCCAACCCGGAACGGGCGCCGCCGCCACGCAGGAAGAAGCGCTTGCGCCGCTCATCGGGCAACTTGAGGACCTGCTCCAGCGGGTAGACTGCCTCGCGGGCCCGTGCCAGAGCGTCGGTATCGATGTCCGTGGCCACCACCCTGGCCTCGCGGGCACGCGGGCCCAGCGCCTCGTTGAGCGTCATGGCGATCGAGTAGGGCTCTTCCCCGGTCGACGCCGCCGCGCACCAGATACGAATCGGCCCGCTGCGCTGCTGGACATGATCGGCCAGCAACGGGAAATGGTGCGCCTCGCGGAAGAAGGCCGTGAGATTGGTGGTCAGGGCGTTGGTGAAGGCCTCCCACTCGCGGGCATCCGGCTGCCGCTCCAGGCGCGCCAGGTAGTCCGCGAAGCGCGTCAGCTTGTACAGCCGCAGGCGGCGTGCCAGACGGCTGTAGACCATCTCGCGCTTGTGCTCGGCCAGCACGATGCCGGCCCGCTGGTAGATCAGCTGACGCACCCGATTGAAGTCGGCATCGGTCATGATCAGATCCCGATCCAGACCCGGCGTCGAGGCCGGTGCGCTATCGCCCGCCGGATCGCCGGGCCCCGTCCAGGTAGTCAAAAGGCCACCCATTCACTGTCCGCCGTGGTGCTGCGGGATGAACCGGCCTGCGACTTGCCGGCCTTTCCGTGGCTCAGCGCCGGAGTCTCCCTGCCGCCCTGCTTGCGGGCCTTGGCGGCCCGGAAGCGTGTCTCGCGGTCGACCTGCTCCCGGCCGCTGCCGCTCAGGCGCAGCACGCCCATCGCCTCGGCCAGGCGCACCACCTGCTCGTCGAGTTCCTGGGCGGCCCGCGCCGAGGTCTGTACCCGCTCGGCGTTCTGCTGGGTGACCTCGTCCATCTGCGCCACCGCCTGGTTGATCTGCTCGATCCCCCGGGTCTGCTCGTCCGAGGCCGA